>JAQAZV010000275.1:0-8216 GCA_032127155.1 Acidimicrobiia bacterium
GGGATGAATGTCGCACGGCTCAACTTCAGTCACGGCACCCACGAGGACCACGAGCAACGATTCCGAACGGTCAGGGCGATCGCCGATCGCCTGGATCGGCCTGTCGCGATCATGCAGGACATCCAGGGTCCAAAGATCAGGGTCGGCGAGTTCCCCGATGGTCACGTCGTGCTCGAGCAGGGGGCAACCGTCCATCTGCTCCCTGGCTCAGGCACCGGGGACGCGACGCACATCTACATCGCCTATCTCGAGGACGTTGCGATGGAGCCGGGAGGCAAGATCCTCCTCTCCGACGGCCTGATAGAACTCACCGCAACAGACATCTCACCTGATGGCGTGACCGCGACCGTCGTTGGCGGAGGACCGCTCGGCAATCACAAGGGAGCCGCTTTCCCTGGGGCGAGGACGACCGTTCCCGTCGTGACGTCGAAGGATGAGGACGATATTGAGTTCGGCAGGCAGCTCGGGGTCGACCTCATCGCTGCGTCGTTCGTCAACTCCGGTCGGGATATCCGGTCGGTGAGGGAAGCCGCAGGCGATACGCCGATCATTGCCAAGATCGAAACCGCCGTGGGATACACGAATCTCGACGACATCCTCACAGAGGCCGCCGGAGCGATGGTCGCCAGGGGTGATCTCGGAGTCGAACTCTCCCTGGAGTCCGTGCCCCGCGCCCAGCTCGAGATCCTCTCGAAGACGAATGCCGCAGGCAAGCTCTCGATCACAGCGACGGAGATGCTCGAATCGATGATCCATGCGCCACGCCCCACGAGGGCAGAAGTCACGGATGTCTATCGCTCCGTTCTCGATGGCACAGACGCGGTGATGCTGTCCGCGGAAACGGCGGTGGGCGCATACCCGTCACGCGCGGTGAATGCGATGGCGGTGATCTGTGCAGAAGCCGAGAAGTCCGCCGACTGGGGGCGTGCCGCCCACATTTCGAACCTGACGGAGGGGGCAGCGTTTGCATCGGCCACGGCAGAGGCCTCCGTCGACACCGCTGATCGTCTCGGTCTCGGGACGATCGTTGCCTTCACGGAGTCAGGGACCACGGCACGGCTGCTGTCGAAGTATCGACCGCACGCAGAGATCTATGCCTTCACGCCCATCGTCGAGACGTACCGGAGGATGGCGATGTACGGTGGTGTGATTCCCGTGCTCATCGACAGGGTCCACTCGACAGACGAGATGATCGCCTTCGCCGAGGCAAGGCTTCTCGAGGATGGCCTGGTCGAACCGGGGGAGGGCGTGGTGATGGTTGCTGGCGTACCGCCGAACCTGAAGGCGTCAACCAACCTGATGAAACTCCACGTCATCGGATCCGGGGATGTGCTCCATCCGGTCTGATCCGACGTCACGTCGCCTAGGATTGCTGGCCGGAAGCACACGGGAGGCGCGGTGGGTCAACGCATAGAGATCGAGGACCAACGGATAGTGGGCGATTCGCTCATCGTCTCGACGAACCGAAGCTTCACCGGTACCGACGGCGAGGGCTTCGCGTCACTCGAGGCTGCGACGGCTTCGTCGACGTTTCCTGCTCGGCTCGCCAGCGACCTGTTCGAATCCGATGATCGGCTCGCGAGGGTCTTCGTTCACCAGAACATGGTCGTCGCCACTCGGACCGGCGGATGGGAGTCCGAGGCATCGAGCGCGGCTGCGAAGGTGATCGGCGAGTTCTTCCTCTTCTACCCTGCGGTCTGACCTCGCGATCCAGCCGCCAACGGGCAGACGAGTGACTCGGGCGCGATCAGCAGATCTCAGCCGTCACCGGTCCCCGCGTCGCCTGAGAAGACGCCCACGACGAGGCGGATCGTCGTGCCGGGTGCAACCCACTCGCCGGCTGCAGGCTCCTGATTCAGGATGAGGTTGTCGAGGGCGGGGTCGTCCACAGGTTCTTCGACCCGTGCCGCCAGCATGCCGAGGTCCTGGAGGGCCTGGAGGGCGGTCGCCCATGTCGAGCCCTTCACCGAAGGCAGCTTGATGGGGCAATTCAGTGGTTCTCCCGTCACTTCGCAGGGATGCACGGTGTAGAGCTCCGACAGTACGGAGTAGCGCCAGGTGAGCTTCAGATCGATCTCCTCGCGTCCGTCGGGATATGTGACGACGCGGTCGACCCTGATCAGGTAGCCATCGATGCCGCTGCGTTCCTTGACGCGATCCCCCGGCACGAGCACGTCCTCCTCGTCGGCGACGAACTCCTCTTCGAAGGGGACGATCTCCTCCGGTTCACCCGTCTCGGCTCGACAGGTCTTGCCCCCATTGTCGCCGTACATGTAGACGGTGATGCTCGTGTCGGTGTAGGCAGTCTTGATGATGACGGGTGCGGTCGTGTCATTCCTGAACCTCACGTCCGGCCCCGGAAATCCGAGCGTTGCCTCGACACCCTTCGGGTACCGGCTGAACGACAACGAGTGCGGCCGATGGTCGACATCCTCGAGGCATGCGTAGAACACAGCGTTGAACAGCGTGGTCCCGAATTGGCTGACCCCGCCGCCGATGTTCGCTGGGTGGTCACAGCAGTAGGGGACGCCGTTGATGATGGCCGGCGCGGCCACGTATCCATTGGCCTCCGTGCGCTGTCCGACGTAGTCGTTGATGGACCATTCGTCGCCAGGCTGAACGATGGCGCCATCGACATCGCGCGCCATGTGCTGAATGTTGATGACCCTGTCCTCGCCTGCGGGATGGTTGGTCGTGAACGAGGCGAGGAGTCCGAGCGACGAATATGACTGGGCCTCGTCGGTGGTGAACGCAGGCTCGGCACCGACGAGGAGGGGGAACTCACCCGTCCCGTCCCCGAGGGCGGCGCGCTTCATCTCGACCAGAAGTGCATCGACGTCGAGGACTGTGCCGTTCCTCCCGGGGATCACCCGGATCGCATTGGTTTCGAGGTCGACATCGAAGGCAGCATCAACCGGCTCGATCTCGAACTCGATCCGGCGCGGTTCGAGGATGTCGAGAACGGTTGCCTCGTCGAAGTACACGTCGAGTGTTGCGCCGTCCTCGCTCGGGCCGGCCCGCACCGCCGATGCGAGCTGGTTCGCAGTGAACGAGGTGCGGAAGCCGACTTCATTGGAGCGGAGGGTGATGTCGTCGTCGATCATGAGTGCCATCTCCGCGGCTGCTGCGTCAACGTCCTCATTCGTGAGAGTGGGCGTTGCGATCACGACGGTCAACGGCGGTCCTTGCTTGTCGAGGGTGGACATCTCCGAGATGACTGCCTCACGTGCCGACGATCGCTCGATCTTCTCGCCCTCCCTCGGATATTCCTTGACGATGGAATCGTCGACCACCGCAACGGAGCCCTCGAAGGCAGGATTCGGAATCGCTTCTGCCTCCCACGCATCGATCTGGGTGTCGATGGCGTCGTTGCTGAAATGGACCTCGAGGGGAACGTCCACGACGGACCCGAACGATGCAACCCAGGACAGGAAATTCTCGATGGGGTTCGCGTCACGACGTGCACGCATGGCGTCATTCACTGCACCCTGCGTGTTCGCCGTCAAACCGATGGAGGAAGGGGACAGCTTGAATGGTTGGCCGCTGACCGTGAATACGCCAGTGCTCTGCTTGAGAGCCAGTTCGTGGGCCTGGACGCTGAGCACGGCATCTGCCTCCATGAGGCCACCGACGGGAACTCCCGAAACCGTTACGTTCCGAGCCACCTCATCGCTCGATGTCGCCGAATCCGCCCAATACACAGCAAGTGGGAGGAACAGGATTGCCAGGGGTACGAGGATGAACACCGCACGGCGCCGCCCGGTCATGATCGCTCGAGGGTATGAGGAGCCTCGTCGAAGCGCGGATCAGCCATTGCCGCCGCCATCGCCTCCGCCGCCGACGAATCGAGCGACCGTGATGGTGATCGGCGTTCCCGGCTCCTGCAATCCGGTGGGTGCTGTTGAGATGACGATGCCATCCTTGGTCGCATCATCGGTGTCGACGGTGACCACGGTGACCGTGAACCCGGCGGCGGTGAGGGCCGCCGTTGCGCCATCCTGTGCCATCCCGACGACGCCTGGCACCTGAACGGGGCACTCGCCGTTGCCTCCGACCCTCGTGTCACACGGGTGAAGGAGGATGACGTTCTTCTCACCCGTATACCTCCACGGGAATTCCTCACGCTTGATCTCGTTGCCGGAGGGGTCGTAGAAGATCCTCGTGTTGACCACGAACCAACCCTTCGATCCCTTCGACTTCACCTTCTCCTGGCCAGGCTTGACGACGCCGTCAGGATCGACCTGGTACTCGAGCCTCGGCGACGAAACGTTGGATCGGTCCGAGCGTTCGGTACCGCACGTCATCCCCTTCTGGTTCCCGAAGAATGTGACAGTGATCGTCCGCGGCGTGTACGACGCCCGGATGATCACGGGGGCCTCGGAGTCGTTCAGGAATGCAACATCGGGGCTGGGATATCCGAGGGTCGCCTCCCTGCCCTCCGGGTACTTGCTGAAGTAGATGCTGTGGGGCTGATGGGTCACATCCTGATAGCACCCGAAGTAGATGGCGTTGAAGATCGTGGTTCCGAACTGGCTCACACCGCCGCCCACGTTGACCGGTTCCTCTTCGCACGACAATTCGCTCGAGACGATGGCACAGTCGTACTTGAAGCCCTTCTCGAGTGTGCGGCGACCTACGATCTCGTTGACGGAGAAGGTTTCACCAGGCCACACGATGGTTTCGTCGACGAGGTCGGCCATGAGATGGATGTTGTGGACGCGGTTGGTGCCCGGTGTCCATGTTGTGAACTCCGAGACCTCATACAGCTCGCCATAGGCCTCGGCCATCTCTGTGGTGAATGCGGGAGGAGCATCGACGATGATCGGAAGTTCCCCTGACCCATCTGCCCGTGCAGCGGCCTCGATCGCAGCAACGACCGCGTCGGCGTCGATCGTCGTTCCGCTGAGGGAGGGGATCAGGGTGATCGTGTCGTCAGGAGGGAAGCCAGGCTTGCCCTCCTGCGGGCTGTCCTTGATTTCGTAGTTCTCGTCGACGTCCTCGAAGTCGTCCACCACGACCGTCTTCCAGTAGGCGTCTTGGGGCTCGAGTTCCAGTGAAGCGCGGTTTGCCTCGACGATGGGTCTGAGGGTGGGATGGTCGAAGGTGAATTCGATCACGGACGGGTTGCCCCTGACGACTGTTGCGCTCAGTGAGCGGGTTATGTCCCTCGGCTCAACCCTGAGGGTGAAGCCATATTCATCCTGGGTGAGGGTGACCGGTGTCGCCATGATGCGTTCGGCTTCTGCTGCAGCCGAGTCGAAATCTTCAGGATTCAGCGTCGGCTGAGCGATCGCTGTCGTGAGAACGATGACCTCACTCGTCCCGGTCCGAAGAGCTTGCGTGATGCGGGTGGTGGCGGACTCGCGATCGATGGCCTCCCCGTCCTCGGGATATGCGATCACGACCTCACCGTTCTCGATCGCGATGGACCCTTCGAATGCGGGATTCGGAATGGCGGTCTCTTCCCATTCCTCCAGCTTCAACTCGAGGAGATCGGGATCGATCGTGGCCGACATCGGCACATCGAGTTCCTCGGAGAAGGCTCGCAGCCAATCAGTGATTCCGTCCTTCTGCAGTTCCATGGCGGCGTCGATGGCGGCCTCGGTGTCGAAGGTGAGCCCGACCTCCGAAGGATCGAGCGTGTACGTCTCGTCGTTGACCGAGACGGTCGCCGTCTGGCCCATGAGGCTCGCCGTGTACTCGTTGACTGCCTGCTCGGCATCGGACCGGGTGAATCGCGCAACGTCGACACCGGCAATCGTCACATTGCGGGCCACCTTGTCCGAGGCTGCTGCCGAATCGATGAAGTAGATCGAAAGGGGCAACATCAAAATGAACAGAGGGACCGCGGTGAAGAGAATTGCTCGTTTTCGTGAGGTGGCCATCAACGCTCCGGCTCAACTGGCTGACCGCGGTCGAGTATATGAACGCAACCTCGATAGCAGACCGCTTTCCGCCGTTCGTACATCCCGTTCACGTACCCTCTGACGGTGGCAACCCCCGATCACGTTCCCCAAGGTGACCGATTTCCGGTGTCGGCCACGTTGTACACCACCTACCAGCGGTGCCCACAGCAGGCGTTGGCGCGTGTCCTTGGGGTCTACCCCGAGCCATCGGTCGCCTCATTCAGGGGGGCGCTGGCCCACCGCCTGTTCGCACGTCACCTCTCTGTCGGGCCAATTCCCGATGACGACCTCCCGTCTGCCTGCCGCGAAGAGACCGGTGCCAACCTCAACGGCCAGCTCGCCGCCATCGGACTCAAGCCGAGCGAGTTCCGCAACATCGTGTCCGAGGTGTCGGAGCTCTATCGACGATTCTCGGTCGTGCCGATGGACGACATCGTCGACGCCGAGGTCTCATTCGAGGACGAGGTTGGGGATGGCATCGTCCTGCGTGGGCGGATCGATGCCGTGTTCCGGGATGATGCCGGTGTGCGCATCGTCGATTGGAAGACGGGCGCGAACCTCGGCGACGACGTCGCCGCGCAACTGACGTTCTACGCGATGGCATGGGAGAAGAGAACCGGGGAACGCCCTGCGACGCTCGAGGCCCTATCGCTCAAGACGGGGGAGCGGTGGTCGTTGCAGCCATCGCAAGCCGATGTCACCACCGTCGAAGAAGCGGTCGTGTCGATGGTCGTCGTTCTGCGACGTGCGATTGCCGCAGGGTCCGAACTCGAACGGACGGCAGGCCCGCACTGCCGTTGGTGTCCGGTGCTCCCTGACTGTTCCGAAGGAGCCTCCGCCGTGGCGATTGCCTGGTGACGTCAGGGTCGCCCCGGGGACACGCCATACTCGCCACCGTGACCAGGACCATTCTCGCCCTCCATGCCCACCCCGATGATGAGTCGTCGAAGGGCGCCGCAACCGTCGCTCGCTATGTGGACGAGGGCTGGCGTGCGGTGCTCGTCACCGCGACCGGTGGTGAGGCTGGGGACATCCTCAACCCTGCGATGAACCGGCCGGAGATCACGGCAGATCTGAAGCGAGTGAGGGAGGTGGAGCTGTCTGCCGCTGCGGCCATCATCGGGTATGACGACGTCGTCCTCCTCGGATATCGAGACTCCGGTATGCCAGACTCGGATGACAATGCTCGGCCGGACGCCTTCTGCAATCAGGATCATGAGGTCGTGCTCGGGCGCCTCGTCGAGATCGTGAGGGACACCAGACCCGACATCGTCCTCGGCTACGACTCGCACGAGTTCTATCCCCATCCCGACCATCTGTTCATTCACCGCCTGTCGATCGACCTCATCGACGCCGCCGCGGACGAGGACCGAGTCCCTGCGGCGGGCCCTCCGTGGCAGGTGAAGAAGCTCTACGCACCCGTGTTCACCATGGATCGCATTGCAGCGTTGCACGATGCCATGATGGAGCGGACCGGATCGTCCCCCTTCGGCGGTTGGATGGAGCGACTCGACGGGATCGAATCACCTCAGCGAACGGTCACGAAGGTCGATGTGCGCGGCTACGTGGAACAGGGCAGGCACGCACTGAGGGCCCATGCCACCCAGGTGGATCCTGACGGGTTCTGGTTCATGGTGCCCACCGATCTCGTCGAGGAGGTGTATCCATGGGAGGACTTCGAGCTCCTCGCATCGACCACCGACCCCATCCCCGGCGAGCGAGAACTCTCGGACGGTCTCCCGTAGGCGACCACATGCGTCGATCTCTGCTGGAATGGTGTTGTGACGACGATCGGTGAACTGCGCACCCTGCTCCTCGAGGTCCCTGACGTCCTGCTCGACGTTGATGACACTCGTGTTCTTGCCGATGCCATCACGTCGCTCGACGCCCTCGAGGGGATCGACGTCGTCCCTTCGGTCATTGCCTTCGTTGGAAGCTCCGGCTCGGGGAAGTCGGCCATCGTCAATGCGGTCCTCGGCGTCGACGCCACCGAGACAGGTGTCCTCCGACCGACAACCCTGCGACCGTTGATGGTCGGTGGCTCCGGTCCCGTGTCGCTTTCGGCAGAGTCCGAGTACCTCCACCTTCCCGATGCACGTCCGGGCATCCTCGTGATCGACACACCGGCGTGGGAACACGATCCTGAGGCGGTTCGGTCCGTCGTGGCAGCAGCTGACCTCGTCGTGGTGGTCGTGACCCCTTCGCGGTACGCAGATGCTTCCGTTGCCGAATTGATCGACGCGATTCCATCAGGTCAACCGTCGGCCGTCGTCGTGAACAGGGTCGTGGCCTCCGGCGAGGAACGAGATG
>JAQAZV010000276.1:0-3864 GCA_032127155.1 Acidimicrobiia bacterium
CGACCGCGTCACCGGGGCGGACCTGGCTGAACAGATCGACGTATCGGGGCAGTACCTCCCGCATGTCATGGCGCCCCTCACCCACGTCGGGTGGGTCACCTCGACATCAGGGCCCCACGGTGGCTACGTCCTGGTCAAGGACCTCTCTGAGATCTCACTCCTCGAGCTCATCGAGGCGGTCGAAGGCCCCATCGACGAGACACGCTGCCTCCATCTGGGCCCGATTCACGCGTCAGACGCTGGCTGCGCACTTCATGCTCCCTGGACACGGGCGCGTCTCGTGTTCCTCGAGGAACTCAACTCGACCCGCATCGGTGACATGATCCCGACTGGCTGATCATCCTTCACGACTGGGCCCCGGTCGGCGCAAGCAGCCGGGGCCGACCCACCTCTGCGATCGGTGTTGAACGTTGCGCCACCTTCGCTGGGATACCGGTGCGAGTCGACGCTCCACGATGCTTGGCGCTGGCGCACGATCGATGCCCGACAAGCCCGCTTGCGTCAAGGGCCTGCAGCGGTCGCGCTCCGACGCGGTCTCGGCCCGAGCGGCCCTCCACCTCTCTCCCGCGAAGGCGAGATGACTTCTGTTCCGTAAGTTGATAGCATTACGGAGTTGAGTAGTCAGAGACTGTGTATCTAGGTATTCGAGAGATGAAGCTCGAACTCGAAGGTCGGACAGAGTTGGCGTGCGAGGTGCTGATCGTGCTCGACGCGGTTGGAAACGAACGCCTCACCAGTCGGACGCTCGCCGATCGACTCGATATCACCCCCGACTACCTCACCAAGATCGTCGCTCCCCTCGTTCGCCAGGGATGGGTGACATCGACGACTGGCCCGAATGGCGGGTATCGCCTCTCGACCGACCTGAACTCCCTTTGCGTCCTCGACCTCATCGAGGCCGTCGAAGGCAAGGTCGACCGCGAGAAATGTATGCACGGGGACTCCCGGAACCCGGCCCCAGAGTGGTGCTCGATGCACGAACCCTGGGTCCGGGCCCGGGATGCCCTCTTACACGAGCTGGAGGAGACACCACTTGCGTTGTCGGGTCCCTCCAACCCAATGAAGGGAGAGTAAACAATGCCAAACAGGTCACGAACGCCGTGGTGGCGTAGCCGATCGATCCTCGCAGGGGTGATCATCGTCGCTGCGTTCGCGCTGGTGGTACAAGCGTGTACGAGCAGTGATGACGGCAGTGCCACATCCGGTGACATCAACGGCCGACGCGAATCTGCAGGCCTTGCCCCACTGACGGATCAGCAAATCGAGGCCGCGGCGCTCACATACATGCCCTCGGGCGAGTGGGACCCGTATGTGATGTTTGCCTCTGGCGGTCAGTCAGGACAGATGTTCGCGATCGGCGTTCCCTCAATGCGCATCCTCAAGGAAATCGCCGTCTTCACCCCTGAGCCATGGCAAGGCTGGGGCTTCGGCAACCGCGGAACCGAAGACGTACTCGCTGGTGGTGACATCGACGGGAACCAGGTTCGGTGGGCAGACACGCACCACCCAGCCCTGTCGGAAACGAACGGTGACTACGACGGCGAAGTCGTCTTCATCAACGACAAGGCCAATGCCCGCGTGGCCCTTGTGGATCTTCGCGACTTCGAGGTGAAGCAGATCGTCAAGAACCCGATCGCCATCAACGACCACGGTGGGACCAAGGTCACCCCGAACACCGACTGGGTGATCGAGGGTGGTCAGTACGCAACTCCCCTTGGCTGGGAGTATGCACCGATCGAGACGTACGACACCGACTACAAGGGCATGGTCACGTTCTGGAAGTACGACCGTGAAAGCAGGAGGATCCTCGAGGACCAGTCGTTCGCAATGGAGCTTCCCCCGTATTGGCAGGATCTCTGCGACGCAGGCAAACTCGAGTCGGACGGATGGGTCTTCTGCGGATCCTTCAACACGGAGCGGGCAACCGGTTCCGGTGAGGACGGATCAGGCGACAACTTCGAAGCCGGTGCATCCGCTCGTGATCGGGATTACCTACACGTGATCAATCTGAACAAGGCGGCGGAAGTCGCAGCTGCAGGCAACACGTTCGATGTCAACGGGTTCCCGGTGGTGGGTCTGCAGACCAGCATCGACGAGGGCCTCCTGTACTTCGTACCCGAGCCCAAGAGCCCCCACGGCGCCGACGTCACCCCCGGTGGTGAATACATCGTCGTGTCCGGCAAGCTCGATCCACACGTGACGATCTATTCGTTCGAGAAGATCCAGCAGGCGATCGCCGCCGAGAACTGGGTACCGGACGACTACGGCGTACCCGTGCTCGATTTCGACTCTGTGATGGAAGCCCAGGTCGAGGTCGGCCTCGGACCGCTCCATACCGAGTTCGACGCGGACGGCTATGCCTATACGAGCATCTTCCTCGACAGCACGGTGGCAAAGTGGAGCCTTGGTGGCGAGCACTACCGCGGTGATGACGGCTGGAAGCTGGAGGGCACTTTGCCGGTGCAGTACAACATCGGCCACCTCGTCGCAGCAGAGGGCGACACGGTCAGCCCGGACGGTGGATACCTGGTGGCGCTGAACAAGTGGTCGATCGACCGCTTCTTCCCTCCTGGTCCGCTGCTCCCGCAGAACCTGCAGCTCGTCGACATCAGCCAGCCCGTGGACTCGAACCCCGAGACCGGTGGGATGTCCGTGCTCTACGACATGCCACTCGGTATGGGCGAACCGCACTACGCACAGATCATCAAGGCGGACAAGCTCCAACCGTACGAGGTGTACCCGGAGATCGGATGGAACCCAGAGACGATGTCGGTCGATCCGAACGCTCCGGTTGCAGGGAACGAGCGGATCGAACGAAATGGGAAGAACGTCGAGATATGGATGACGGCGGTTCGGAGCCACTACACACCAGACCGCATCAACATCAAGGCAGGTGACCACGTCATCTGGCACATCACGAACATCGACACGTCGAAAGATGCCACACACGGCCTCGCCGTGCCCGGCTACAACATCAATCTGAGCCTCGAGCCTGGTGAAACAGCCACCATGGAATTCGATGCAACGATGGACGGGGTGTTCCCCTTCTATTGCACGGAGTTCTGCTCGGCACTCCACCTGGAGATGGCCGGCTACTTCCTGATCGAGCCAAACGGCTAGAAGGGACGCACCACCATGTCAGTGACCGACCGGATTCTGGGGCCCCGCGTGACGCGGGAGCAGAAACAGGAGCACGCAACGGCCTATCAGTTGCCAACGTGGCTGTTCAGTGCTGCGGCACTCCTGCTGATGCTGTCGCTCCTCCTCCCCTACTGGGTGCTCAGGCTGAGCGCTCCCCAGTTTCCGGACGGCCTGACGATCACGGCATTCGTGAACCGGCTCGAGGGTGATGTCGGCGAGCTCGCTGGTCTCAACCACTACGTCGGGCTCGGGTCGTTCGACGATGCAGCGACGCTCGAGCGGTCCATCGCGATCTTCGCCATCATCGTCCTCGCCGGGCTGCTCGTGGCAGCGCTCTTCGTCCACACCCGCTGGGTGGTCCTGCTGGTCCTCCCTGCGCTCCTCTTCCCCCTGGTCTTCCTCGTCGATCTGCAGTACTGGTTGTGGGACTTCGGTCACAACCTCGACCCCGTTGCTCCACTTGCTGCAGCCGTTGGCGAGTTCACGCCTCCGATCTTCGGACCAGCAAAGATCGCCCAGTTCGAGACTCTGGCTCTTCCTGGTGTCGGCCTTCTCATGGCGCTCGCGGCGTCAGCGCTCGTGCTTGTCGGCCTGTACTTCCATCGCAAGGCGTACAAGCCGCTCATCGACAGGTCCTCGGACGTAACCTGATGTCGAGGGCCATCCCCGTCACGCTTCTCGGCCTTCTCCTCCTGCTCCCTGCGGTGGGACGTGCCGACGATC
>JAQAZV010000277.1:0-5624 GCA_032127155.1 Acidimicrobiia bacterium
GAGCTCGGGGATGTGCTCGAGATAGGCGACGATGATCCGGATGGGCATTCCCCGCCTCCTCCCTCTGTGTACGACGTTCGGACCACAGAACCGACCAACATCGACAAGGTGTTCTGGCCAGACGACGGCTTCACCAAGGGAGACCTCATTGCGTACTACGAGGCCGTCGCCGATCGCCTCCTCCCCTATCTCGCAGATCGTCCACTGGTACTCGATCGCTACCCGGACGGAATCCACGGAAAATCGTTCTTCCAGAAGAATGCCCCCGACTTCGTGCCCGAGTGGATAAGGACCGAATGGGTCAGCCGAGACGACGACTCAGGAAACAACTACTTCATCGTCGAAGACAGGGAGAGCCTGCGGTACATCGCCAACCTCGCCTCCATCCCCCTGCACATCTGGGCGTCCCGTCTGGAACACCTCGACGCTCCGGACTGGTGTGTTCTCGACCTCGACCCGAAAGGTGCACCGTTCGCCGATGTCGTAACCGTGGCTCGTACGATCCATGAGGTGTGCCGGTCCATGGACCTCCCCAGCTATCCAAAGACGAGCGGAAAGACGGGTCTGCACATCCTGATTCCGATGGGGGGACGATACGACTACGACCAACAGAGGTTGCTCGGCGAGCTCATTGCACGCGTTGTCGAGTCGAGGACGCGCAGCATTTCGACGACAGCGCGCATGCCATCCCTACGGGGAGGAAAGGTCTACATCGACTACCTGCAGAACGGGAGGGGAAAGCTCCTCGTGTCTCCGTACAGTGTGCGGCCTGTTGTAGGCGCAACGGTTTCTGCACCACTTCGATGGTCCGAGGTCGGTCCATCGCTCGACATCGGTCGGTTCACGATTCGCTCGATGCCGAAGCGGATCGCGGCGATGAATGACGATCCGCTCCTCTCAGTGCTCCACGAGGTACCAGACATCCTCGGCGGCCTCAGGTCACTCGCCCGATACATCTCGGAGTGAACGGGTCGGAGTGAACGGGCGTCGGACAGGGCCGTAGGCCGCGCATCTCCGGTCAGGTGTTGATCACCTGGACACCATCGTCCGGGGTCGCTGAATCCTGCTGTGCGTCGGAGCCACGGCGGGAGAGGATCACCTTCAAGCCGATGGCAGCAAGGAACACGATGGCAAGGACGAGGATCAACTTCTTGGTGGACATGGATCCATGGTATACCTGACACACGGAACGGAATCCGGGTGCGCGGTGGCGCAATAGGCTGCATCCCATG
This sequence comes from Acidimicrobiia bacterium, assembly GCA_032127155.1. Lineage (GTDB taxonomy): Bacteria > Actinomycetota > Acidimicrobiia > Spongiisociales > UBA5794 > SZUA-442. The sequence continues at coordinate 1,233 of JAQAZV010000277.1, forward strand.
ATCGTCACCGTCTTCTCCACCAAGTCGTGGGATGAACAGTTCCTCACCGCAGCGAACACCCACCACACCTTTCGTTTCCTCGAAGCAAAGCTCGATGCCACGACTGCGGCCCTCGCCAACGGCTCGGACGCGGTGTGTGTATTCGTGAATGATGATGTCGATGCGCCGGTCATCGAGACCCTTGCCACAGGTGGCGTCCGGACGATCGCTCTTCGCAGTGCGGGCTTCAACCATGTTGATCTCGCCGCTGCGGCTTCACACGGTCTGGCGGTGGTGAGGGTCCCTGCCTATTCGCCACACGCCGTCGCCGAGCACACGATTGCCTTGCTGCTGACACTCAATCGCGGTACCCATCGGGCACACAACCGCGTGCGAGAAGGCAACTTTCGACTTGATGGCCTCCTCGGGTGGGATCTCGAGGGCAAGACGGCCGGAGTCGTTGGCACGGGAAAGATCGGTCAGGTGGTCTGTTCCATCCTCAAAGGTTTCGGGATGGACGTGATTGCTTTCGACCCGTTCCCCAACGACCAGGTCACCGGCATGGGGATTCCGTACGTCTCGCTCGAGGCTCTGTTCGCGACATCAGATGTGATCACGTTGCACTGCCCGCTTACTCCCGACACCTTTCACCTCGTGAACCCCGATGCGATCTCCGCCATGGCTCGCGCTCCGATGATCATCAATACGTCGCGCGGGGCCCTGATCGACACCGTTGCCGTCATCGAGGGACTCAAGTCTGGACAGGTCGGGGCGCTGGCGCTCGATGTCTATGAGGAGGAGGGGGACCTGTTCTTCGAGGATCTGTCCAACACCCTCATCCAGGACGACGTGTTCTCGCGCCTGCTGACGTTTCCCAATGTCCTCATCACCGGCCATCAGGCGTTCTTCACACGCGAAGCCGTCCGTCAGATCGCTGAAACCACCGTCGCGAATCTCGACGCCATCGAAGAAGGGCACGACTGCGAGAACCAGATCACCACGTCTGCCGTTGGTGAGATCGAACGACGTTGATAGATCGACAACCGAGAACACGTCGTGCGACTTCGTTCGACTCGCTCCCCCTATGCGGACCCTTCGGAGCGGAGCCCTTGTCCACCAGGGCAGGTTGAATCCGACGGCCACTCCCCGCAGTTGCAGGAACCCATAGGGTGATGGCACAATGGCTATAGGCGCTGGGCGGCGCCTGAGTCTTGGAAGGCATTGACTGTGGGACTGCTGGCTCCCGAAGTGCAGGTTGGTTCGGAGCGTTCAGGCGCCCATCACGCGGTGCTCGCCCTTGGTTTCGCGCTCCTGGCCCTCAACCTCCTTGATCTGCTCCTCACGGATCTGAGCATTTCTGCCTTTGGCGGTACGGAGGTCAATCCCCTGATGGCGCCGATCGTCGGCACGCCGTGGGCCGCAGCAGCGAAGCTGGGGATACCCATCCTCGTGATGGCTCTGGCGATCAAGGTCAGGTCATGGAGAACGGTTGCGTTCCTTCGCATCGCCGTCGCCATATACGTGCTGGTGGCCGTCGTCACCCTGGCACAGATCGCGGTCGCCCTTCGTTGAACCGTCGGAGCGGTGCACAGACGCAATCGACAGGCACCCGTGCCGATCAGGTGTACTCGTGCCGAAGACTGCCGCCTCGCCACAGCGTTGGGGCCGCTGGGTCAACACCACGGACGAACAACAACCCCGAGGGGTGGAGCCCAAGGGGTTGTTGGTGTCGGAGAGAAGACTCGAACTTCCACGGGCTATTAGCCCACTAGGCCCTCAACCTAGCGCGTCTACCAATTCCGCCACTCCGACGTGGGAGCCGGGAGTATACCCAGCGGCCGAAGCATTCGGCCTCGCTCGAAACGCCTCAGATGACGTTCTTGATCTCGGGGAAGTGGCAGGCGACCCAGTGTCCAGGTTCGAGTTCCGCGAGCTGCGGTTCGTCCACGTCACACTTCCCTTCCTGTGCGATGGGACACCGCGTGTGGAACCGGCATCCCGAGGGAGGGTTGGCCGGTGACGGGATGTCACCCTGGAGCAGGATTCGCTCCCTCGCAAGCTCCTTCGTCGGGTCCGGGATGGGTACCGCCGACAGCAGGGCGTGCGTGTACGGGTGGAAGGGTCGGTCGTACAGCGCATCCCGGTCAGCCATCTCCACCATCCGACCCAGGTACATCACGGCGACGCGGTCTGAGATGTGCCTGACGACCGAGAGGTCGTGCGCAATGAACAGATACGTCAGGTTGAACTCGTTCTGCAGGTCGTCGAGGAGGTTCAGCACCTGTGCCTGGATCGACACGTCGAGGGCCGACACCGGTTCATCGAGGATGATGAAGCTCGGGTTGAGGGCGAGCGCCCGAGCAATACCGATCCGCTGCCGCTGACCGCCGGAGAACTCGTGTGGATAGCGGTTCGCATGTTCCGGTTGGAGACCGACGACCTTGAGGAGGTCCTTCACCTTGTCGATCCGGCTCCGTTTGTCGAGGGCGCCATGCACCGTCAGCGGCTCTGCAATGATCGATGCAACCGTCATCCGAGGATTCAGGGACGCATACGGATCCTGGAAGACGATCTGGATGTCTTCACGCAGCGCCCGCATCTCGTCCTTGTTCGCCTTGGCCACGTTGACGACCTTGTCGAGGCTCTCTGAACGAAACCAGACGTCACCGGACGTCGGCTCGAGCAGGCGCATCACCGCTCTGGCCGTCGTGGACTTCCCACAACCTGACTCCCCCACCAAACCGAGTGTCTCGCCCTTCTTGACCTCGAAGGAGATGTCGGTCACAGCCTTGACGGCCCCGATCTGCTTGCGATAGAAGACGCCCTTGGAAATCGGGAACTCCTTGACCAGGTGGTTCACTCGCATGATCACGTCGTCCGGAAGCTCCGAAACATCGACGGACGTCACCGCAACCGCCTGATCCGTCGTGTCGCTCATGAGGTCACCTCCGACTTCCTGGCCGCAGCACCGCGGACGTCGAGCGCCTTGAGGTCGAGTTCCGCCGCACGGTGGCATGCCACCGTTCTGCCCTCGATCTCACGAAGGGCAGGAAGGACCCTGCCACAGATCTCTTGCGCGAATTCACATCGTGGCCTGAATCGGCAGCCCACCGGCAGGTCGATGACCGAAGGGGGCGCCCCAGCGATCGAATGGAGGCGAATCTGTTGCGCTTCATCGAGCCGTGTCATGGAACCGAGCAGTCCCCACGTGTAGGGATGTTGTGGGTTGTGGAAGATCTCATCCGCCGTCCCCGATTCGACGATGCCACCCGCGTACATCACCTGCACGGTGTCGCAGAATCCCGCCACGACACCGAGGTCGTGCGTGATGAGGAGGACAGCTGTCCCACGGTCCTCGGCCAGGTTCAGCATCAGATCCATGATCTGTGCCTGGGTCGTCACGTCGAGGGCCGTCGTCGGCTCATCGGCGATGAGGAGATCCGGGTTGCATGAGAGGCCCATTGCGATCATCACGCGTTGTCGCATACCGCCGGAGAACTGATGTGGGTAGTCCTCGAGCCTCGCTGCGGCATGGGGGATCTGTACGTCGGCAAGTGCGGTTGCTGCTATGTCGCGCGCCTCGCGTTTGGAAACGCCCTGATGGAGCATGATGGTCTCCATCAGCTGGTCGCCAATCGTGTACACAGGATTGAGCGCTGTCATGGGATCCTGGAAGATCATGGCGATCTGGCCACCGCGGACGGACTGCATCTCGTCCTCTCCGAGCTCCAGGAGGTTCGTTCCCCGGAAATCGATGGTGCCGGTGACGATCTCGCCCGCGGGAGGCTCGATGAGTCGCATGATCGACATCGCTGTCACCGATTTCCCGGATCCGGACTCTCCGACGACGCCGCGGCGCTCACCGGGATTCACCGAGAACGAAATACCGTCAACGGCCCTGACCACGCCCTCCTCCGTGGAGAAGTACGTGCGTAGATTGTCCACCTTCAGCAGTGGCTCCGTCACTCCAAGGCCCTACTTTCGCTCGATCGTCTGTGTTGGGTCGAGGGCGTCACGCAAGCCGTCGCCGAGGAAGTTGATGGCAAGCACCGTGACGACCAGCGCAGTACCCGAGAACACCATCTCCCACCAGTAGCCCCTGACGGCGAGTGTCCCGCCCTCTGCGACCATTGCCCCCCATGTGGGTGTCGGGGGACGAACGCCGAATCCGAGGAACGACAGGGCAGCCTCGATGATGATGGCTGCTCCGATGATCAGGGTCGTCTGGACGATGATGGGGCTCATCGCATTCGGCAGGATGTGGCGGAATACGATTCGGCGATCGCTCGCACCTGCAGCCCTTGCTGCTTCGACGAACTCCTTCTCGCGCAAGGACAGGAACTCGGCGCGAACGATGCGAGCGAGTCCTCCCCACGACAGGAATCCGAGAAGCAGCGCGATTCCCATCGGTCC
>JAQAZV010000278.1:0-7249 GCA_032127155.1 Acidimicrobiia bacterium
TCCACTCCTCAGGGGGAACGTGTGTGCCCGTGTGTCGGGCGACATCGACGTCGCCAACCCCGAGCGAAACGATCTCACGTTTGATCCGTACCTTGAGCCTATGGAAGGGATCGCGTCCGGCGGTGGCCCGCTTGGCCTCGAGATCTTCCAGTCCGGCAGTCGTCCGTAGGTGGGCCAGGACCGCCTCCACTCCCGCTGGAGAGCCAGCGATCGTGCCGTTGATTCCCTCCGATGCAAGGAGGATGGTCCCTTTGACATCGTGGTTCGAGCAGGTCTCGATGATCGATGCGCGCAGGTCGACCACATCGTCGATCGGTACGAAGCGATAGAAGGCTGCCAGGTCGAACATGTGACCGGAGTCTACGAAGGGGGAAGACCAGGCCTCGACTCGGCCTCGACGACGGACGGTTCGACGGACACCGTCGAGTCCCATACGCTGTCCGCCCACCGGAACAGACCGAGGGCGGTCAGGGCAGCCACGAGCGCGCTCACGGCCAGAGGCGTGATCGTCCCGTTGTACGTGCTGTCGATCAACGCCCCGATGACTGCACCGCCAAGCGTCGAGATCGTGCCGATGATGGCTGCAGCCGTTCCGGCGATTGCGCCCATCGGGACGAGCGCAGCAGCATTCAGGTTCGGAATGAGGAGGGCGTGGGCGAACAGCATTGGGCAGAGGGCCACAAGGAAGGCGAGGAGTGAGGGATGGCCATCCGTGAGGACGGCTACCACGACGAGAGCGCTCGCTGCCACGACGTAGGTGATGAACACGCCGCGCAGGATGATGCGCATGGACATCACGTTCAGGAGTCGGGTGTTGACAAGCATGCCGATTCCGATGAGGGCCGCCGAACCTCCGACGATGAGAGGAAACCAGGCCTCGAGATCGAACACGTCGTCCACGATGAGCTGGGAGGACGCGAGGTAGGACGCAAAGAAGCCGAACAAGGCCGTCTGTGCGAGTGTGAGACTCATCGCGAAGCGGCTCGTGACGACTGCAGCCCCTGCAGCCGAGAGGCGTTTGAAGTTGAGGGGGATGCGTTGTGATGGGTCGAGGGTCTCCGGAAGTCGGAGGGACCACAGCCCGACAGCGATCCCGAACGCGGCAATGATCACGAACACCAGTTGCCATGAACCCACGAAGAGGGCGAGGGATCCGATGGAAGGCGCGATGATCGGAACCAAGATGAATATCGACATGATGTAGGACATCACCCTGGCCATCGCTTCGCCCTCGAAGGTGTCGCGAACGACCGAGAGAGCAACCACTCGGGGGCCCGCCGCTCCCACCCCTCCGATGAACCGAAGGGCGAACACAACGCCGAGGCTTGGCGCGAACACCGCCGCCAGGGCCGCAGCCACATACACGGCCAGACCGGCGTACAGGATCCGCTTGCGGCCGAGTGCATCCGAGAGCGGCCCCCAGAGGAGCTGGCCAAGGGCGAGTCCGAGAAAGAAGAAGGTGACGATCGGAGCGAGGGCATTCGAATCGGACGGGAGTGCAAAATCCACCCGCATGTCTGCGAATGCAGGCAACAGCACATCGATCGCCAGGGCAACGACGGCCATGATCATCGAGATCAGAAAGGTGAACTCGACCCTTCCGATCCTGGCATTGATCGTGTCCCGGGGCGACCTCACGGCAGATCGCCGGTCGCAACGGGAAGGTCACGACCTGACCAGTCGCTCCACGATCCAACATAGAGAGTTGGCCTCCTGAGGCCTGCTGACTCGGCGGCGAGGATGAGGTGGCACGCGGTGACTCCGGATCCGCAGTGGACGATGACATCTGCTGCGTCATCGACGCCCAACGCAGCGAAGCTGGCTTGAACGGAGTCGGCATCGAGGAAGGTGAGTTCAGAGTCGAGGTTCACATCGAGGGGCATCGATCGCGCTCCGGGAATGTGCCCGGCCTTCGGGTCGACAGGTTCCTCGTCTCCTCGATATCGCTCGACCGACCGAGCGTCGAGCAACACCGCAGACACGTTCCTTGCGATGACTCCCGTCACATCGACGATCCCGCTCCACGGTCTCGTTGGCATGCCACCACTGGGATACGCCGCGTCGTCCGTCGACAGGGAGCGTCCCGATGCCATCCAGGCCTGGATGCCGCCGTCAAGCACCCTGGTCAAGGTATGGCCCTGGTCCGTGAGCATCCACCACAGCCTTGCCGCCACTGCACCGCCCCGGTCGTCGTAGGCAATGACGGGTGTGCCAGCCGTGATGCCGAGACTGGCCAACGTGGCTGCGAAGGTCGTCGGTGACGGGAGTGGGTGCCTTCCGTCACCTTCGGGCGCCGATAGATCGCTCTCGAGCGACGCGTAGATCGCTCCGGGAATGTGGCCGTCCCGGTATGCGGAGACCCCCCGATCTGGTTCAGCGAGGTACCACCGGCAATCGACGACGCGCACCGTCGGATCCGAGATGATGGAACCGAGTTCGTCGACGGTGATGAGCGGAGAAGCCATGTCCGCGACGGTAATGGAGTTGGTCTCCCACCGGCCCGACACCTTCGCGGTAGGGTGCCGTCATGACGTCCGTGCACCTCATCGATGGGACCTATGAGCTGTTCAGGGCGCACTTCGGTGCGCCGCCCCGACAGACCCCGGAGGGCTGGGAGATCGGAGCTGTTCACGGGATTCTTTCGTCCACCATCAGCCTCCTGGACCAGGAGGGGGTCACCCATGTCGGTGCCGCGTTCGATTCGATCATCGAGTCATTTCGCAACGACATGTTCGAGGGCTACAAGACAGGGGAGGGAACTCCGCCCGAGTTGTACGCCCAGTTCCCCGTCGCCGAGCGAGCCCTCCTGGCCCTCGGTGTACCCGTGTGGTCCATGATCGAACAGGAGGCTGACGACGGGTTGGCTGCCGCCGCTATGAAGTTCGCCCCCGATGTGGACCGCGTGATCATCCTCAGCCCCGACAAGGACATGGCGCAGTTGTACGGCCATCCGAAGATCGTCGGCTTTGATCGTCGCAAGGCCGCCTTCGTCGATGCGGCGGGTGTGCGGAAGAAGTTCGGTGTCGATCCCGAGTCCATTCCCGACTATCTCGCACTGGTCGGAGACGCTGCTGACGGGATCCCCGGCCTTCCGGGCTGGGGGGCGAAGTCGACAGGCGCCGTGCTTGCGAGGTGGCGTCACCTCGAAGCCATTCCGGCGTCGGAGGCGAATTGGGATGTTGCGGTTCGCGGCGCCTCGAAGCTCGCCGCGACCCTGCAGGAGCGGATGCCCGACGCCCTGCTCTTCCGTGACCTGGCCACGCTGCGCGCGGATGCCGATATCCCCGAGTCGCTCGACGACCTCGAGTGGCGAGGAGCCCATCGGGAACCGTTTCTGGCGCTCTGTGATGAGCTCGGGTTCGGCGGCATGCGGGATCGCCCCGGCAAGTGGGTCGACTAACCAGGCCTCGCGGCCACGAGCAGGACCGAAGCGGCAGGATCTGACGGGTACGGCTCGCCGAGGAGTGTGAGCTGAACGCCGTCGACGGACCAGCGACGTGCGGCCCCGAGGGCGGCCAGTATGAGCCGTTCCAGCGTCATTGCTGAGTCGTGGCACATCATCATCGTCGTGGCCAAAGGCCCGAACTCGATCTCGGAGCCGGCAATCGTGCATCGACCCATGAAGCTGTTGCATCCCGTCGAGCCAGCGACACGATTGGTCTCGTCGAAGGCCAGGCCGGGTTGTCGATGGCTGGTATCGACCGCGAGGAGTCTTCCCTGGTCGTCAGCCACCTGATTGATGTGCCACGAGGTACCGCCGAGTGGGGGACCATCCGGTGCAGTGTCGTCCATCCTGGAATGCTACGACAAGGGTACGGAAGGCTGCCCAGCCGCGAGGATGAAGGCAGGAACACGCCCATCGGTTGATCGAGAATGGCGGCCCTTCGGCCAGCCATCCCCGCCCGTGCGATGTGCCTAGCTGGGTTCGCCCTGGATGGCGATCTGGATGACCACCACACCGATGACGACGAGGGCCATGCCGGCGATCGCAGCACCGTTGAGTCGTTGGTCGAAGGCAACCCAGCCGATCAACGAAATGACCACGATCCCCACAGCTGACCAGACGGCGTATGCGACTCCGACGGGGATCGTTCGCAGTGCCAGGGACAGGAAGTAGACCGACACGCCATACGCGATCAGGGTGGCAACGGTGGCCCACAGGTTCGAGAACCCGTCCGAGACCTTCAGCAACGCCGTTCCCACGATCTCGGCACCAATCGCCAATCCCAAATGCAGGTTGCTCATCGACCCCTCCCCGAAGTACGTGGACAAACTCGGACGTGCCGTGGATCGTATCTGTGTCAGCCCGAAAGGGTGTCAGTCGTGCAGGAGCGTCGCGCACTCCCGATTGCCGAGGTGCACCCGCCGGTGTGAGCGGCCCAGGTCGATTCCACCCACCCGCTGAGTCGACCGCAGCCACCGTCCAGCCCTGGAAGTGGGCAGCGACCACACATCATCGAACCATTTGGCCATCGGCCCGCGATCCTGCTGGAATGAGGCGATGCCCGTCATCCATGTGGAGAACCTCGTCAAGACCTATGGTGACGTCGAAGCCGTTCGAGGGATCAGCTTCGATATCGAAGCCGGCGAGGTGTTCGCACTCCTCGGTCCGAATGGTGCAGGGAAGTCCACGACGGTCGAGATTCTCGAGGGACACCGTACCAAGACGACCGGGGAGGTCACGGTTCTGGGGTCCGACCCGACGGTCCGATCGAGGGACTTCCGGGAACGTATCGGCATCGTCCTCCAGGAGACGGCTGTGGAAGAGCAGCTCACGGTGTCGGAGGCCATTTCGATCTATGGCGCCATGTATCCGAAGCGGCGCGCGACGGACGAGATCGTCGACATCGTCGGCCTGCATGAGAAGCGTGCAGCCCGCATCAAGACCCTGTCAGGTGGCCAGCGACGACGTCTCGAGCTCGCCCTCGGCATAGTCGGGGACCCCGAGCTGATATTCCTCGACGAGCCAACGACAGGCTTTGACCCCTCCGCACGGCGGCAGGCGTGGTCGATCGTGCAGAACCTCACGTCCCTCGGCAAGACCGTCCTGCTCACGACGCACTACATGGATGAGGCGCAGGTGCTCGCCGACCGTGTGGCAGTGATCGCTCGGGGAGAAATCGTCGCAGAGGGCACTCCGGAGTCACTCGGAGGAAGGGAATCGGCCGCCACCGTCATCTCCTTCCAGGCGGAGGGAGCGTCACTCGATTCCCTCCCCTTCGAAGATGTCTCGATTGCGGTGAACGGGAGGGTGACACTTCGCACGGCAACGCCGACCCGCACCATCCATGAGCTCTCGGGATGGGCTCTCGATCGGAACATCGAGTTGTCCGACCTCACGGTCGCTCGGCCCAGCCTCGAGGATGTGTACCTGCAGCTCACAGGAGACGAAGCCGGTGACTGATCGACCATCGACCCTCAGCCTCCTCGTCAGCCAGACGCAGTATCAGAACAAGATCTTCTTCCGGAATCCCACTGCCGCGTTCTTCACGCTCTTCTTCCCGCTCATGATCTTCGTCGTGTTCTCACTGATCTTCGGGAACGAGGAGATAGAAGCTTTGGGTGTGACCCTCGCCCAGTACTTCGGACCCGCGATGGCTGTATTCGCCGCCGTGTCCGCGTCCTACACGAATGTGGCAGTCTCGACGGCGTATCAGCGGGACGAAGGCATCCTCAAGCGCGTGCGAGGGACACCCCTTCCCTCGAGCGTGTACCTCGGCGGCAAGATCATCAGCGCGGCGATCGTCGCGGCCGTCTCCGTGGTGATCATGATGGCGATCGGTGTCGCGTTCTACGGCATCCAGATCTACGCAAGCACCATTGCCGCTGCCATCGTCACCTTCTTCATCGGCGTCGGTTGCTTCGCTGCGCTCGGACTCCTCGTGGCGGGCCTGGTCGGGTCCGGCGAAGGAGCGACGGCCGTGACGAACGCCACCCTCCTTCCGCTGGCTTTCGTGAGTGGCATATTCATCATCCCCTCGGACTCCGCTCCGGAGTGGTTGGATTCCGTCGCCAACTTCTTCCCGCTCAAACACTTCGTGGAGCCATTCACGGATGCTTTCAACCCGACGTTCACCGGATCACCATGGCAGTGGACGCACCTCTCATACATGGTCCTGTGGGGAGCCGTTGCGCTCGTGCTTGGCGTTCGCCTTTTCAAGTGGGAGAGCCCGACGGGTGGAGGGCGAGCGAAGAAGAAGCGCAAGGAGAAGGCTTCGGTGTGATCCCATGGTGATCAGGGATGCAACTCCTGAGGACGTCCCTGCCCTCAACGCCATCTACAACCGGTACATCGTCGGCTCCCATGTGTCTTTCGACACGGAAGCCTGGACCGATGCGAAGCGTCTCGAATGGTTCGAAACCCGGATCCAAGGCGGTTACGTGGTGCTGGTGGCGGTTCTCGACGGCGTCATCGTCGGTGCTTCGTGGTCGGGTCCGTGGCGCGACAAGGCCGCCTATCGCACCACGGTCGAGACAACGGTTGTCCTGTCCGACGATGCCTGGGGAAGGGGTGTCGGCACCGCGATCTATGCCGAACTCCTCGATCGTCTCGACGTTGCTGGATTCCATGTAGCGATCGGCGTCGTCGCCCTGCCGAACGATGCGTCGGTCGCGCTCCACCACAAACTCGGCTTCCGCGAGGTCGGGGTACTCGAAGAAGTGGGATCCAAGAACGGCGCATACCACTCAACGATGTTGCTCGAAAAGCGGCTTGGCTCCGGCTGAGCCAGGCCCAGGACTCAGACTCGAGGCGACGCGATGCGCGTACACCGCCTCATGCGTCCGCTGAAACGCCGAGCAGTCGTTCGCGCTTGATCGACTTGGCCCCTGATGCGAGCAGTGTGAGAGCGATGATCCAGGCGACGAAGCCAGCAGCAGCCGCTGACAGCACGGGGCTGTACAGCAGGCCGGAGGCGACGCCGTAGCTGATGAGGATCACCGGCAGCGTCACGAGGCTCGATGCCTGGTGCGCAGAGGCCGCTGACCGAACCCTCGCTGAGAGTCGAAGGATGAGCGCCAGGGCGATTGCGATGAACGGTGGGACGACCCACAGCACGAGCAGCATCCATCCAGCGGTCGGGAAGAACCAGCCACCGAGTTGGGGACCGACGATCAGGTTGACCACGACGGCATAGAGGCCGAAGCCGACGATCCCAGCCGCATAGCCAGGGATGAGCGACGCCAACAGCTTGCCGATGTAGATCTCACTCACCTTCAGGGGACTGTGTGCGAGGAACTCTCCCGTCCC
>JAQAZV010000279.1:0-2762 GCA_032127155.1 Acidimicrobiia bacterium
CGGGAGGCTACGCCGAAGCGCCCGTCTGCGGAACGATTGGTAGCGTTGCCGGATGATCAGATTCGCCACGACGTCCGAAGGTCCCGTTGCCATCGCGACCATGGACGATGGCGAGAATCGCCTCGGGAGCCATGCCCTCGACGCCTGGCATGCCGCCCTCGACGAGGTGCTCGATGATCACTCGATCTCATCGCTCGTCGTGACCGGCATCGGGAAGTACTGGAGTACGGGCCTGGATCTCGATGAGGTATCGACAATGTCGGGGAGTGAACGCGAGGAGTTCATGACGAATGTCGATCTCCTGCTCGGCAGGATCCTCACGCTCCCCGTCGTGACCGTCGCAGCGCTCAACGGGCATGCCTACGCCGCAGGGGGCCTGCTCGCCCTCGCCCACGACTACCGCATCATGCGCGATGATCGGGGGTTCTTCTGCCTGCCTTCGGTCGATGTGGGGATCCCGTTCTCCCGCGGCATGTCTGCCCTGATCGCCGCCAAACTGCCCCAACCCATCGCCCACGATCTCGTCGTCAGCTGTCGACAGATCGGAGGAAGCGAGGCAGCGGCAACGGGGGTCGTCAATCGGGCAGTCGGGCACAGCTCCGTACTTCCTGCGGCCGTGAGGCTTGCAACTGCGTGCGCGGGAAAGGACCGCTCGACGCTCGCTGCCGTGAAGCAGCGCATGTACCCGATGGTCGTCACCGCGCTCACCTCCCCAACATGAAGCACCCGATCGACCTCGGCGCTGCAGCCGTGCTCCGCTTCGGTCCCGATCACCTCAGGTTCTTCAGCGACGGATGGGGGGACGAAGAGGGCCTCACACCCCCTGATCCCGGGCAGTTCCGCTATGACCCGCTGCCCATCACTTGGCTCACGCACGGTGCAGCCCATGGCCACCGAGTATCCCACGGTACGTTCACCAGTCCCGTGGATGGCCTCCCACCTCGTGCCCGCCAGGGATCGGTCGTTCGCGTGCTCCCTTCCGATACGCCTGAACGGATGGTCGTGCTCATGCCAGCCTGGAACGAGCATGAACCACGAGTTCGCGTCGCCCTCGCCTCGCGTCTCGCCGATGGCGGCATCGGATCAATCATCCTCGAAAGTGCCTACTTCGGCTCACGGCATCCCCACCCCGAAGCGGGGCACCCAATCACGACGGTGTCCGACTTCATGGTCATGGGGCGATCGGCGGTGCTCGAGGCTGGGGGGATCCTCGCGTGGCTTCGGAACGACCACCACGACGTCGGAGTAGCGGGCTACTCGATGGGCGCGAACACGGCAGCCCTCGTGGCCGCGACCGTTCCGTTTCCTGTCGCAGTCGCAGCCCTCGCGGCGTCCCACTCGCCGGCACCCGTCTTCCTCGACGGCGTTCTGCGGAACGGCATCTCGTGGGAAGCCCTCGGCGGCGAGGGCATGGCAGATCGCCTGCGTCACGTGCTCAGCGGCGCATCGGTACTCCGGATCGCCCCAGCCCCCCACCTTTCCTCGGCGGTCATCATTGGCGCGCGCTCCGATGCCTACATCCCGAGGGTGGCGACACAACAGCTCGCCGACCACTGGGTGGGAAGTCAGCTGAGATGGGAGCCGGGCGGCCACGCAACCCTCGTGTGGTTCCGCAAGAACCGCCTTGCCTCTGCCGTCATCGACGCGTTCGAACGCGTCAAGCCTTCTTGAGCTCGAACGCCGCCACGATCTCGAGAATCCCAAAGAACACGATGTATATGCCCATGAGGACGGCGAACACGCCGACGGTGATGTCGGGCCATGCCAGTACACCTCTGCGTCGGTCACGCTGACCTCCCTTTCGCCGATGCGCGAACGCTGCATCACCCGTGGCGCCGAGACCGGTACCGGTGGGGCATAATCGCTGGATGGGTACTGACGTGATCATCGATGCAGGCGGGTCCGATGTGCGGATCTCGAGTCCTGGGAAGGTGGTCTTCCCCGATCGCGGATGGACCAAGCTCGACGTCGCGGAGCACTTCGCCTTGTGCGGAGTGGGTGCTCTCCGCAATGTGTACAACCGTCCTACCATGCTCAAGCGATGGACCAAGGGTGTCGACGCGGAACCGTTCTACGTCAAACGTGTTCCATCGAGCGCGCGCTCGACCGTCGATGTCACGTTTCCCTCGGCACGACCGGGGACGATGTTCCTCCCCCTCGAAGTGCAGGACGTCGTGTGGCTTGCCCAAATGAACTGCCTCGATCTGCACCCGTGGAACTCGCGGGCAGACGACATGGAGCATGCAGATGAGCTGCGAATAGACCTCGACCCGACCGATGGGTATGGATTCGATGCGGTGATCGATGTGGCCCACACCGTGAGGTCGATCCTGGACGAGCTCGGGCTCGTCGGATGGCCGAAGACGTCGGGAAGCCGCGGCATCCACATCAACACTCGCCTCGAACCGAGATGGGACTACTACGCCGTCCGGCGTGCATGCCTCGCCATCGCACGGGAGGCCGAGCGCCGCAATGGGACGGCCACCACCGCGTGGTGGAAGGAGGAGCGGTCGGGCATCTTCATCGATTTCAACCAGAACGCTCGTGACAAGACGGTTGCATCGGCCTATTCGGTTCGGCACACCGGATGGGTCTCGACACCCTTCCGATGGGATGAACTCGATGACACCTCGACGGACATGTGCAATCTCATGTCCTTCAGGGATCGATGGCGTGACGTCGGCGACCTGACCGATGGCATCGATGCGTCCGCGGGAGATCTGGGAGCCGCCCTCGAGTGGGTGGCCAGGGATGAGGAGACC
>JAQAZV010000280.1:0-5017 GCA_032127155.1 Acidimicrobiia bacterium
ATTGGCGAGGTTCACGATCGCAGGGATGAGGAACAGCACCATGACGATGATGCCGACGATCAAACCGAGGTAGATCACCCCGACCGCTGCGCCGCGCTTCCAACCGAATTTGTGGACCAGCCGCATGACCCCCGGTTGAAGGGCGAGGCTGAAGAAGAACGAGATGACAAGCATGCCGAGGAGGTGCCGAGCCTCCTGCATCATCCCTATGACGATCAAGGTGACGAGGATCGCCCCGATGGCCTGCCAAATAGTGCGGGAGGTGATCTCGATCGTCAGGCGACCGCTCGGCGGTTGCGGATCTGAATCAACACTGTCCGGCATGTGTCCATCCCTCAATTCGATGCGGACACCCTACTTCACGGTGGTCCGTGAGGGCATGCTCAGCCGGGTCGCGGGTCGGTTGGACCGACGCTCGCTGACGTCCGGCAGAGGGGCCAGCCGCACCGTCGCTTCAAGGGAAGGCACGCAACGACGGTGCGGCTGAGTTCTGGACTACGCCTGCGATCCAGCAGCCTTTCGGTGGAGGGCCGACTGGGCCGCCGCCAGCCTGGCGACAGGGACCCGCAGCGGTGAACAGCTGACGTAGTCGAGGCCCATTTCATCGACGAGGGCTATGGACCGTGGGTCTCCACCGTGCTCGCCACAGATCCCGACATGTATCCCCGGTCGTGTTGCCCTCCCGGCATCGACGGCCATTCGGATCAGCGTTCCGACACCATCCCTGTCGAGCGTGTCGAAGGGGTTCGTCTCGAGAACGCCCAGCGTGAGGTAGTCGAGAAGGAAGTTCTTCTCGGCGTCGTCCCTGGAGATTCCGAGCGTCATCTGCGTCAGGTCGTTCGTACCGAAGGAGAAGAATTCGGCCACGGTCGCAATCTCGCCGGCTGTCACGGCTGCCCGAGGAGTCTCGATCATCGTTCCGAATTCGTACTCGATATCAATCCCGTGCTCCTCCGAGAACTCTGCCGCGAGTTCGGCAGCCAGCTTCTTCATCGGGGCAAGCTCCGAGACATTTCCTGTCAATGGGATCATGATCTCCGGTTTGGCGACTACGCCCTCGTTGTGGACCTCCACAACTGCCTCGAAGATCGCCCGGATCTGCATCTCGGGCAGGTCGGGGAACACGATGGCAAGACGAACGCCTCGCAACCCGAGCATCGGGTTGGATTCGTGGAGGAAGTCAAGGCGCTTGAGGACCCGCTCGGTCTCCTCGATCTCGTGGAGCAGCGTGTCCACCTCCTCGAGATCTTTGGCGTTCGTCAGCTTGATCTTGCAATCGGTCACGTCGACCGTCAGCTGCTTGTAGTCGGGCAGGAACTCATGGAGCGGAGGATCGAGCAGTCGGATGATGACCGGTTTCCCTGCCATGACCCTGAAGAGTTCTGCGAAGTCTGACCGCTGGAGCGGCAGGAGCCGATCGAGGGCCTCCCTGCGCTGAGCCGTATTCGTCGCCATGATCATTTCCTGCATGATGGGGAGGCGTGCTTGGTCGAAGAACATGTGTTCCGTTCGGCAGAGGCCGATGCCATTCGCCCCGAGCTTCACCGCGCGGGCGGCATCGTCGGGATAGTCGGCATTCGCCCACACATCGAGGTCTCTCACTTCGTCTGCCCACGTGAGCAGTCCCATGAGCCACGGGTCCTCGATGTCGGGGACCTTGGTATCGATCTGACCGGCAAAGACTTCTCCGGTCGTGCCGTCGATCGAGACCCAGTCGCCTTCCTGGACCGTGAATTGCCCAACAGTGAAGCTCCGACCCACGAGGTCGATCCGGACCTCTGCCGCGCCGACAACGGCAGGCTTGCCGAACTGCCGTGCGACGAGCGCGGCGTGGCTCGTTCGTCCCCCGCTCGACGTCAGGACGCCGGCTGAGGCGAGCATGCCATGGACGTCGTCCGGTTTCGTCTCGGGGCGCACGAGGATGACGGGCTCGTCGCGTTCGGATCCCCACGCCTCGGCGAGGTCAGCATCGAGGGCGACGATGCCGACCGCTGCTCCCGGTGAGACATTGAGCCCCTGCGTCAGCCGGGTGCCCGCTGCAGTCGCAGCCGCCTTCGCCTCGGATGAGAACTGAGGGTGCAGGAAGAACTCGATCTGTTCGGGAGAAACCCGCGTCAGTGCCTCGTCCTTCGAGATGATGCCGTCCGAGACCAGGTCGACGGCGATTCGTACCGCAGCCTGTGCGGTCCGCTTGCCGTCCCGTGTCTGGAGGAGCCACAATTTCCCGTGCTCGATGGTGAATTCGATGTCCTGCATGTCCCGATAGTGCCGTTCGAGTGTGTTTGCGTAGTTCTTCAGCTCGTCGTGCAGCACCGGCCATTCGCGGGCGAGGTCCTCGATCGTGCTCGTTTGGCGAGTTCCTGCAACGACGTCCTCACCCTGGGCATTGATCAGGAAATCGCCCTCGAGGGTCGGTTCGCCGGTCGTGGCACTTCGCGACACGCACACGCCTGTCGCAGAATCGGAACCCATGTTTCCGAAGACCATCGTTTGGACGTTGACTGCAGTCCCGAGGTCGTGAGCAATTCCAGCGGCATTGCGGTAGGCGTAGGCTCGCTTTCCGTTCCAGGAACGGAACACGGCTTCGACGGCCATGGTGAGCTGTTCCCTCGGATCCGAAGGGAATTCTCGACCTGCGTAGCGCTCGACGATGGCCTTGAAACGTTCGACGATCCCTTCGAGATCGTCGACTTCGAGGTCGCTATCGCTGAGCACACCCCTGCGAGACCTGGCTTCAGAAAGCGCATCCTCGAAGGGTTCCTCGCGAACGCCCATCACGACGGTGGCAAACATCTGGATGAGCCTGCGGTACGAGTCGAGTACGAAGTGGCGATCATTGAAGATGTCGGTCATTCCCTTGACGACGTCGTCGTTCATGCCGATGTTCAGGACGGTGTCCATCATCCCTGGCATCGAGAACTTCGCCCCGGAACGGCATGAGACGAGAAGCGGGTTCGCGGTGTCGCCGAACGTCTTGCCTGTCTGGGCCTCGATCGAGGCGAGCGCCTGTCGAATCTGCTCGAATACCCCATCAGGGAACGTTTCGCCAGCCGAGAGGTAGGCGTTGCATGCTTCGGTCGTGATTGTGAATCCGGGCGGGACCGCGATACCGAGGCGTGTCATGTCAGCGAGGTTGGCTCCCTTGCCGCCGAGGAGGGAACGAACGCCGTCCCAGTCCCCGCAACGCGCCTCAGCCGGATCGAGCTCGTGAAATCCGTATACCCACTGTGTTTCCATGGTGCGTGCCCCTGTGAGGTTGTTCTGACACGACCAGTCTAATCCTTAGGGATTGACTAATGAATAGCGGTACGTCTCAGACGACAAGCAGGGCTGCGGCGACAACGGCGAGGATGATGCCGAGGCGCTGGGGGATGGTTGGACGTTCACCGAGGATGAGCATCGCCGCCAGGACCGTGAACATCGGATACAGGGAGACGAGAACCGAGCTGATGCCGAGTGGGCCCCGCTGGAGGGCGATGACGATCGCGATGTTCGCAGCCACGTCGGCGTTTCCCGAAAGGACCACGATGCCGACGCTGTCGTTTGGTGGCCGCGCTGCAGAGCGAACGGATGCAGCGATCAGGAACGCCACGGGCACGCTGAGTCCTCGTCCGACAGCGAGCGGGACGAGTCCAGCATCCTGCGAGGTTTGCGCGAAGGCGATGAAGAAGCCAGCAAATCCGACAGACGCGATCATCGTCTTCGCAAAGACCGTGCGTGTCATGCGGGTATCGGTCCTATTCGCAGCGATCAGGACCACGGCGCTGATTGCCATGACGATTCCCGTCCATTGGACCGCGTCGATCGTCTCTCCCGAAACGAGCCCCCAGGTGACGGTGAGCGTCGCGGTCAACACGCCCGTCATCGGTGAGACGATGGACATCGTTCCCTCGGACAGTGCTGCATACAGGGCGACGATGCCGACCAGGCCGAGGACACCGGCGATCGCCCCGAATACGACGTCGCCAAGGTGAATCGATGTCCAGCCGGTGACGAGCACGCCACAGACCAGGAGGGGAATGCCGAGAAGCTGTGACCAGGCTGTGACCCGCCACGCGGGGAGGCGTCTGGTCGCGAGGCCGCCAGCGAAGTCGGCCACGCCGTACAGGCTCGCTGCCCCGAGGGCGAGGAGGTTGCTCATCGCACGGCAGCGTAGGGGGCAAGCCCTTCGCCGGCATCCCGCCGAAGCCTTCTAGATTCATCTGGTGACCGCAAAGACCCGATCGATCATTGTCCTCATCTACGGCTTCGTGCTGCTCGGGATGCCGAGCGCCACGCTCGGCGTGGCATGGCCGTCGATGGCAGATTCCCTGTCGCGAGGTCTCGGCGATCTCGGGATGATCACCATCGCCATCGGTGTCAGCTACGGGCTCGTCAGCCTTGCCATCGGCTGGATCACGAAACGCTTTCCTGCTGGGCGCCTCCTGGTTGTGGCAACCCTCGGTGCCGCGGCGAGTCTTGTGGTCTTCGCTGTTGCCGACGGGTGGTGGTGGTACCTGGTAGCCGCCATCCCCTTGGGCGTGGCAGGCGGATCGATCGACGCCGTTGGCAATGCGTATGTCGCGGTACGCCACGGACCCAGGGCC
This sequence comes from Acidimicrobiia bacterium, assembly GCA_032127155.1. GTDB lineage: Bacteria > Actinomycetota > Acidimicrobiia > Spongiisociales > UBA5794 > SZUA-442. The sequence goes on from JAQAZV010000280.1 coordinate 4,587, forward strand.
ATGGGTGCCATCCATGCGGCCTTCGGATTCGGGGCGATGCTTGCTCCGTTGTTCATGACGGTTCTGTTCAGCCTCGGACTCTCGTGGCGCATCGGGTTTGTGGTCCTTGCCGGGGCCGAACTGGTGCTCGCCGGTGCCTTGTGGTGGGTGGCTGGAACCATCCGGCTCCCCATGGAGGGACTCAAGGAGGCACCGAAGCGCTTGGGACGAAAGCGCCTTCTCGGTACGTCGATATGGGTGTTCTTCATCTACGCCGGAGTCGAGGGCAGCACGGGTCTGTGGGCATTCACCCTGTTGACCGAAGGGCAGGGACTGTCCGAGACGGTCGCTGGCGTCGCCGTCGCCGCCCATTGGGCAGCGCTCTTTGTTTCACGTCTCGCCATCGGAGTGCTCGGCGATCGGCTCCCCGCGAATCGCACCCTCACGCTGTC
>JAQAZV010000281.1:0-3751 GCA_032127155.1 Acidimicrobiia bacterium
ATCGATCGCCATCCTCGTCCGCTCCAGAGGAGATCCCTGCAAGTGGGGCAGCACGGAGAACCCAGCGATGATCGTGGCATAGGTTGCGAAGAAGAAGAAGTCCGGCCATCCGAACGTTGGGGCGTCTCCCGCCACCAGGTAGACCGTGCCGACGACAAGGACACCCAACGCGGCCACGAGCATTCCCGCGCCGATCAAGGACCAACCAAGGCGTTCTCGACCGCTCAGAGGGCGAGACCTACTGAGGAACAACGTCCCGGTGACGGAGAAACCCACGAAGACGCCGAGCGCCCCGACCGCATCGGCGACGTCCTTGCTCGCTGTGAGGGTGACGATTCCGCACGCCGCAAGGAAGGCGAACATCACCATCGAGCCTCGCCCGATCTTCCCCGTGACGGGGCGATCTGAACCGAAGGCGCGTCTATACATGGCCATGGTCTGTCATCGGCACCCTACGCCGAGATGTGAAGCACCTTCAGCGAAGATCGATGTAGATCTCGTGCGGCGGCGCGACCTTTGGCATGTTGCGGGAGAGCGCCTCCATGAACTCCTCCAGTTGACGATCCGAGTGGTAGATCGTGTTCGTGAATCGAATCCCTTCCATGCCGCGCGCCACGGCAGGAAACCCTGACGCATTCACGTAGAACCCGTCCGCCATCATCCGTCGAGTGAGCTCGATCGCCGAATCAGGCGTTCCCGTGCGCACGAACCACAGGGGTGTCCGCTCGAGGGAGAGCGCTGGCAGCTGCGATTCGACCAGACGATCGCGGACGAAGTCGATGTGTCGCATCAGTTCGGCGGCTCGCTCATCCCGTTCCGGGGAAAGGTGGATGTCTGCGGCAGCGATGGCAGCACCGAGCTCTGCAGGGTGGAGTGGCCCCGAGAAGGTGAAAGTTGCACCGGCCAACAGGACGTGCGACGCCATTTCTCGATTGGGCAGCACGAGCACGGCACCTCCGGCACCCCATGATTTCGCAAGCGACCCGATGACAATCATCCGCTCATGGAGCGGGGCGTACCCGAGGACGTGGCCTACGCCGTGGAGCCCCTTCCATCCAACACCGTGGGCATCGTCGAGGTAGGCGTAGAGGTTTGGGTAGTGGTCGAGCAGGTTCAGGACCTCCGCGACAGGAGCGGTGTCGCCATACATGGAGTACACGCCATCGGCCAGATACCAGACACGCGGGTGGGAGGTCGCAGACTCCTCGAGGACAGCTGCAACGGACGCAAGATCGTTGTGCGGCATCCGTCGCACCGTCGCCCCGATGCCCCGCAGGACCTGGGTGGTGAGCTGCACCGAGGCGTGAACGTGGTGGTCGAACAGCACCAGATCGCCTGGGCCGACCAGGACCGGAAGGACCGAGAGGTGCCCGAGTGTCGTCGTCGTGGGTACGAGAATCGTGTTTCCAAAGATCCGCTCGAGTTGCTCCTCGAGCTTGGAGTACAGGTCGATCGACGTGTATGCGGTCGAGGACGAGAACACCGATCCGTATTGCTCGATCGCCGCAATCGCTGCAGTCTTGAGCCGCTTGTCGACGTTGAGACCCAGATACGCACACCCGCCGAAGTTCACGAGTTCGTCACCGTCAACGGTGATCGTGTCGCCGGTCGCTGACTGGTCCTCAACACGCAGCCGAATCACGCCACCACGGATCGCAAGGGCGAGGTGCTGTTCGGCCAGCTGAATCATCTGCTCGCGACTGAGCGCCGTGTGCTTGTCCACTTCGAATGCCTCCTCGGGTGCAAACACCCGACCGCGTGACCCTACCGAGAACCACGCAATTTCAGAGTCAATGCGCGATGGCGAGGGGCAACGCCCGTTTCACGAATCCCACAGCAGGTCAGCAGCACGTCGGGGTCAAGCCGAGCACAACAAGTGCCGATGCCTGACGTAACGGCCGATGAAGGAACGGCGTGCAGGATCGCGTCCAATCGAAGACTGGGGTCACATGAATCAGACTCTGTGGTGGATGCTTACGCTCGCTGGGTCAGCGATCGCCATCGTCGCGTACTGGTTCATTGCCAGGCGTCAGGTCCGCAGCCTCACAACCGACTTGCAGCGGCGCCTCGACCAGGAGCATCGCCTGGTGGCGTATGTGTCCCACCGTCTTCGTAACCAGTTGACCGTCGTCTACGGGTTCTCGGAGACACTTGCCGACGCGTCGCGTCGCAACACCGACGACGTACCGGGTATCGCTGCGATCGTCAGTGCCGAGGCCCTCGAAGCCTCCCGAACCGTGGAGGATCTCGTCGCTGCACGGGAGATCGAGGAAGGCGATCTCCAGATCCGTACCGTCGGATTCGATCCGTCGGAGGAGATCGAGCGAACGGTCACGCCGTTCCGGAGGCTCGGTTCGAACATATCGGTCGAGGCGTGGTCGGGGACGGCCGTGTCGGATCCACTGCACTTCCGCAAGGTCCTGCAGAACATGCTGTCGAACGCCGTACGACATGGTGGGGCAGAGATCGCCGTACACGCCGATCTGTCGGGATCCTCCTATGAGTGCACCATCGCCGACGACGGCGATGGCCTCCCTGCTGATGTTGTGCACCGATTCTTCGCCGCCAGCACGACGCAGGAACGGGAATCCCTTGAAGAGGCCGCCGAGGACCACCAGAAAGGAACCGATTCCGCCGACCTTCCCGACGACGCCGAACTCGAGGCGGATCAGGGTTCGCCCATGGACGCGGATCGGATCGATGGCCTTGGCCTCGGCCTCGTGGTCGCAATCGGCCTCGCCGAGAGCCTCGGTGGCAGTCTGCGATACGAGCGAGCCGACGGCCTCACCGCATTCACCCTGGTCCTGCCCACAGCATCCTGGCCAGAGCCCCTGATCCCGATGCATGCCGAATCGACCGCGATCGAGACTGTGGAAGAGGACGAATCGGACGAAGGGTCCATCCAAGCCGCAAGCGATGGTGCGGCGGAGACATGGCACGAAGACACGATTCGATTCGACCCTGAGACGCCCGACCGCAGCGAGAACGCCGACGAGGTTCTCGTCGAGGAAGCCGACAACGAAGTCCGCGCTTCATGACACGCACCGGTCGGTATCTCGTCCTCCTGCTTGCCGCCTCGACATTCGCCATGGTCACGATCACCGTGTTTCCCATCGCGACTGTCCACGCCCAAAGCGCCGAGACATACCGGGACACCTTTGTCAGCGTCAGCTTCGGCGGGAACGATGGATCCCTCAGCTTCGCTGGTCCGTGGCGTGAGCGTGGAGAAGCTGACGGGCCTGGTGCGGGCACCATGCGTGTAGTAGCGGACGATCGGTGTCGGGGAGGCACCGGGCAGTGTCTGCGGATTGGCACCGACGCTGGCACGCTCGACCCCTACGCCGTCGACCGATCAGCCGACCTTGGAGCCGCCGAGGATGCGACCTTGCGGTTCTCCTGGAGACGCCGCAGCCAGGGCCAAGCGTCCGGCAGCGTGGCCGTTCGCATCTCCGCGAACGGCGGGACATCCTGGACGACCCTCATGACGCTTCCCCTCGCCGGTTCACAGAAGCAGCAGGCTGAGAGCATCGACATCGGACCCTGGATGTCCCCAACAACCACCATTCGGTTCGACGGCCAGGGATCGGCAGCGAATGGATACATCCACTTCGACGACGTCGAAATCGCGGCTTCCATCGTGCCAACGGTGACCACAACGACCCCACCCACCCCGTCAACGACAACCACCACCACGATCGGAACGGGAACCACCACGACCACGACCCCTGCCTCCACGAGCACCACGACCACA
>JAQAZV010000282.1:0-2930 GCA_032127155.1 Acidimicrobiia bacterium
ATGGGTCCTGATCGTCGCGTGTCCCTGCCGATGACGACGTGCCGATCGATGCCCTCGCCTGCGGCGCGTGCCAACTCGAAGGCGACCTCTGGCGTCAGCTCGGAATTGGCGCGACCACGAACGCCATCGGTTCCGAAGAGACGTCGTGTGTCATCAGCCATGAGTGCAGATCCCGGTGAGTCGTCCACCAACCACCGGGTTCGAGGCTAACGCTTGGTGAACTGCGGTGCCCGGCGCGCCTTGCGGAGGCCGTACTTCTTCGGCTCGACCCTTCGGTCATCGCGTCGGAGCATGCCTTCACGCTTGAGCGCGGGACGCAGCTCGGGGTCCAGGACGATGAGCGCACGTGCGATGCCGAGCCTGAGGGCATCGCTCTGCCCTGTCGTTCCTCCGCCCTCGAGCGTCGCGTTGATGTCGTAGCGGCCCTCCGTGTCGGTCACCTTGAAGGCCTCTTGCACCCTGCGCCGCAGTTCAGCATCGGGGAAGTAGTCCGTGAGGCTGCGACCGTTCAGCGAGTATGACCCGGATCCGTCGTAGATGCGGACCCTGGCGATCGAACGCTTGCGACGGCCTGTGGTTTGCGCGAGCGGCTTCGGGTTTGCCATCAGGCTTCAACCTTTCGGTATGTGAGCGAGCGGGGTTCGGGCCCCTGGGCCTCGTGTGGATGATTCGGCCCTGCATAGACCTTCAGCTTGCGCAGCATCTGTCGCCCGAGGCGGTTCTTCGGAAGCATTCCCCTGACGGCAACCTCAACGAGGCGCTCTGGGTACTTCTTCCTCACGACCGACAACGTCTCTGCGCGAAGACCCCCCGGATACCCGGAGTGCCGGTAGTAGATCTTCTCGAACTCCTTGTTGCCCGATACGTGCACCTTGGCTGCATTGACGACGATGACGAAGTCGCCGCCGTCCATGTGCGGTGCATACGTGGGCTTGTTCTTTCCACGAAGAAGCACGGCGACCTCGGTCGCGAGGCGACCGAGGGGGACATCGTCGGCGTCGATCACGAACCACGCGCGCGTGATGTCGCTCGGAGTGGGTGTGAACGTTCTTTGCAGCTGTGCCTTCATGACGTGGCTATCCCTCGAGATGACGTGGGGAGATCGCCCCGAACCGGAGCGATCCCGTATGCTATCGGCTCCATGATGTAAAGGCCAACGGAGCATGTGGAAGCACCGGTAGCCTCGTGGCGGAGGAACCGTGCAGAATCGTATCACGTTCGCAGATATCACCGCAGCGCGCTCACGCGGAAGCAGCGTGGTCCTCGAGACACCGACGCTCCCATCGTCGTCGTTCTCGCGTCTCACCGGATCGGATGTGTGGCTCAAAGCGGAGAACCTCCAGCGGACAGGATCCTTCAAGATCCGCGGGGGAATGAACGCCCTTTCGCTCCTGTCACCCGCGGACAAGGAACGCGGCGTCGTTGCCGCCTCCGCGGGAAATCATGCACAGGGCGTCGCACTCGCTGCAGCCGAACTCGGAATCCCCGCGACCGTCTTCATGCCGTTGTCAGCCGCGATTCCCAAGGTGGTTGCAACCAAGGCGTACGGTGCTGAGGTGATCCTCGCGGGAGCGAACCTCGCAGAGGCGACAGACCATGCACAGGCCTTCGTCGAGCAAGCCGGTGCGGCGTTCATCCATCCCTACGACGATCCGCACATCATCGCCGGTCAGGGAACCCTCGGCCTCGAGGTGTACGAGCAGGTTCCCGATGTCAGCACGGTGGTCATCCCCGTGGGAGGCGGGGGCCTGATCTCAGGATCTGCGATCGCACTCAAGCACCTTGACCCATCGATACGGATCGTGGGCGTGCAGTCGTCTGCCGTACCAACCTACGTCAGGGCTCGGGCCACGGGGACACCGACGGAGATCATCGGACTGCCAACGGTTGCTGATGGCATCGCTGTGTCCCGACCGTCCATGATGTGCTTCTCGATCATCGAGGAACTCGTCGACGATCTCATCACCGTCGATGACCACCAGGCGACCGAGGCCGTTGCCCTCCTCCTCGAGCGCGCGAAGTACCTGGTGGAACCCTCAGGCGCCGTTGGCGTCGCCGCCCTGATGCACGGACTCGTCCCCGATCCGGGGACGAGTGTCGTCGTGCTCTCAGGCGGAAACGTCGACCTCCTTCTGCTCGACGGGGTCGTGCGGCATGGCCTGGAATCGAGAGGGCGATTCGCAAGCCTGAAAGTCGTTGTACCTGATGAGCCAGGTCACCTCGCATCGGTATTGACCCTCATCGGGGATCAACGAGGAAACGTTCTCTCGGTCGAGCACCATCGCGAGGGAACCGGCCTCGAATTCGGGACGGTGGAGATCCAGCTGGCCCTCGAGACCCGCGGGCCGGAGCACATCGAACACATCCTCGCAGCGCTTTCCGACTATGAGGTCTCTGGTATCCAAGCGGGCCTCGGGAGTTCTTCGTCACCGTAGGACACTGCCACGAGGGTCAACCCGCGAGCTGGCGCGGTCCCCTTGGCCGTCGCACGATCCCGTGAGCGGAGGATCGAGGCGACATCATCGATGACGAGCCTTCCCCTGCCGACGTCAACCGAGACGGCCACGATCGATCGCACCATCTGATGGCAGAACGACTGTGCCCCGATCGACATCTCGACGTCCTCCTGCGTCCGACGCCAACCAACCCAGAGCACTCGCCGCACCATCGACCTGCCTCCCTGACGTCGACAGAACGCAGAGAAGTCATGCTCACCCACAAGGGGCCTGACACTCGCATCCATGGCGTCGCTGTCGAGGGGTACATCGAGGTTCCATGCCACGGACGCTCGGAAGGGATCGTGCACGGGAGCATTGTGGATTCGGTACCGATATGCGCGACCGGTCGCTGAGAACCGCGCATGGAATTGCGGATCCATCTCACGGATCGCGTGGACGGCGATCTCGGGTGCGAGCTGGGCGTTCAGGGAG
>JAQAZV010000283.1:0-7982 GCA_032127155.1 Acidimicrobiia bacterium
CTGGGGCAGACCACGTCGGGGCCGTCGTCGCGTCCAGGCTGGCGGGCGCGGCCTCTCTATGGAATCCAGGCGTTGTGTAGCCACGGCATCGGGTCGGTCGGCTCGCCAGCGATCGCGAACGTCGGTCGCCCGGTATCGACCGGCTCGCTGATCGAGGGTGTGCAGAGGGATCATCCGCCGTAGGGTGCGCACCGTTCCATCCAGACGTCGACCTGCGGATCCACGCCACCCTCAGCGGCGGAATATGCAGGTTCGGCATCACACCTGACCGGCGAGAACCTGCGCCGCCCGGGCAAGGAGGGGGCTGTCGCTCCCCTCGGTGAACCTGCCCAGGACGGTCTGGAGTTCAGTCCGCAGCTCATCTGACGGACGAACCTCCACCACGTGCATCAGCGCCATGACCGTCGGTGTCGGGAGGTTGAGCGATCGCCCCAGTGTGAGGGCCGTCTCGAACCACTCGACGGCCTCGTCGATTCGGCCCCGGGCGGCGAGGGCACTGCCCTTGGCGATAGCCGATCCGATGTACATCGCGTTGTCGTCGGACAACACGGCAAGGGCTCCATCTGCCATCCGCTCGGAATCCGCGGGTCGGCCCGCGATGAGGAATGCCTTCGCCCGGATGTTGAGGAGGAGGGGCCAAAAGATCGGCGGTGCCGATGCAGACTCGTAGAGCCCGATGCCCCGTTCCATCGTCGCAAGGCCCTCCTCGTGGCGCCCCGAGGCGACATCCACGAAACCATGGAGGACGATGGCGAGAGCCTCCCAGATGGCCCACCGGTGCTCCCTGGCGAGCACGAGAAGCTCGTCGGCGCGCACCTCGACGGGCTCGACACGACCGGACCACAGGTCGAACAACGCCGCGTGAAAGAGGGCGAAGGCGATCGAGTACGGATGGTCCAGGTGACGGGCGACCTCGACACCACGCGCTGCGCGGATGTCGGCGCGGTCCATGTGGCCGAGGAACCACAGGAAGAAGGCGGACGCACAGAAGCTGATCACGCCAGGGTGCGGACCGAGCCGCAACCCGCCTTCCGGGACGTCGTCGGGATCGAACGCCTCAATCGCGGCGTCGAGATGGGCGAGACCACCGATCGCATCGACGAATCCGAGCGTCGATCCCAGGACGAGGTGGGCATCCACCAGGTGCGCAGGGATATGGTCGGCTTCCGCCATCGACAGGAGCACCGCTCCCGTCTCGAAGGCCTTTCCCATCTCGGCACGAAGCACGTAGAGGGATGCAAGGCTCCGCAACACCGGGAACTGACTGCTCTCGCTCGACGAGTCCTGGGCCGCGAGGGCGCGAGTGAAGGCCTCCTCCACCTCGGCGGTGTAGCCCTTGATGGCCATGATCGCCCTGGCGATGCTCATCTGGAGCGCGGCGGCACGAGCCTGATCAGCTGCGTCCGTCGACACACCGAGAACGTCCAACATGTCGTTCGCCAGCTCGATCGCACCGTGGTACTGCCCCTCGGCGTCGTGGAGCACCCACAGCGTCTCGAGCAGCTCCTCGAGGCGGACGGCGTCCCGCTGCTCCACCCAGAAGACCCACGCCGCCCGCAGGTTGCCGAGACCGGCGGAGGCGAGCGCGAGTGCGCGGTTCCGATCGGGGCCTTGGAGTCGCACCCGAAGGTCGTTCGAAAGGTCGGCGTAGTACGTCGCATGGGCTCGTCGCACGGACGCGAATTCGTCGGCGTCGGAGTGGAGCCGCGCGAGCGCGAACTCGCGGATGGTCTCGAGCATGGAGAAGCGGGTTCCCAGCGGTGTGCGCTCCGATCGAACGAGGCTCTTGGCGACCAGCGATTCCAGATCGTCGAGCACCATGGACGAATCCACGGCGTCGACGAGGTCGGCGACACCCTCGACCGAGTCGAGCGAAGCACCGGCGAACATGCTGAAGCTGCGGAGGAGGGCACGTTGGTGATCCGTCAGGAGGTCGTACGACCATTCGATCGTCGACGTGAGCGTTCGCTGTCGCTCCGGGAGGTCCGCCGCCCCACCGCGCAGTACGTCGAAGCGCTCATCGAGGCGCCGCCGCAGCTCGGCGGGCTGGAAGAGCTTGAGCCGTGCTGCGGCGAGCTCGATGGCGAGCGGGAGCCCGTCGAGCCTCCGGCAGATGGCGACGACGTCGGCGATGTTCGATTCATCCAAGCGGAACGACGCGTCGGCCTCGCCGGCACGCACGGCGAACAGCTGGATCGCCTCGTAACCCATCGACGCATCGAACGAGACCTCGATATCGGGCGGGGGGAGCCCGAGCGGTGGCACCTCGACGACCTGCTCCCCCCTCACCCTCAGCGCCTCCCGGCTCGTCACCAACACGACGAGACGCGGGCACGCCGCCAACAGCCCGGCGATCATGGGCCCTGCAGCGACCACCTGCTCGAAGTTGTCGAGCATCATCAGGATCAACCGCTCACCGATCGCCCGTGCGACGACGATCGGCGGGGCATCCTCGCTCCGTTCATCGGTGGCGACCACCCTCGCCAACGCGGGAGCGACCCCGTCCACATCGGACACGGTGGCGAGATCCACGAGGAAGACCCCGTCGGTGAATCGATCGATCTGATCCGCGGCGACCTGGAGCCCGAGTCGCGTCTTCCCGGTGCCGCCCGGTCCGACGAGGGTGATGAGGCGCGCGGTCCCCGCGTCGATCAGGGCTCGCAGCTCGATGATCTCGTCCTCACGGCCGAGGAGCTCGGAGACCTGCGAGGGCAGGTTGTTGGGTGTGAGGTCCAGCGAATGCAGGGGCGGGAACGACACCTCCAGCCCAGGTGCGCACACCTGGAAGAGCCGATGGGCACCTCTGAGGTCCTTGAGGCGGTGCATACCGAGGTCCCTGAGGGAGAACCCCTCGGGGAGCCGACCCGACACCCGCTCGAAGACCACCTCCGAGACGACGATCTGCCCGCCCGACGCCACGGACATGATCCGAGCGGTGCGGTTCACGCTCGGACCGAACACGTCACCGGCACGCATCTGGGCATCGCCGGTGTGGATTCCGACGCGGATCCGCATCGGATCCATCCCCCCACGGTCGACCTCGGCGACGGCGGCGACGAGCTGAACCGCCGCCGCGACCGATGACAACGGATCGGGGAAGGTTGCGAGGGCGCCGTCTCCGGTCGACTTCACCACGGATCCACCGTGGCTCGTGACCACCCGTTCGGTGACCGCATCATGGACCTCCAGTGCCGTGCGCATCACCTCGGGTTGCTGCTCCCACCCCCGCGTGCTCGATTCGATGTCGGTGAAGAGGAAAGTCAGTCCCGCGTCGGACGGATCACCGGACGCACCATCGGGGGGTGCTGTCGCGTCGGTCGGGACGGGTTCTGTTGTCACACGGTGACCGTCGCCGAGGTGAAGTCGTCGATGACCACGAGGTCGATCCCATCCTGTGCGAGTGCCATCTCGGCAAGGCGGTACATGAAGGCTCGACCTGGAGTACTCAGGAACCAGTCGTGGATGGGAACGACATACTTCGGCTTGACGAGGCGTGCGCGATCCGCTCCGTTGGTCAGGGATCCCCACGGAGCGGCAAACGGCATGGCGAGAATCGGCATCGCCTCGTTGAAGCTATGGCTGTCGCCCGGATGGGAGAGGACGTACTCGACGTGGAATCCCGTGTTCTGCGGACCGGGACCCATCGGGATGCGCTCGTGGGGCGAGACGAACTGGGGCGTACCCTCGACGACCGCGTCGATCCCCTGCTCGGCGAGGATCGCCTGCAAGCTCGGTGTCGTCTCGATCTCGGCGTCGTTCGACCGCTCGAGCGCTGTCCTCACGAAGTCGAACGACACGTGGTCACCATGCTCGTGGGTGATCAGGATGCGATCGACGCCATCGACCATCGCCGGGTCGAACCGCTCATCATCCCAGCTGAAGCCTCCGGGATCGATCAGGATGCGCTTCCCGCCGACTTCGATGAGTAGACAGGCATGAACCAACTTCGTGATGGTGACATCCATACCCCCACGCTACCCGGTCCCCGCTTTCCGTTCTTGCGTAACTGAGTTCCGCCCAGGATGGAACTCAGTTACGCAAGAACGGAGTCGTTGGGTCAGGTCACGACGCGGTAGGAGTGGTCTGAGGTATTGAGGGCCTCCACGCCATCCTCGGTGACGACGACGATGTCCTCGATGCGGATGCCCCACTCCCCCGGCGTGTAGATGCCCGGCTCGATGGAGAAGGCCATGCCGGGTTCGAGCGAGCGGTCGTTGCCCTCGACCATGTATGGGTGCTCGTGCGTGTCCATACCGATACCGTGACCGACGCGGTGGATGAACAGGTCCCCGTACCCAGCCTCGGTGATGATGTCGCGAGCTACGGCATCGACCGATGCGGCCGAGACCCCAGGCCGCACATGGTGCGTCGCGGCCCGTTGCGCCTCGAGGAGGACGGAGAAGGCATCGTCAAAACCATATGGTGGCTCACCGACAACGAACATCCGTGTCGTATCCGAGGCGTACCCGTTCTGATGTCCTCCGAAGTCGACCACCACGGCATCGCCGTGCTCGATCACGCGCTCGCCGACCTCGTGATGGGGCGATGCGCCATTGGGACCTGATGCGACGATCCAGAACTCCATCGTTTCATGACCGTCAGCGAGGGTCCGATCGACCAGCTCCCTGGCCACGTCCCGTTCGCGTCGCCCGGCAAACGGCATCCCGGCCATCTGGTCGACCACGCCGTCCACGGTGGCGGCCGCACCTCGAAGTGCATCGATCTCGGCTGGACTCTTGATGATCCTCAGATCGGACATCAATCCCCCCGCAGCAACCCACGACCGTTCCTCGCCTGCGTTCTGGAGAGCGAGCGAGAACGTCGTCCATGTCTCGTCTCCGACGGCAACCCGTCCGGCATCACCCAGGATGTCATCGACGATGGAGATCGGGTCCTGTGTCTCACCCCACGGTCGAACGTCGAAGGTGCCAGGCGACACATCGACGCGCGGAGCCTCGAGCTTCGGCACCACGAGGACGGGATCCCCGTCCAGGGGAACGACGAGCATCGTCAACCGTTCGAGCGGCATCGCTCGGTAGCCGGTGAGATACGGAAGGTCGGAGCCGACTGACAGACACAACGCATCGATGCTGCGATCGACCATTGCAGCACGAGCACGTGCCAGACGATCGACGTACTCGTTCATACAGCGGCTTCCAACGCCTCACGGGCGTGGTAGCTGCTGCGCACCAGCGGGCCCGACTCGACATGCGACAGGCCGAAGGCCTCCCCTGCAACCTTGTAGCCATCGAACACCGAGGGATCCACGTAGCGATCCACCGGACGATGTCCAGCGGTGGGACGGAGATACTGGCCGATGGTGACGACGTCGACCCCCACCGCGTTGAGATCGGCGAGTGCACCGATGATCTCAGCGTCCGTTTCGCCCATGCCAACGATCAGCCCTGACTTGACGGTCACCGTCGGATGGGTCCATTTCGCCCTGGCCAGCACCGTGAGCGAGCGGGCATAGTTCGCTGCGGTTCGAATATCGCGCTGGAGGCGCAGAACGGTCTCGGTGTTGTGATTGAGGACCGCAGGCTTTGCCGCCATGACGATGTCCAGCGCCTCGGTGGATCCCTTGAAGTCCGGGATCAGGACCTCGACATCGCACTCCGGTAGGCGTTCACGGATCTCGTGGATGGTTTGGGCGAACACGGTGGCCCCGCCGTCTTCGAGGTCATCACGATTGACGGACGTCAGAACGGCGTGTCGCAACCCCATCGCCTCGATGGCTGAGGCCGCCCGTACAGGCTCATCCCAGTCGACGGCGCCGGGTCTACCGGTATTGACGTCACAGAACGAGCACGCCCTCGTGCATACGTCGCCAAGCAGCATCAGCGTTGATGTCCCGCTCGACCAACACTCGTAGATGTTCGGGCATCCCGCCTCTTCGCACACCGTGTTCAGCCCGAGGTCCTTGTTGAGCTTCTTCAGCTCCATGAACCTCGGATCGGTGAGATCGAGCTTGACCTTCATCCATGACGGTTTTTCGGGTTCGCCAGCCAACGCACCACGAATCGTGACCGGAACCTCATCTCGTCGGCTCGGGCTGAAGACGCCCGAAGCCACCAGGCGATCGACCTCGTACGATGCTGCACCGGTGCCCCTGGCGAAGGCTCCCAATTGGGTCTCGGTGGCTGCACACGGTGAGAGCCGTCCGACTTCAGCGAGCAGCGCATCGACGACTTCGGCCACAGAGACCCTGCGGTCCAGGACCTCACGCATCGACGTAACAGGGCGCCCCACGATGCCGCACGGGACGATGTTCTGGAAGTACGACATGTCAGGATCGACATTCAGCGCGAACCCGTGCGTTGACACGCCTCGCGACACCCTCACACCGATGGCAGCGATCTTGCCCGATCCGGTCCAGACTCCGGTGTATCCGTCCTCGGCCCACGCGTCGATACCGAAACCGGCAAGAACCGCGATGAGTAGCTCCTCGAGGCGACGCACATGTCCGACGGCGTCAAACAACCCGCCAGGCAACCTCGGGACATCGACGATCGGATACCCGACGAGCTGGCCAGGACCGTGATACGTGATGTCCCCACCCCTGTCGACATCGTGGATCGTCGCACCCACCGCCGACAGGAGGCTTCGATCAATCGTGAGGTTCGATCCGTCGCCGTTCCGTCCAACGGTGTAGGTGTGAGGGTGTTCGAGAAGCAGGAGGTAGTCGTCGTCGGACCGACCAACCGTCTTGCCCTCCCATATGGCCCGCTGGAGATCCCACGCTTCGTCGTACTCGACCCGGCCGAGCCACCGGACGCGAAGCGTCGGGTCCGGCGCCGCGGTCACGAGAGCTCTTGCTCCCAGTCCCAATTCTGGAGATTCTGCTTGATGCGGTCGAGGAACAGCACGGCGGTGGATCCATCAAACACCCTGTGATCCCAGCTCAGGCCCAGATATCCAACCGGTCTGATCGCGATCGCATCAGAACCGTCCGGCATCTCGACGACCACCGGCTTCTTCGTCACGGTGTCGGTGCTCAGGATGGCGGCGTTCGGTGGCGGGATGATCGGGGCTGACATGAACGACCCGAACGGTCCAGGGTTCGTGATCGAGAAGGAGAACCCTGCGAGGTCATCCGGGCCAGCCTTGCCATCGCGCGCCGCTGATGCACCGGACCGGATCGCCCTGGCCAGGCTCCTGAGGTTCATACCGTCGGCGCCGCGCATGTTGGAAACGACCAGCCCTTCCTGGTTGAGGTCCACGGCGATCCCGAGGTTCACCGATCGGTTGAAGGTCCATGTGCCTGCATCGAGGTCGAACCGCGAGTTCACGACGGGATATGCGTTGAGTGCATCGATCGTCGCCCGTGCGATGAACGGCAAGTAGGTGAGGGAGAACCCCTCCGCAGCCTTGAAGCCGTTGCGATGTGCCAGTCGAACCCTGTCGACGTTGCCGTAATCCACTTCGACGCTCGTCCAGACATGTGCAGCGGACTGCTTGGCCGTGGTCATGTTCTGCGCGATGCGCTGCCGCAGCCTCGGGATCTCCCTGACGTCGGCCGCTCCGCCTGCCGCCACAGGCGCGGGGGGTGTCGTGATCATTGGAGCCGCTGGCGCCGGCGCCGACTGGGGTGCCGATGCTGCGGGTGCCTGGAACGTTTCGACGTCCCTGCGTGTGATGCGACCTCCTTCACCCGTGCCACGAACCATCGCCAGGTCGATCCCGCGTTCTGCGGCGATCTTCCTCACGACCGGTGAAAGGACGCTCCTGCGTGCTGTATCACCGGGGACGGCCGGTGGACCCGGGGGAATCTGGGTCGGTGAGGATGCCGGTGCGGCCTCGGGTTGCGGGGTCTGTGGCGGCGTTGCTGCGGAGGGAGCGGGAGACTCGGTGACGGCGACCTCGACAACCGAGCTCGTATCGCCCGCCTCGGTTGTTGCTGACCCTTCGTCGGCACCTGTGAGCACAGCGAGCGCCGTCCCAACGGCGACCGTTTCGCCAGCGGCAACGAGGATCTCCGTCAG
>JAQAZV010000284.1:0-2595 GCA_032127155.1 Acidimicrobiia bacterium
TTTGGCGAGACCGGGGACGATCAACAACGCGACGAAACCCCGTTACCCTCCACTCAGCAACACGACAGTGCCGGGGTGCAGCGTGCCATTGAAGGTCAACTACCAGGAAGACGAAAGTGTCATCGACGATGCGACGACAGCCCTCATCGGCTCGGACGCAACGTCGACGATCCGCATCGTTCGGCCTGGCATCTCGCGTCGCCACGCCGTGATATCTCACGACGAGACCGGTTGGCGCATCGAGGATGCTGGTTCGCGAAACGGGACCTACCTCGACGGACAGCGAATTCACGTCCTCGCCATCGAGCGACCTGTCACGCTCTTCCTTGGTCATCCATCCGATGGAGAATCGGTTTCACTCACTCCGGTGAGCGCAGACGGGAGCGCGTCGAAGCCTGCGCCCATGGACTCAAGCGAGCCTGAGGCGTTCGATCTGCCACCAGTTCCCCCCGCTGCTGCCGTCGCAACGGGCTCGTCCGTTGCACGGACCGAAGCACCGTCGCGTCAGCCAAAGCCTGCCTCGCCCAAGACGCGAACGGCCATTTCCGCTGCGGGAGCAACCTCCACATCTGATGTCGAGGTTGCTCAGCTGACCGCAGCCATTCGCGATCAGATCAGTGCCATCAAGGGCCTGACGTGGTCGGTGTGGGCCATGATCGCCGCGACTGCTGCGCTCATCGTCCTGACCCTGTTCGTCGGAATCCTCAGCAACTGAGGCTGCCGGGAGCGATCAGCGTCCAGGCGTCTTCATGACGTTGGATCACCGTTCTCCGCGTCTCGCAAGTAGCGCGTGACCTCGTCGGCGATTTCATCGGCCGTCGGGAGGTCATCAGGGAATGTTGACGTGGTCCCGAAACTCGTTTCCAGCCCTTCGACGAATTCGCGTGCGTCCTCCCTGCGCTCGAGGATCTCGTCGAGTCGCGAGATCTGATCGATCGCATCCTCGGTGAAGCTCGACACATCGAGCACCACATCGAGCTGGTGGGCAGCCTTCCCCAGGAGGGCGGCGATCGCAGGGCTGTATGGCCTGCCTACGTACTGGGGGACCTGCGCCCAGTAACCGATCGCAGGAACCTCGACCTCTTCGATGGCCGAACGGAACACGGTGCCAGCCGAAGCAGGCACGACGATCTCATCCATCAGCATCTCATCCCCCGGCAGGAGCAGACGAGGGTCCGAGGCCGTGCAGAAGACGGCAGCGTCGAGTCCATGGCGAACGGGGGCAGGTACCGACCCGAGCGTCACGAGCTTCGACACATTGAAGTGTTGCACCAGGTCGCCAAGGGCATCGCAGATGGCTGACCATGCGTAGTCGGGTTCGTTGCCGACGAGGACCAACACATCGACCCCTCCCGGCCTGACGTGAACCATCTCCATGCGGGGCCACGTGAGTGATCGCAATTCCCCTCCGGCAAGGCGCAGAACGGGTCGATTGGATCGGTAGTCGAAGATGGCGTCAGGATCGAACGAGACGACGGGCAGACCGTCCTCCGCAAGCCAATCAGCCGCATCTGACGCCGAGGAGGCTGCATCTCCCCAGCCAGCGAGACCCATCACCATCACAGGATCGATCATCGGTGGGGGTGTGTGCAGCGTATACAGGGTCATTGCGGCAGCCTACCCACGACGATCACGAACTACAGATAGACGCCATTGCCGTCCGAAGAGGCTGACTGCTCGATGGCTTTGGGCTCGCGCATGCGATCGAGCTGGGCCGTGGCAGCCATCTGCTGGCTGATGAGCGATGCCTGTATGCCGTGGAAGAGGCCTTCGAGCCATCCCACCAATTGGGCCTGCGCGATACGGAGTTCCGCTTCCGAAGGGTTCTCGTTGATCGGCACGAAGACGGCATCGAGTTCCTCGACGAGATCGTCTGAGAGCACTTCCTTCAACTCGTCGAGCGATCCCTCGTAGATCGAGAGAAGTCGCACCCGGCCGGCTTCGTCGAGCGGTGCCTCCCTCACCTCGTTGAGCATTGCCCGAGTCATCGACGCGATACGGATGAGCTTCGAAGGCTCCGATACCGATGGTTGGGCATCGTCATGTCGCGCGGGTTCGGCGTCCTGGACGACCTCGGGTCGCACGGATCCGTGACCGCCTTCGTTGGTACTGCTGTCCATGACTGCAGGATACGGCCGATGAGGAGCCGCCGGACGAGGTAGCCTCGCTCGTGATGGAGACGATGGAACCGTCAGAAGCGACGCAGTCCCGGCCACGACGATGGACACGATGGTTGTTGTGGACCGGAGTCGGGTTCGTCGCTCTCATCATCGTGTCCCTGATCGCTGGCGTTGCCTTCACTCGATACTCGATCCACAGGGCCTTCCCCCAGACCGAGGGCTCCGTCCAGGTTCCTGGCCTCATGGCCAACGTCGAGGTGATCAGGGATCCGATGGGCGTCCCCCACATCTACGCCGATACTGCCGAGGACCTGTTCCTGGCGCAGGGATACGTCCATGCCCAGGACAGGTTCTTCCAGATGGACTTCTGGCGGCACATCTCCTACGGACGTCTCGCCGAACTCTTCGGCGAGGACCAGGTGGAGACCGACGCCTTCCTGCGCACGCTCGGATGGGGCGGCCTCGCCGAGGCCCA
>JAQAZV010000285.1:0-4051 GCA_032127155.1 Acidimicrobiia bacterium
GGCTGGTGGGACCGAGGCCCTCATCACGAACCCCGAGAACCTGGAACGTGCGATGGCAGGCGAGACCGGCACCAGGATCGTTCGATGACACAACCGGCGTCGATGGGACACGCCACGGGGTTCACCTGTGTCGTATGCGCCAAGAGCTTTGCTGCGGACTTCGAAGGATACGTCTGCCCCGACCATGGCAATGAGGGCATCCTCGACGTTGGATACGACTACGAAGCCATCGGGCGTCACATCAGTCGTGAATCCCTCCGAACCGACCCGGACCGGACGATGTGGCGGTATCGCCGTCTCATGCCGGTGGCAATCGACGCCGTAGTTCCGCCGCTGACCGTCGGGGGAACCCCGATGTACGCATCGCCGCGGCTTGCCGAAGCTGTCGGCGTCGCGGAGTTGTGGGTGAAGGACGAGGGCCGGCAGCCGACAGCCTCGCTGAAGGACAGGGCCTCAGCGATGGCCATAGTCAAGGCACGAGATCGGGGAGCGAAGGTCGTCACGACGGCTTCGACCGGCAACGCTGCCGCCGCATTGTCCGGCATTTCCGCCAGTGTCGGGCAGGAGAACGTGATCTTCGTTCCTGCATCTGCGCCGGAGGCAAAGGTCGCCCAGCTGTTGGCCTATGGCTCGACCGTCGTTCTCGTCGACGGTAACTACAGCGCCGCCTTCGATCTCTGTATGGAGGCTGCTTCCGCCTTTGGCTGGTACAACAGGAACACCGGCTTCAATCCGTTCATGACCGAGGGCAAGAAGACGGCGGGTCTCGAGATCCTCGAGGACCTCGATTGGGACGTCCCCGATGCCATCTTCGTGAGTGTTGGCGATGGCTCCATCATCGGCGGAATCCACAAGGCCATGAAGGATGCCGCCTCCCTCGGCTGGATCGAGCGCATACCGCGCATCTTCGGTATTCAGGCTGCAGGGAGCGATTACCTCGTCCAGGCTTTCGAGAACTCCGAGGACGTGCTCACCAAGCCACCGATCGCTGCTTCGACCCTCGCCGATTCGATCAGTGCTGACCTGCCGAGGGACCGCATCAAGGCCATGGCCGCTGTTGTCGAGACCGACGGTGTGTACCTCAGGGTGTCCGACGAGGAGATCCTCGAAGCGATACCGCTTCTCGCCAGGGGCTCCGGTGTATTCGCCGAGCCAGCCGGCGCGGCACCATATGCGGGAGTCATCGCCGCTGCGGACGGGGGTCTCGTCGGACCCTCCGATCGCGTGGTCGTGCTCGCAACAGGCAGCGGCCTCAAGGATGTCGCGTCTGCGATGAAAGCGGTCGCCGCTGTCGGCACCGAGCCCATCCGAATCGCCCCGAACCTCCAAGATCTCACATCCGCTCTCGACCAGCGAAAGGACCGCCGTCCATGATCGACCTCACCGTCAACGAAACCGTTCTGAAGGCTGCCGTTGCCCAGGCAAAGGCAAGGGACTTCCGGATACCAACGTTCAAGCAGATGCGCGATCCGAGCCTCATCCCCGACGACGTGAAGCGTCGTCTCGCCGATGTCGGACTGTGGGATCTCGACCCGATCAACCTCTATCGAATTACGTGGCACAACGAACCGACGCCTACCGGCGGTGGCTTCGGCGGTGTGAACTGGTTCGAAGTCCCCCAGGAGATCAGCGGCGTTGCGGCCCGTATCGTGATGCTCGAGGGCAAATGGTTCCCGACTGGGGCGCACAAGGTCGGAGCGGCGTTCGGTTGTCTTGCCCCACGCCTCGTGACCGGTCAGTTCGACCCGGTTGCCCAGAAGGCCGTGTGGCCATCCACAGGCAACTATTGCCGCGGCGGCGCATACGACTCCAACCTCTTGGGCTGCGAATCCATCGCCATCCTCCCCGAGGGCATGAGTTCCGAACGGTTCCACTGGCTCGAGAGCGTCGCAGGGGAGATCATCAAGACGCCGGGGAGCGAATCGAACGTCAAGGAGATCTTCGACAAGTGCAACGAGCTTCGTGCCTCAGGCGAGGATCTCGTGATCTTCAACCAGTTCGACGAGTTTGGGAACTACCTCTGGCACCATTCGGTCACCGGTCCCGCCATGGTCGAGGTCCTCGACGAGATCATGGGACCAGGGGATCGCTTCGCTGGTGTGACCCTGACCACCGGCTCTGCAGGGACGATCGGATCCGGGGACTACCTCAAACAGCGCTTCCCCACGTCGAAGATCGTCGCTGGCGAGGCAACGGAGTGCCCCACGATGCTGTTCAACGGATTCGGGGAACACCGCATCGAGGGCATCGGGGACAAGCACATCCCGTGGATCCACAATGTTCGCAACACGGACATGGCGATGGGGATCAGCGATGAGTCGACGATCAGTCTGATCAGGCTCTTCAATGAGCCTGCTGGCCACGAATACCTGCTGTCCCAAGGCGTGTCGTCGGACTTCATCGAGAAGCTCCCGCTTCTTGGTATCTCGGGCGTCGCGAACATGCTCATGGCCATCAAGTTCGCCAAGTGGTACGAATTGACGGGCAACGACATCGTCGTCACGCTCGGAACGGACTCGATGGAGATGTACGCCTCGCGGCTCAGCGAACTCAAGAACCAGCGAGGCGAGTTCACCCTCGCTGATGCGGCTGGCTCGTATCACCAGCACCTGATGGGCCAGGGACTCGACCACGTCCAGGAGCTTGGCTACTACGACCGGAAGCGCATCCACAACCTGAAGTACTACACGTGGGTGGAGCAGCAGGGGAAGACCTATGAGGAGATCCAGGCCCAGTGGTATGACCCCGATTACTGGACGGGCATCCAAGCGATGGCTGACCCAATCGATGAGTTGATCGAGGCCTTCAACGAACGGATCGACGCCGACGTGAGCTGATCAGTCGGGGTCGTGTGCCGACGCCCCGCGGTGGTCGGCATCGCGACCGACGACGAACCAGATGGCATGAACCGGAACATCGCCCTTGTTGAACAGCCGATGCGGGGTCGTGGAATCGAAGGCGATCGAATCTCCCGGATTGAGCTCGTATTCCGAGAAGCCGATCTGGATGCCGAGTGTGCCGCTCACGATGTATCCGTACTCGCGTCCGTGATGGCGCATGAGCGACTTGTCAGGGGTCGAGGCACCCCCGACCTCGTAGATGGCTTCGAGGAAATCGATGTCCTCCTCGGTACCCGCTGATAGTTCCTCCCAGCGAACGCCCGAATCGAGGTCGATCGACTGCCGCTGTCCGTCGCGCACGACCGACGTGGACGGCAGAACGCTTCCGTTGGATGGCGGTGGCTCGATGAATTCCTCGCCTCGGATGACGCTGTCGAGGGAAACCCCGAGCTCGGTGACGATGGCATAGAGGGTTCCAACCGAAGGCTTGGACATCCCACTCTCGAGCTGGGAAATCAGACTTGGTGAGAGCTGGAGGCGCCGCGCGAGCTCTCGCTGACTCAGGCCGGCTCTGACCCGCTCCTCCCTCAGGCGATCACCGATCTTGTCGAGTACTTCTGGTGCGTCCTTCACCCGTTCCATCTCACATCAACATCCAGCCACCGTCGATGTAGACGTTCGTCCCGTTCATGGCACGGTTCTCGAGCAGGAACACCGAGGCGTCCACCACGTCGTCCATCGTCGCCAGACGCCTGGTCGGCGTGCGATCGACGACGGCGTCGAGTGGCTTCTCCTCCCAGAAGGGGCTGTCGCCGACGATGCCGGGGTGGAGGGCATTGAAGCGGATGGGGGCAAGCTGGATGGCCAGGGTTCGGATCAAGCTCGACACGCCACCGTTCACGGTCGTCACGGTCGTCGAGCCGGGGTATGGCCGATCCTTTGCTCTACCGCCGAACAGGAGGACGGACGAGTCGTCCGATAGGCGGTCGAGCAGAACGTGGACGGTGGTCGTATAGCCAACGAGCTTCATGGTGGTGAGGCTGATGGCGGTGTCGATGTCGTACTCGCGGATGGGGTTGTTGTCGCGGGCGATCGCCGCAAGGATGAGCCGCGAGATCGGCCCGACCGCCGCAAGGGCTCCAGCAATCGAGTGGGGATCGCTGAGGTCGAAACCAAGACCTTCGACGCCGTCCCCGATGGTCGTCGCGATC
>JAQAZV010000286.1:0-8838 GCA_032127155.1 Acidimicrobiia bacterium
CATCCATGGCACCTGCTGCCGAGCGGAGTTCGCGTCCCCGCCGCCGACGTCGTCCACCTCAACCATCACCTACTCCGCAGTTGACTACCAGAGGACGATGGACCCGACCGGTCCACCGGTCCCGCCGCACCACTACAGCAGCTCAACCGCCTCAGGGGGGAGAGCCGAAAGTCACAACCCGCCCATATTGGCATCCATGAGGGAGTGGGTCTTGTCAAGGGCGCGGTCGGTTGGTCCTGGCCAGGGGCTGATTCTTGTTGACGGCGGTCAACGGTGTTGGGGGCGGGGCCTGCTCCATTCTCCGGGGGTGGGGTGAGGCGGTTCGGTGCCTGGGCATCCATCCGCTGCGCACCTGCCGGTCTGGCGGGTCGGTGCACGGAGCGTTCCGGCCACAGCGGTTCGGCTGGGCTCAATCACCTATACCGACCCGTACCAGTGGTGGGGTCTATGCCCATTAGCGAGCTCGCAACCGATGCTGTGCCCGAACCGTTCATGCCGATGTCGCCGATCTCAGCGACGAACACAGCGGCAAGGACCGGGCCGACACCGTCGAGACGCTGGATCTCGCGATATCCCACATCGTTACGAAGCCAGGAGTGGATCTCGTGGTCGAGACGCTTGACTTCACGGTCGTAATGGCCGATGAAGCGACGCAGCGACACGAGACCAGAGAGCGTCCCGGCCTAAGCGACCGATCGAGGGGTCCTCTTCTGGTACTCCTCCCCGAGACGCCGCACCCGGCGATAGTCCGACGCCTTGAACTCCGTCCGAAACGGATTCGACATTCCGGTGACAATGATGATGGCCGGGCCACCGAGCCCAACCTTTATCGGCGGGCCTAGGGACGCTCCGCGAGGATACGCAGGAGCGCTCCAATCTCGAGGTGGTCCTCGAGGGCATGCCGGAGCGGCAAGTCGGCGTTGACCTGGTAGTGATTCCGCCTCCCGACGCGGTCGTGAGACAGATAGCCGGCCTCCTCGAGCTCGGCCACGATCCTCTGGGTCGCACGTTCGGTGATCTGAACCTGCTGGGCCACCTCGCGCAGGCGCACATCAGGATTCTCCGCAATGCAGAGCAGGACGTGGGAATGGTTGGTGAGGAAGGTCCAGCCGACTGTGCTTGACATCAAACCATCATACGTCATCACATACGTGAATCGGTTTACCGATGCCCACCGGCGTGAGCGGCTGCGGGGTCTCCACCGAATGCCGCGATGATCTTCGATTCCATCGTCACAATGTCTCGGACGATGTTATCCGGATCTCGTGCGTCGAGAACGTGGACGTACAAGTGGTGCTCGTGGAGCTCAAGGGCCACCGTGCCCGGCGTGAACGACAGCGAGTTCATGAGCAGCGTCACCTCGTTACGCGTCAGCGCCCTCAGCGGCACCTCCAACACCGCAGGACGGATCTGGTCGGGGCGGAGGCGAAGGGCGAGGATCACGTCCCACGTCGAGGCAGCCATCTGACCGATGAAGTAGACCATGAATCGCCATGCAGCAAATGGACGGCGGAAGGTGCCGGGCCATCGCGGGGCGAGGACCCGGAACGCGAACGCGATGCCTGCGGCAACAACAGCTCCACTCACCACCACGTTGGGCGCCACTGAACCAAATGCGGCGACCCAGACCAGGAACAGCCACAACGCGAGCAGCGGAGTCGACCCTCTGGCACGGTTGGTGGGCGTTGATTCAGCCGTCGGAAGCTCGACCTCGAGTTCGACGGTCGACGGCGCCCTCGGCGTTTCAGGATCGTGGTAGGCGGCACGGGCGAGGAGGCTCATCCCGAGCGGACCTGAGAGGAACAGCAACGCCACGACGACAAGCAGGATCAGCGCGCCACCCACCGCCCCCGCCTCGATACTCGCCGCGGTCGTGGTTGCGATCACGCCGACGGTGGCTGCCTTGGTCGCGGCGTGCATACGGGTGAAGACATCTGGGAACCTGAGAAGGCCAAACGCGCCGAGTGCCATCAGCGCAGAGCCGACGATGACGAGCGAGCCTCCGACAATGTCGGCGATCATCGTCTCGTCTCCTCTTCGATGTACCTCGCCACGATGACCGTGCTGATGAACGCCGTGAGGATGGCGACGACGAGAACGGCAAGGTAGGTGGTGTCGCCGGTTGCCACGATATGGAGCCCGAGACCTCCGGCGCCGACAAAGAGCAGTGTGTCGAGCGCCACCATGCGATCCGCCACCGATGGGCCGCGCACGACCCGGATCAGCGCTGCGAATGCGGCGAGCACCAGCAGGACTCCTGAGACGGTGGTCGCGAAGATCATGACATGACCCTGTCGGGTATGGCTGCAATGACGCGCTCGACGAGGAGGTCGTTTGCGGCGCGCTCTGCATACGACACGACCGGTTCAGCGGCTACGGCGATGACGAGGCTGAACGCGACGAGAGCCGCCGTTGCCAGCGCCATGCCGCGGGGTGTGATGCGCCGTTCGGTCTTGTTCGGCGTTCCCCAGAACACACCTGCCCAGATCTTCGTCATCGAGAAGAGCGTGAGCACGCTCGCCACGAGAGAGACTCCAACGATGATCCAAGCGTTAACGGCGAAACCGGCCTCAACCAACGCGAGTTTGCCCACGAACCCGGAGAACGGTGGGAACCCGGCAAGGCTGAGTGCTGCTGGGAGGAACAGAGCCGCGATGATCGGCGACCGGCGGGCAACCCCGTTGACGGCGTCGATGGCACCCGTCCCCTCCGACTCCTCGACGAGGCCGCCAACGAGGAAAAGCGATGCCTTCACGATGATCTGGTGAACGATGAATACGATCGCCGCCGCGACACCTGCGACGGTCCCGAAGCCGAGACCCATGATCATGTAGCCGATCTGGCTCACGATGTGGAACGACAGGATGCGCTTGATGTCCGTCTGGGCAATAGCCCCGAGCACCCCGACGATCATGGTCAGGCCCGCGATGATGAGCATGAACGTCGACGGCTCGTCGCTCGGGAACAGCAAGGTCTGCGTGCGAATGATGGCATACACCCCGATCTTGGTCAGCAGGCCCGCAAACAACGCCGTCACGGGCGTCGGCGCCACGGGATAGGAGTCTGGCAGCCAGAAGAACAACGGGAAGATGGCTGCTTTGATCCCAAACACCATGAAGAGCAGCCACCCGAGTCCGCTTCGGAGGCCGGGAGCGACGGCGTCGAGGCGGTCGGCAAGATCGGCGAGATTGACGGTTCCAGTTACGCCGTAGATGAGCCCAATGGAGATCAAGAACAGGGCTGAGGCGACGAGCCCGATGACGACATAGCTGATGGCAGATCTCGTCTCCGTGCCGTCGGCCCGGTGGGTCAGGAGCACGTAGCTCGCAGTCAGCATGATCTCGAACGCGACGAACATCGTGAACAGGTCGCCGGTCAGGAGTGCAAGAGCAACGCCCGCTCCGAGAATCTGGTACACGGCGTGGAAGCCTCGGAATTCCTCGTCGGTAGCTCGCTGGCTCACGGCGTAGGCGAGCACGGCAAACAGGGCAACGGTTGACGCGAGGAGCAGGAGCGCGGAGAAGCGGTCGGCGACCAGCTCGATACCAAGTGGAGGTGCCCATCCCCCAACCGCAACCACGACGGCGCCCTCGTTGTCGACGACGACCAGCAGCATCGCGGCCGCCGCGGCTGATGCGCCGCTCGCGATCAAACTGATGGTGCGACGTCCGGCGACGCTGCGCCCAAGCGCCAATGCAAGGGCACCGGCGAGGAGCGGAATGACGATCGGAAGGGTGGCCAATGTCGTCATGGTCTTTCCTCCCTCCTTCGTGCGATCCTCAAGTCCTCCCGGTCGTCTTCGACCTCATCTGAGCCTTGCTCGGTCCACGATCGATATGCGAGGGCAAGCAGGAAGGCAGTGATGCCGAAAGTGATGACAATCGCCGTCAGGACGAGGGCTTGCTCGAGCGGATCCGAGTAGGGGCCCGCACTCGCTTCATCGAGCAGGGGTGGCTCTCCCGGCGCGCCCCCCGAGCCGAGGAGAATGAGGTTGGCAGCGTGCGCGATCAGTCCGAGCCCCACGATGATGCGGCTGAGCAGCCTCTGGAGAATGAGGTAGGTGCCGGCACCGAACAGGATTCCGGCCGTAATGGCAATCGTCCAGGTCATGAGGGATCAGATCCAAGCTTGAAGATGCTGGTCGTCACGAGCCCCACGACGACGATGTACACGCCGAGGTCGAAGGCGAGCAAGGTCGACACCTTGATATCGCCGATGACCGGGACGGTCCACTGTGCGTACTCGTAGGTAAGGAACGTCCCCCCGAACGCCAGGCCGATCACACCTGCCGCGATGGCAAGAACGAGACCGAATCCCATCGCGGTCTCTGGGTCGATTGGGAACGCCCGCCGCAAGCCCCTTCTGCCGAAGGCGAGAAACACGAGGAGAAGTCCTGATGACGCGATGAGACCACCTGCGAAACCGCCACCGGGCACGTCGTGACCGACGACCAGGAGATAGACCGAGAAGAGCATCAGGGTCGGCACCATTGTCTGGGCGCCGGTCGCAAGGAACGGCGAGAAGCGCATCCTCATGAGGCTTCGCCACGCTCTCGCCGCGAGCGCACGGGCCGAACGAGTGCCCCGATTCCGATGCCTGCAGCAGCCAGCACCGTGATCTCGCCGAGGGTGTCGAGCGCACGGAAGTTCGTCAGAACGACGTTCACCACGTTCTTCCCTCCGGCGTCCGAAGCCCTGGCGATGTATTCGTCGGCAACCGAGCGATTAGGCACGACCGTGGACGTTGCGAGTGCAGCCAAGACAACAACAATGCCCGCGAAGAGGGCCACCGCGATCCTGGCACGGAATGGGAGCGACCTCGGCTCCGCTCCGAACCTCCTCGGCAGCTTCGCGAGGACGAAGGCGAACAGACCAACCGTGAGTGTCTCGATGAGGAGTTGGGTCAGGGCCAGGTCAGGTGCAGAGAAGACGACATAGATGCCTGCGATGGCGTAGCCAACGACGCCGATCATGAGCGCTGCCGCCATGCGCCGCTGTACGCGGGTTGCAGCGACGGCACCGGCTGCGGCGATCACTCCGAGGACGAGCTCGCTGGGATGGTTCCACACGGGCAACGAGAGCGAAGGATTCCAGGTGAACAGCCAGGTCGCTGCGGGCACGGCGAGCACGGACACGACGATCACCGCAAGGTACACGGGCAGCGACCCGTTCTGCACAACCCCGGTGACGGCGTCGGCCGTTCGAAGGAGCCCTCTGAGCGAGGCCGTGTAGACATCTGCCGCCCGCGGAAATGGCGTCCGTCGCCGCTCGGGGTGGAACTCCGTCTGTCTTCCTCGCGCAAGGTAGAGCCACACCCCCGCGGCGACGACGATGGACGACACCGCCAGCGCAGGGGTGAAACCCGGCCACAGCACGAGCTTCACGTTCTGACCGACGGCATGCTCCACCGCAGCAGCCATCGGTCGGGGATCGATGCCGAAGCTGACCGTCAGCACCCCCAGGGCGACCGGTGCCAGGACCATGCTCGTCTTGGATTGCGCGGCGGTCACCGGGCTGATGCCCTTCGTGGAGCCGAACGCGCCGAACCACCAGCGAGCTGCATAGGCGACGGTGAGCGCAGACGATACGGCAATGACGGCGAGTGGTAGCCAGTCCTCGGCTCCGATGAGGGTGTCAAATGCCCCTTCCTTCGTCACGAAGCCGAGGAGCGGTGGGAGGCCGGCCATGGATCCGGCAGCGATCGCGCCTGCCACCGCAACGATCGGCATACGGGCGCCGACACCCGACAGTTCCCCGATCTGCCTCGTCCCTGTGGCCTTGTCGACGATGCCGACGATGAGGAACAGGGCCGCCTTGAACAGGGAGTGGGCGACGAGCACGGCCAGGGCTGCACCGGTGAATCCCAACCCAATCAGCGCGGTCATGAACCCGAGTTGGCTGACAGTCCCATAGGCCAGGAGGAGCTTCAGGTCGCGCTGCGTGAGGGCGGTGATCGCACCAAGCGCCATCGTGATGAGCCCGGTGGCGGTCACGACCCAGATCCAGAGGAAGGTCGTGGCGAATCCCGGCGCGAGCAGGAGTAGGAGCACGATTCCTGCCTTGACCATCGTGGCAGAGTGGAGGTACGCCGAGGCCGGCGTCGGCGCCGCCATCGCACCGGGGAGCCAGAAGTGGAACGGGAACTGCGCCGACTTCGTGAACGCTCCCAGGAAGATGAGAACGAGGGCGACCGACACCATCGTCCCGGTCGGCGGGTCCGCCACGATGGTTGAGATGCGCGTCGTACCGGACGCCATCGCCATGAGCACAAACCCGGCAAGCATTGCCAGTCCACCCGACGTCGTCACGAGGATCGCCTGGAGCGCGGATGCCCTGGCCTCAGCCTTCTCGTCGTCGAAGCCGATCAGGAGGTACGAGGCCACCGTGGTGATCTCCCAGAACACGAACAGGCCGAGCAATTCGTCAGATGTGACGACACCGACCATGCCGGCGCTGAACAGCGACATCTGCGCAAGAAAGCGCGATCGTCTTGACGGGTCTGCGAAATACCCGGCGCTATACACAACGATCAGGAGGCCGATGCCCGCCACAATCGCCGCCAGGAGGAGCGCGAACGTGTCCGTCGACACTGCGATCGTGACGCCGAGGGACGGGATCCAGTCGATGCTCTCGTAGCCCCCCGGCACCCAGCCGAGTGCGATTGATGAGACAAGTATGAGCTGGGCCACGTACGGCAGGGACGAAATCGGTGCGACGGCGCGCGGAAATCGACCGCTGACACCCCAGATCAGGGGAATCACGGCGACATAGGCGGCGATCGAGAGAATGAACGGCATGAAGTCCTTGCAGTACGCGTCGTTGGCGGGTGAGTAGTCGGCGGCCTCAGTCAGCCGTGGCCATGGTGTCGTGGTTCGTGGCGATGGGCTCGCTGATTCGGCCCAAGGCCACAACCTCGTCATGCGCCGAGAGATCTCGCTCCTGGGTAAAGGGGACGACGCCCTTGCTGGTGCGAACCACGATGGCGAGACTCTCAACGGCGGCTGCCGAAGGCTCTACGGGCCGACCATCGGAAAGCACCCGCTCGGGTGGCGCGACCGTGTAGACAACCTCGCCCACAGCACCCCGTTCAATATCGGTGTCCCATGTGGCAAGGTCGGCGGTCCGACCAAACATGAGCTTCGCCCCGATCTCGTCGAGCATCTCGTGCATCCCGTTCGTGGTGTGCTCGGGCATGGCAACGAGGACCTCGGGTACGCCGAACCGATCCGATGCGATCTGCGCCGCGAGGAGATTGACCTCGCCGTTCGCGGTGATCGCGAAGAGAGCTTCCGCATTCGCGGCCCCCGCCTCGTCGAGGACGTCGATATCGAGCGCGTTGCCCTTCACGACGTCGAAGCCCATCGCTTCTGCGCCTCTGCAGTGGTCCGGATTGGTGTCGACGAGGATCACGGCGTCGGATTCGAGACGCCGTGCGACCTCGCGGGCGGTCGGGCCTGCACCCACAATGACGATCCCCTCCCGTTCGTCGGCGACGAGCTCCCCTCGACTCTTGAGGTGCCGGACAGCGGCGGTCAGGAGGATCGGGACGGTGGCGGTGGTGGCAATCGCCATGAAGACCAGGATCGAGAAGACGTTCGCGTCGATCAGTCCCGC
Source organism: Acidimicrobiia bacterium (assembly GCA_032127155.1). Lineage (GTDB taxonomy): Bacteria > Actinomycetota > Acidimicrobiia > Spongiisociales > UBA5794 > SZUA-442. The sequence goes on from JAQAZV010000286.1 coordinate 7,614, forward strand.
AGCCAGGGCGAGCTCAGCCACAATGATCTCGACAGCGCCGCGGCCGTTCATGCCGGCGCCGACCGCGAGGCCCTCTCGGAACCCATATCCGGTCGGCAAGTAGAACACCGCCGTCCCCAGGATCTTTCCCACCGTGGCGAACACGATCACGAGGACTACAAGGAGCGGCGCCTCGCGGAAGACATCGAATGACACATTGAAGCCCGCGGTTACGAAGAACACCGGCGCGAGCAGGCCGACCGACATGCCCCTCATGAGCCGTTCTACGGAGCCGAGGTGGTTGTGCGGAAGAACTCCCTCACGGATGTAGAGGCCGGCCAGGAACGCACCAAGAATCGCATGGAGGCCTGCAGCGTCGGCCGCGGCAGCAAATGCCAGGCCCGCGAGCACAGTCACGAACGTCACCATCGAGGTATCGGCGTTCCTCGCGGCGAGCCTCATACCGATGAGGGGGAACAGGCGGGTGCCTATGATCCAGGTACCGATGAGGAACGCCGCGGCCTTCACGACCGCAAGGGCGATCCCGCCCAGGGCAATGGCTCCCGTCGCTGCGAAACCGAGCACCGCACCGAAGACAATCAGGGCTGCGATGTCTGAGAACAGGGCGCCCGCCATCAGGACGTGTGCGATGCGGGTGTGCAGGATGCCGAGATCCACGAGGATCCGCGACTTGGTGGCCAGCGATGTAACGCCCATGGCCACGCCGACGAAGGTTGCTGCAATCGGATCGTTGGCGACGATCATCATCAGCCCGAAGCCCAATGCCGCTGGGACCACGAATCCACCCACGGCTGCAAGGACCCCCGCCTTCGACGCGTTGCCGATGTCGCGCGGGTCGAGGTGGAGGCCGATGTAGAGCATCAGCAGGATCACGCCCAGTTTCCCGAGCGCCATGAGGGCGTCGTCGGACTGGAGAAGCCCCAGCAGCGGGGGCCCGAGGATGATTCCCGCGGTGAGTTCGCCCAGAATCGCCGGGTAGCCGAGCCGTTGGGCCAGGCGGCCGCCTGCGAGCGCGGCAACGAGAACCAGAAGAAGGTTCATCACATCAAGGCCCACATCAACCTCTCGCTACTTTTATACGAAAACCGTTGCGTGAATCATATTGCATGTATATAGTTAAGTCAATCGATTCGTGTATTAGATCTCATGTATTAGGAGTCATGCTATGAGGGAACGAAGCGAGCGTCACACCTGGGCGCTGCTCACCAACCACGGCCATGTGCTG
>JAQAZV010000287.1:0-12851 GCA_032127155.1 Acidimicrobiia bacterium
GTCCTCGCGGAGGCGCCCTTCGCGATCGATCCCCTCCAGCAGAACCGGCGAGCCGAGGTTGGGCCTCCTCGTCGTCGGGGATGACGAGCTCGCCATCGACGTTGCGTTTCCCGTCCTTCACGGACCCAAGGGTGAGGACGGCACCGTCCAGGGGATGTTCGAGATCTGTGACCTCCCATATGTCGGCTGCGGTGTCCTCGGGAGTGCGCTCTCGATGGACAAGGACCTCACCAAGAAGCTCGTAGCCGCGTCCGGCATCGACACGTCCCCGTGGACCGTGGTCACGCGCTCGGATTGGGACCTGGACCGGGATCGGGTTCTCCATGAGGTGGCTTCGGCACGCACGGCGTCGGTGTTCGTCAAGCCAGCGGCGCAGGGTTCGTCCGTCGGAATCGCCAGAGTCGACTCCGAAGGGGACCTTCCTGCCGCGATCGCACAGGCGTTTCGGTATGACGACAAGGTCGTAGTCGAGGATGCGATAGACGGTAGGGAGATCGAGGTCGCCGTCCTCGACGGTCCCATGGCGTCCGAGCCCGGTGAGGTCGTGCTCGTGGACGGCTGGTACACCTACGACGCCAAGTACGCCGATGACACCAGCCGATTTGAGGCACCAGCCGAGCTTGCCGGATCCCAGGCGTCCGCCGTGCGGGCGCTCGCCGAGACGATCTATGTGACGCTCGGCCTGAACGGCCTCGCCAGGATCGACTTCTTCCTCGAACGGTCATCCGGCCGGTTCGTGTTCAACGAGGTCAACACCATGCCCGGATTCACATCGATAAGTGGATTCCCCAAGATGTGGATGGCCTCGGGGATGACCTACCCGCAGCTCTGCGACCGCCTCGTCGTTGCCGCGCAGGAGCGATATGTGGCACGGTCGAACCTCGCGGTTCGCTGAGTGCCCTAGAGCCTGACGACAGGGCAGGTCAGGGTGCGCACGATGCCGGGGACCGGCTGGATCTTCGTGACCACGAGCTGACCGAGTGCATCGACGTCTGCGGCTTCGGCTGCGACGATGACGTCGTACGGGCCGGTGACGGCCTCAGACGACTCCACGCCGTCGATCGCACCGATCGCCCGCGCCACTTCCGATGCCTTGCCGCTGTCCGTTTGGATGAGGACGAACGCTTGAACCATGTGGTAACGCTACCACTTGTCGGAGACGGGGATGCAGACGATCTCGAGGCGCTCAGAAGCCATCGCTGCCGAACCGAAGATTCGTCGCGTAGGCATCCTCCCCTTCGCCGACCTGGTCGAACCTGACACGTTGACCCTGGCGGAGGAATCGGAAGAGTGAACCGTCGAGGCTCCCCGGTTTGAGGACGACCTCGGATCGATCGTCGTCGCGCACGATGATCCCGACACCCGTCACGTCGTCGTAGACCTTGACGACGCCCTGCATCAGACCTTTTCGACCTTGCCGGCCTTGATGCACGAGGTGCACACCCTGGCGCGTCGCGAGTTGCTTCCGTGCTTGACACGGATCTTCTGAATGTTCGGGCGCCAGGTCTTGGAGGACCGCTTGTGGGAGAAGCTGACCTGCTTGCCTGTCCACGGCTCCTTGCCGCAGATTTCACATCTGAATGCCATGTGGGGAAACCTCCTGAGGCGGTTCGCGAGGTTAGCAGGAGCACCCGTGTTTCCGTCTGTCGTGGCACTTGTCACTCGCATGCACCAACATCAGCCCATGGAATCGGTGAGTGAGCGACCTCGGCGCAGCCTCGCATACCTCGGAGATGTCCCGACCGACAAGGTCAAGGGCATCGGCCCTGTCGCGATGCGGAAGCTCGCCGAGGTCGGCATCCACTCCGTTGCCCACCTTCTGATGACCCCGCCGAGGCGGTATCTGGATCGGAGTCAGATGTCCCTCCTGGGTTCTGCCCCGATCGATGAGGAGATCACGGTTGTCGGCGTCGTGACGAGCTTCTCACGTCGGCGCATCTCGCGCTCGCGAACGATGATCGAGGCACGGATCACCGACGGAACCGGAAGTGTGCGCTGTGTCTGGTTCAACCCTTACGTCAAACTCGACGAGGGCGAGGAGGTCGCCCTGTCCGGAAGGCTCGAGACGTTCAAGGGGAGCCTCCAAATGAAGGGACCTGTCGTGGATCGCCTGAGCCACACGGAGCACATGACGACGGGCAGGGTGGTCGCGATCTATCCCAAGCTGGCCAACCTGAAGCAGCATCAGGTTGCGTCTGCCGTCGACAATGCCCTGAAACGGTCGATGCCTCTCGCTGACGCAGTGCCGGAGAACATCCTCGACGCGCATGACCTGGTCGATCGCACGTTCGCCCTCACGAGTATCCACCGTCCCGCAGAGATCGGTGACGTGCAGCCGGCGCGGCGTCGCCTCGTCTTCGATGAGTTCCTCAGGATCCAGGTTGCGCTCCGCGCGCGGGCCTACGACGATTTCGAGTCCCAGGCCGGTGTTGCGAATTCCGTTCGGGGAATCTTGTTCGACCGCTACGTCGCTGCGCTGCCCTTCACCTTGACACCTGATCAGCAGGTCGCACTCGAAGACATCATGAAGGACATGGCGGCTCCGGCTCCGCTGCACCGGCTGCTGCAGGGCGAGGTGGGGTCTGGGAAGACGGTCGTGGTCATCGCTGCAATGCTCACGTCGGTCGAGAGCGGCCACCAGGCGGCCGTGATGGCGCCAACCGAAGTGCTCGCCACCCAGCACTACCTCGGGACCGAGCGATCGCTCAGGGAGGCTGGGCTTGCTCCTGGTGAGTACGGGGAGGACGCCATGGGCACGGTCTCGCTCTTCGACGATCCTGATGCGCCGGATCACCCGGTTCGCATCGGGTTGTTCACCAGCTCCAGGGTCTCGGTCAATTTCGCAGCTGGAGACGTCTCACGTGAACAAGGCATCGCGTGGCTGGCAGACGGAACCATTGACATCGCGTTCGGAACCCACGCCCTCATCGAGCCTGACGTTGCGTTCCATTCGCTTGGCATCACGGTGGTTGACGAACAGCATCGCTTCGGTGTCGAGCAGCGAGTCAACCTCCGCGATCGCGATAGCGAGGAAGGCGTGCCCGATCTCCTGCTCATGACGGCTACACCGATTCCCCGCACGTTCGTGATGGCCCTCTACGGCGATCTCGAGGTATCGACGATTCGGACCCTTCCGCCCGGTCGTTCGCCGACATCGACGAAGGCGATCACCTTCGCCGGTGCCGAAGCCACCGTTGGGGATGCCATTCGAGCAGAGGTCGATGCCAGCCACCAGGTGTTCGTCGTGTGCCCGCTCGTCGATGACTCCGACAAGATCGATGCCCGCTCGGCCACGTCCGAGTTCGGCAGGCTGTCGGCAGCGATGCCCGACATCACCGTCGGGCTCCTCCACGGTCAGATGAGGTCGGACGAGAAGGCGAACGTGATGGAGCAGTTCCGCGTAGGCGTCATCGACGTCCTCGTTGCGACGACAGTGATCGAGGTGGGAATCGATGTACCGAACGCAACCTTGATGGTGGTGTGGAATGCTGAGCGCTTCGGGCTCAGCCAGCTCCACCAGCTCCGCGGTCGCGTTGGTCGTGGCGCCGAGGCCGGTACCTGCCTGCTCGTGGCCGATGTCTCGACGGATGATGCGAACAGGAGGGTCTCGGCCATGGTCGCAACGAATGATGGTTTCGAACTCGCCGAGGTCGACGTCGAGGTCAGGGGAGCGGGGACGATCTTTGGGTCATCCCAGTCAGGCGCAGGCGATCTTCGCTTCGGAGATGTCCTCCGCGATGCCGATCTCATCGAGATCGCCTCCAGCGTCGCCCGCGCTGCCGTCGATGAGGATCGTCACTCGGTCTTCGTCGAGTCCATCATGGAGGAGGTGCACCTGTTCGTGGGTGACCGTGAGTCATGGCTCGTCAAGAGCTGAGGAAGCATGCGCATCATCGCCGGTACGGCAAAGGGATTCACACTCAGGGCACCGCCGGAGGGGACGCGTCCGATGACGGCACGAGCGAGGGAGTCGCTGTTCTCGATCCTCCGCGACCGCATGGGAGGCGCCGCCGTGCTCGACCTCTACGCAGGGTCCGGCTCGCTCGGTCTCGAGGCGTTGAGCAGGGGCGCTGCTTCATGTGTGTTCGTGGAACGCTCGAGCCGTGCCGTCAAGGTCCTCGAGGTGAACATAGGACACGTCGGGCTCGGCGGGGCCGTCGAGCGCCGGTCCGTCGAATCGGCCCTCACGAGGTTGCGGGGGCCATTCGATGTCGTCTTTGTCGACCCGCCGTATCCGGAAAAGGATGCAACCGTGCGAACAGTCCTCGAGGGAGTCGTCCCCCTGCTCGGCGCCGGGGGCGTCGTCGTCCTCCATCGCCAGGCGAGATCCAGCGTTGAAGCTCCGGAATTCCTCACTTCCGTGGACGAGCGGCGGTACGGTGATGCGGTCGTGACATTGATGGAGAGGTCGACCACGTGATCATCGCGCTCGTGCCCGGCAGTTTTGATCCGCCGACGAAGGGTCATCTCGACGTCGTCGAGCGGTGTAGCACGATCTTCGACGAGGTTGTCGTCGGGGTTGTACGAAATCCGTCGAAGTCCCCCTTGTTCACAGCAGAGGAACGCATCGATCTGCTCGAACGGTGTTGTGAACGATGGCCGAATGTTCGGGTCGAGGCATTCCAGGGGCTGCTTGTCGACTTCGCACGCGAGATCGGTGCGAAGACCGTGGTCAAGGGCCTTCGGGCGGTGACGGACTTCGACTATGAGATCCAGATGTCACAGATGAATCGACACCTGTCAGGGGACGTCGTGTCGCTTTTCGTTGCCACGAAGCCGGAGTACGGTTACCTGTCCTCGTCGTTGGTCAAGGAAGTGGCGAGGCTTGGCGGATCGGTTGACGATCTCGTGCCACCCATCGTCGCGGATGCACTGAAGGAGCGTCTCGGATGAGCGATCAACCCGAATCCAACCACCCGTCACCACCCGTGCCGGGGGCCCTTGCCGAACTGCTCGAGGACCTCATCACCGAGGTCGAGAACGCACGAGCCGTTCCCCTGTCGAACAATGTGATGATCAATCAGGACGACATGCTCGACCGACTCCATCACACGGCCGAGCAGCTACCCGAGGAGCTGCGCGCGGCACGATGGATGGTTCGTGAACGCGAGACGTACATCGCAAAGACGAATGAGCGGGCCAGAGAGCTCCTCGCAAAGGCGAAGACCGAGTCGGAGCATCTCGTTTCGGAGAACTACATCGTGCAGGAGGCAGTCGAGGAGGCCAACACGCTGATCCGCAATGCGGAGAACGAGGCCAGGAGGATCCGTCTCGAAGCCGAGGACTACGCCGAACGCCACCTTGCGGAGGCCGAGACGATCCTTGGTGAGCTGTATCGCTATGTCACCGAGGCGAGGGCCGAGCTCCACACGTCACTGCCGCCCGCACCGACGGTGCCGGGCACCTGATTGCAGCTGGTCATCGACCATGGCGAGAAGCCCCTTCCTCCTCAGCGTTTCCGACCTGCTCGGCAAGGATGCCTCGCCGCGCCCCGAAGTGGTCGAGGTCGGAGTGGACTGGGGCATTGAGCTCATCCGCCTCGTTCCGGATCCTCCCTTGCGGGCTGATCTGATGCTCCACCATGTTTCAGGTGGCGTCGCGGTGACCGGTCGGGCCTCCTTCACCTCGGTGGATTCATGTCTGCGGTGTCTGCGGACGACGTTGACGGATCGTTCGGTTCCGATCGCGGCACTCTTCGATCGCAACCCGGATGACGAGAGCTACCCACTCGACGGGAACGACATCGACGTCGAGCAGATGCTCAGGGACGAGGTCATCCTCTCACTTCCGATCACGCACGTGTGCGGGGACGACTGCCAGGGAGTTGTGAATAGTGCACAAACGGACTTGAATACGGACCCCTCGGGTGACGAGGGCGATCTTCGTTCGCCCTTTGCCGTGCTCAAGGACCTCCTCGACACCGGGGACGAGCAGCCCGACGAATGAGCGGAAGGTTTCACGATGGCAGTCCCCAAGAAGAAGATGTCGCGGTCACGGACCCGACGCCGCAAGGCACAGTGGAAGGTCGCTCGGCCTTCGATCGCCCGCTGCTCGACCTGTAACTCCCCCCACGCCCCCCATCGGGCGTGCCCGACGTGCGGGTCGTACAACGGTCGCGAAGTCATCGAGACGTCGTAGCGCGCATGTCAAGGATCGCCGTCGATGCGATGGGCGGGGACCATGCTCCTGCCGAGGTCATCGAGGGAGCGATTCTCGCCCTCGAGGACGGTGCGCATGTCATCCTCGTCGGTGATCAGGAACGTATCGAGCCGCTCCTCGAGGAGAGGGGCGTCGAGATCCCGGTGGCACACGCGTCACAGGTGATCGACTTCCATGACGACGCTGCAAGGGCCATCAGGGACAAGCGTGATGCATCGATCGTCGTAGCCGCACGCCTCGTCAAGGATGGCGAGGCGGATGCGATGGTCTCTGCGGGGTCGACCGGTGCCGTGATGGCTGCGGCCACAATTCTCATCGGCCGCCTGCCCGGTGTCACCAGGGCCGGAATCGCCAGCATCTACCCGACCGGACACGTGATCCTCGACGTGGGTGCGAACATCGAATGCAAGCCCGAACATCTCGTTCAGTTCGCCGTCATGGGTGCAGCTCTCGCGACCGTCTATGTCCACATCGACAACCCGACGGTCGGTCTCCTCAACATCGGTGAAGAGCCGACGAAGGGGAGGGACGTCGAGCGCGCGGCCTATCAGCTCCTCATGGACAGCGCCGCCATCAACTTCGTGGGCAACGTCGAAGGGCGAGATATCGCGACGAAGAAGGCCGACGTCATCGTCACGGACGGTTTCACGGGCAACGTCTTCCTCAAGAGCACCGAGGGTGCCGGCAAGGCGATCCAGCAGATGATCATGGAAACGGTCGCCCAGCCTGCGTACGCCGAGCACGTTGCTGGGTTGATGCCAGCATTCCTCGAGCTTCGCGAGCGTTTGAGTGCCGAAACGGTCGGAGGCGCCCACCTGGTCGGGACACAAGGTGTCGTCGTCATTGCTCACGGGTCGTCGTCCCGGTTTGCGATTCGCAACGCCATCCGCATCGCAACCGAGGGTGCTGACAGTGGGCTCGTCAGGAAGATCAGCGCCGGCATTGAAGCTGCCGTCCACTGACGGGGATCGAAGTGGACCCCGAGATGAGCATGGCACCTGGCGGTGAATCCCAACATGGCGATGCCGACGCCCTCGAGGACCTGCAGGAAGCGCTTGGTCATCGCTTCGAGGACCTCCAGCTCCTCGTCACGGCGCTGACCCACAGTTCCTTCGCATCGGAGAACCTTCCATCGACGTCCTATGAGCGCCTCGAGTTCCTGGGTGATGCCGTGCTCGAGTTGATCACCACTTCGTTGATATTCCTCGACATGGCCGGCGAACCCGAGGGTGCGATGACCAAGGTGCGTGCCAGCGTCGTCGACGAGGCGACCCTCGCGTCTGTCGCTCGATCGTGGAGGCTCGACAGAGCTCTCCGCCTCGGAATCGGGGAGGAACGATCCGGTGGTCGTGAGCGCGATTCGATCCTCTCTGATGCGGCCGAAGCGGTCATTGCATCCGTGTTCCTCGACGGTGGCTTCGAAGTCGCCCATCGCGTTGTTGCCGCGACGTGGGGCGAGCTCATAGGGGAGCGACTCGGGCGAGAATCGGTTGCCGATGGACGATCCGAACTCCAGGAGGTCCTGGCCAAACAGGGCCGTCACGTGACGTTCACCTACACGCGGCAAGGACCAGACCACGCCGCCGTACATACGGCCGAAGCGATGGTCGACGGCGTGAAGATCGGCGCCGGGTCTGGTGGATCGAAGAAGGCCGCTGCCATTGCCGCGGCCGCCGATGCCCTTGCTCGAGGTGTTTGAGCATCTGGGGTAACCCCCACGTCCCCATCGCTCCAGTCGGCACGGGTTGGCGGGTCCCGGGAATGGCTTACATTGGTGTAATTCGGTCTGGTAACCTCCCACACCGTGAAGCTCAAACATCTGACCCTGCGGGGGTTCAAGTCGTTCGCGGACAGAACCCGTCTCGACTTCGCCTCCGGAGTCAACGTCGTCGTCGGTCCGCACGGGTCCGGCAAGTCGAACATCCTCGATGCCATCGCCTGGGTGATGGGTACACAGGCCACGAAGTCCCTTCGCACCGAGAAGATGGAGGACGTCGTATTCGCAGGCACGGCGACCCGACCTGCGCTGTCGAGGGCAGAGGTCCAGCTCACCTTTGCCAACGATGACGAAACGATGGCGATCGGCGTTGCCGAGATCACGATCACGCGACGTCTTTTCAGGGACGGGACATCCGAATATGAATTGAATGGTGCACCCTGTCGCCTGCTGGACATCCAGGAGCTCCTTTCGGACGGCGGTATCGGTCGTCAACAGCACGTACTCGTCGGGCAGGGCCACATCGGCGATGTTCTGAACGCCAGGCCAGAGGACCACAGAGCAGTCATCGAGGAGGCAGCAGGTGTCACGAAACACCGTTCGAGGCGCGATCGGGCGGTGAGACGCCTCGAGCGAACGGATCATGACGTCGAGCGCCTCAACGACATCCTCCGCGAGCAGAAGAAGGCCCTTCGCCCTCTGAAGAGACAGGCGAAGGCTGCGGAGCGTCACGACAGCGTCCGCGATGAGGCTCGCGTGTTGCGCCTCTACCTCGGTGGTGAGGAGATCCGCCGCATCAGGTCCCGGCTCGGCTCCGCAGCCATCGAGCGCGAGGCCGCGATCGAAGCACGCAATGAGTCAGATGCTGAGCTCGGAGTGATCAGGGGGCGCCTGGAGGTACTGAGGTCCGAGGCTGGCGAGGTTGGATCGCTCCTCGCGCGCGACACGGAAGCTGCTGCCAGGCTCGAAACGGTTGCCGAGCGACTGCGGGGGATCGCAACGGTATCCCGCGAGCGCCGCAGGTCACTCGAAGCACGCCTCGAGGGGGCCGACGAGCGGAGGGACGACCTCCAACGCGAAAGAGCGGACCTGGCTGCGGAGATCGAAGCGACACATCGCGCCGAGGTCGAGGCTGGTGATGATGCTGACCGCAAGGAGACCGCCTTCCGAGCGTTCGAGGACGAGGAACGTTCGCTCGCCGAGCAGATCCAATTGCCTGCAGAGGGAGTTGTCGCCAATCTCCGTGGTGACCTGAGGGCCCTCGAGACCGCCGCCGAGCGGGACATCGCTGAGCGAGCCCAGATTGCTGCGAGGGTCGTCGTCGTCCGCGAGCGCGGCGCGGAGGAACTCGAGGAGGTGGAGCGGCTCAACCTCTCCATCCAGGCGACCGACGGCCGCACCGGGCCTTTGCAGGATGCCTATGCCGCCGCCAGCGCAGCCAGGGCATCGGCACAGGTTGACTGGGAGCGTGGTGTCGCAGCCAACAACGAGCAGCGACTCGTCGTTGCCGGTTGCGCGGCACGCGTCGAGGCCCTCGAGGCAGCCTTGGATGGTCTTGTTGACGAGACGGCCAGGTCCCTCGCTGCAGCCGCCGATGGCGTGTCCGGGTCCCTCGCCGCAGCTCTGGATGTCCCGTCGGACGTCGCCACCGCTGTCGATGCAGCCCTCGGGCCATGGCGTGATGCCTTTGTTGCCTCCGATCACCGTCGCATGGTCGACGCAGCGTCTGGTGTACGTGCGGCGGGCTCAGGAGGTGTTTCCTTCGTCACCGCAGGTCGATCGCGGAGCGCTGGTGTTGCCGATGCGGTCGCAGAGTTCGGTGTCGAGCGACTCGTAGATCGACTGGGTCCGAAGGCTGACCTGGCGATCGCAGACGCGTATCTTGGGAACGTCGTGATCGTTGAGGGTTGGATGACCGCCCACACGGTCGTGCAGGCCCACCCGTCCATCATGGCTGTGACACCTGAGGGCGACGTGGTGACCGCTGACGCCATGCTCGTTGCCCAAGCCGATGGCGCAGGCCCCGCCGCGCTGGAAGCTGCCAGGGTGGATCTCGAGGTCGCTGAACGCGAGCTCCAGCGTACGAACAGCAGGCTGACCACCACCCAAAGGGCCTTCGAAGCAGCACGGACAGGCGAGCGCACTGCCCTTGAAGCCCTCGAAGCCGTCGAAGCCGAACTCGCTGGTTCAACCGAAGCACTCGCGCTCGTCCAGAGGGCCCACGCCGCATCGGTGGCAGAGGTTGAGCGGCTCGAGAGTCGTATGGCGGCTATCGATGAGGCTTCCGCGGCGCGTTCGGTCAGGGTGGCGTCCCTCCGTCAACGTGTGTCGGAATTCGAGGGCGAGGAGGCGGTCAGACAGGCCGCATGGGATGCACTCAATGAGCGCAGGAGTGCGATTGCGGCGCAACGTGACGAGGCACGAAGAGTGCTCGAGCGCGCCGCTGCCGAGCGTGCATCGATCATCGAGCGCAGGAGGCTCAGCGAGCGACGCCTCGCGACGGTGGACGCCGAATTGGCACAACTCGTCCTCGTGCCAGATACCGATCTCCACATTGCAGACCTTGCCGGTATCGAGACGGCCGCCGATAGGACGGTTGCCATCGTGACGAGCAAGATTCAGGTGCTGCGTGAACGGCAGAGGGAGCACCGTGCGTTGGTGGGCGAAGCAAGCGCCGAACTCGCTGCTGCCGAGGATCGTAGGGAGATGCTGGAGGCGGCACGGCGCATGGCTGCCGACCGGCTCGGGGTACTCGAGGTCGAACTCGCCGAACTCCGTGTGCGTCTCGAGGCCGCTATCGAGGGTCTTCGACGTGATGTCGACTCGTCTGAGGAGCAGGCGATGGCGACGCAACGTCCCGACATCGATGAGGATGTCGATCTCGAGGCGCGCCTGGCAACGCTCCTGGCGGATCTCAGGAGGATGGGTCCGGTGAACCCGCTTGCCGCCGCCGAGTTCGCTGCGTTGTCGGATGAGGTTGATGAACTCGAACGCCAGCTCGGAGATCTCGAGGAGTCGCGCGCGGAGTTGAAGAAGGTCATCGCAGCCCTTGATGACCGTATGGTCGCCCTCTTCCAGGAGGCCTTCGAGGAGATCACGGCGTTCTATCACGAGAACTTCTCGCTTGTCTTCCCTGGGGGCGTTGGGAACCTCAGGCTCACCGACCCAGACGACGCGATGGGTACCGGCGTCGTCGTCGAGGCGCAGCCTGCAGGGAAGAAGGTCGGTCGGTTGTCGTTGCTCTCAGGTGGCGAGCGATCCCTCGCGGCGCTTGCTTTCCTCTTCGCCGTGTTCAGGGCACGCCCTTCGCCGTTCTACGTGCTCGACGAGGTCGAGGCCGCTCTCGACGACGCCAATCTTCATCGGTTCCTGCGGCTCGTGGAGACCCTGCGAAGGAACACGCAGCTCGTGATCATCACGCACCAGCAACAGACGATGGAGTCCGCCGATGTGCTGTATGGCGTCACCATGGAGCCGGGGGAGTCGTCGAAGGTGCTCTCGAAGCGCATGCATCCGGTTACCGTCTAGCGGGCTTCGAGGCCCCTTCTCGGGGCCCGATGGGTCGACAGCCGAGAGACCGTCAGTGAGGTTGCAGCATGGATCCTGTTGTCATCATCGCCGTGATCGCCGTTGTGGTGATCATCGCCATCATCGCGGCGCTGGTCGTATCGCGACGCGACCCGTCTGGCTCGACGGGTGAGCCCCTGGGGTCGGATCAATCGACGCCGGGACGCCCATCACCTCCAGCTGGATCGACGGCGACCGCCGATCGCCGCCTCCGTGATCGGCTCGCGAGATCCCGTTCCGCCCTTGCGTCGTCACTCGGTGGATTCTTCACATCGGGAGGTATCGACCCCGAGGAGTGGCAGGACCTCGAGGATGCCCTCGTCCTCGCCGATGTGGGCCCAACGACTGCGGCTCGTGTGGTGGCGGCGGTTCGATCGCAGAACCCTGGCACCGGGGATGAGGCCAGGCGTGCCCTGGAGGAGGAACTGATCGCGGTTCTCGCCCGGTCCGACCGTGACGTCCTCACGACGTCACAGCCAAGTGTCATCGTTGTCGTTGGGGTCAACGGCACAGGAAAGACCACCAGCATTGCGAAAATCGCCAAGCACCTCGTCGACGACGGACTGTCGGTCGTTCTCGGGGCTGCTGACACATTTCGTGCTGCGGCCGACGCCCAGCTGAGAACATGGGGGGATCGCGTCGGAGTACCGGTGGTCTCTGGCGCAGAGGGGTCAGATCCTGCGTCGGTCGCCTTCGACGCCCTCCAGAAGGCGAAAGCCACGGAAGCTGACGTGGTGATCATCGACACCGCAGGTCGGCTTCATTCCCAGTCCAATCTGATGGACGAGTTGAGAAAGGTCATCAGAGTGCTCGAACGGGAGGCGGGGTCCATCGATGAGGTACTGCTCGTCCTCGACGGTGCCGTAGGCCAGAACGGGATCGTCCAGGCGAAGGTGTTCACCGAGGCTGTCGGGGTGACGGGGATCGTGCTGACGAAACTGGACGGTACCGCTCGGGGCGGAGTCGCGATCGCTGTCGAACACGACTTGGATGTTCCGGTGAAGTTCATCGGGGTGGGGGAGGGCATGGACGACCTCATTCCTTTCGTGCCGGAGGACTTTGTGCGAGCATTGGTGGACGAATGACCATCTCAGACGCTGACCTCCTCGAGCGCGCCGCCGACGCCGCCTCGCTCTCCTACTCGCCCTATTCGCGGTTCCGTGTCGGTGCGGCGATCGTGACCGACGACGGGGACATCATCACCGGCGCCAACATCGAGAACGCGGCATTCGGTGCCTCCGTCTGTGCGGAGACCAACGCCATCACAACGGCGGCCGCGTCCGGCGTCAGACGCATCGACACGGTCGGTGTCGTATGCCTCGATGGGGACCCGTGCACGCCGTGTGGCGATTGTCGCCAGGTGATGAGGGAGTTCGGTGTTGCCCGCGTCGTCATGCGCGGACGCAAC
>JAQAZV010000288.1:0-16513 GCA_032127155.1 Acidimicrobiia bacterium
CGCCGCCAACCCGTTGATCGTCAGCAAACCCAGCGAAGGAGGGCAGTCGATCAGGATGAAGTCGTAGTCATCGAGGATCTCGGCGATGGCGCTCTTGAGGCGCTGCTCGCGGGAGAAGACAGACACCAGCTCGATTTCAGCACCCGCCAGCTCGATGGTTGCCGGAACGACGTGGAGATTCAGCACAGAGGTTGGCTCGAGCACGTCGGACAGGGCCATGCCGTCGACCAGCACATCGTATGTCGAGGCTTCGATGGCTCCACGATCGACACCGAGACCGGAACTCGTGTTTCCCTGGGGATCGAGGTCGATGATGAGCGTTCGTTCTCCCTGAAACGCCAGTCCAGCGCCGAGATTGATGGCGGTCGTCGATTTCCCGACGCCACCCTTCTGGTTGGCGATGGCCACTACCTTGCCAACGGACATAGGCGGTGCACTCCGTTCAGTGGGATCAGATACGTTGCATCCTAAGGAGCCAGAAGGGGGAGTCAAGCACCCCGATACCCTCTGCTGTGAGTGTGTAGCCTACTCCCTCGGGGCTTTCAGGCGTCACGGGGTGTCCGACCTGCTGGGATACGCCGACAAGGCCAAGGCCATGAACGCTCGAACACCCGAGAAATGCCGCCGTGGCCTCGGCAATCGGCAGCGAGGCGCGGAACGTGACGACATCGAAGGCCTCCCGCACGTCACGGACGTCCGCCTCAACGACCTCGGTGTTGGACAAGCCCAGAATCCGCACTGCCCTCCTGGCAAGCTCGGCTCGCCGTCCCGACCGATCGAGAAGGGTCACCTGGCTCGTCGGCAACATGATCGACAACGGGATTCCCGGGAGGCCGACACCTGACCCGACATCAAGGAGATGTGCAGGTTCGGCATCTCTCCCTACCGATACGCCACGGAGAAATGCGAGGGAATCGGCGATGTGGCGGTCGAAGACCCTGACGTGCTCGCTGGGTCCAATACCGCCCGCCATCTGAGCTTCGCTGACGAGCCAGGCCTCGAACCTGCCAAGCAGCAACCGCTGACGCGGTGAGATGTCGGTACCGAGCCAGCGGCTCAGCCTGTCGAAGGCGGTGGCTCGATCGTCGGCCGACGCAGGTTGGCCACTCGCTGGCGTTGTTTCACGTGGAACATCCGACGCTGGTGTAGCGGGATGTTCCACGTGAAACCGTGCTCAGTCCTTGGCGTCGTAGGCCATCACGACGGCGCGCCGGGGCTCCTCACCCTCGGAGTACGACCGAACCCCGTCGATTTCGGCAATGGCGTCGTGGAGTACCTTGCGGTCTGCGGCATTCATGGGTTCGAGCATGACCTCGTTCTGGTCCTCGATGACCTGCACCGCCAGCTTGTTGGCGTAGATCTTGAGCGCCTCGCGGCGACGTTCGCCGTATCCGGCAATATCGATCCGCATCCGCGGTGCACCATACGTCTTCCGCTGCACAACCGTCCGCGTCAGTTCGAGAACCGACTGCATCACGGCGCCCTTCTGACCGACCAGTGCCTCCGTCTGTGACCCCAGAACGTCGATGTACAACGCCTCGTCCTCGACCCGAGTGGTGACCTCACCCTCGAGACCGAAGGCGTCGAGGAGTCCACTCACGAACCCGGCGGCTACCTTCGCCTGTTCCTCAACCGGTGCCTGCTCGGGTCGCTGGTCCTCGGATGTATTCTGCTTTCGGTTGTCCTGGTCTGACACCTTGCTCTCCTGACGCTGCGAGCCCTTGCGGTTCTGCGAGCCGTTCTTCGGTTGATTCGATCGATCCTTGGTGCGGCTTCCCGACGAGCGTGACGAATCGCTGGACGCCGATGGTGATCCGTTGCCCTTGCGTCCTCTGCTGTTCCGGCGGCGGCGGCGCTTGGGCGCCTTCGTGACCTTGACGATGGCTTCCTTGCCACCCATACCCAGAAACCCCGGTGAGGGTTCCTGGATGACCTCGATCTCGACGTCAGCTCGATTCGTGACCTCGAGTTCGGCCATGGCGACTTCGACCGAGAGGTCGATCGTCTTGCCTGATACCTCAACCCATTCCATGCGGGCTACTTCCTCTTTTTGCGTTTGCGCTTCTTACTGGCATTCGGGGACGGGCCCGAATCGTCGCCCAGATCGGGCGGATCGTCGCCACTGGCGTTCCCTGGGCCCGTCGGATCGTCTGCCTTCCTACGGAGGCGGAGACCACTTCCCAGCCCGCTCCCATTGGCAGCGGTCCTCAGGATCACGGCTTGTTGCCCCACACGGAAGGTGTTCGATGTGGCGAAGTACAGGCCGAGTCCGGCGACGAAGTTCCATGAGATGAACCCGAAGATGATCGGCATGAAGCGCATCGCACGCTGCATCGTTTGCATCTGCTGGTTCTGCTCCTGATTGCCGTTCCCGTTGTCCCTCTTCCGCGTGGTCTGCACCTGCTGGTAGAACCCAGCGACGATGATGGCCGCGATGAGGAGGATGTACGGGATCGAGCCGATGAGGTTATCGAGGTTGACGGCCGCCGACGGGCGAACCAAGAGGTTCATGCCGAGGAAGGAGACGTGTGAGAACTGGGCGGACGAGATGTCGACACCTGGCTGGAGTGTCGAGGTCAGCTTGCCGGCAGCATCAGTGGTGTACAGCGCCTGATTCGCCGCATCGAGCGTCATCTTGAGGCTGGATCCGTCCGGTACGCCGCTTCCCTGCCAGAGGACCCGGTAGAGGGCGAACCAGATCGGCATCTGGATGAGGAGGGGGAGACATCCGGCTGCCGGGTTGACTCCCTCTTCCTGATAGAGCGCCATGAGCTGCTTGTTGAGCTCCTCCCGGTCACCCTTGAGCTCCTTCTGAAGCTCCTTGACCCTGGGTTGGATGTCCTGCATGGCCTTCATCGACTTGGTCTGCTTGAAGGTGAGGGGGAAGAGGATCAAACCCACGAGTAGCGTCAGGAAGATGATCGAAATGCCATATTCTGGAAGGATGTCATAGAAGAACGACAGCGTCCCTCCGAGGAGGTTGACGAGCAGGGTCCAGGGATTCATGGGGTTCCTCCGTCGCGAACGCTGTCCGTCGCCGTGGTCGAGCCAGGGACCAAGTCGACACCTCCTTCATGCCAGGGGTGGCATCGACCGATGCGCTTGATCCCCATCCATCCGCCAGTCATGACCCCGTGGATCTCGATGGCCTCGGACGTATAGGAGGAGCACGTCGGGTAATAGCGACAATTACGTCCAAACAGTGGGGACAGGACCTTCTGGTACGCCCGGATTCCGCTGATGGCCATGCGCCGACCGATGGTCAACGACGGATTCGCCGTCGCTGTGCGGTGTGCCGGTGATCCCATGCTCACGATGTTTCCTTTGCCACGGCCTCTTCGAGCCATTCAACAAGCTCGGTGAAGCCTACGTCGAGCGCTTCGCGAGACGCCACGAAGATATATGCCGCGTCATCCCGGAGAGGAACAAGCCTGGCTGCTTCACGCAGGCGACGCTTGATGCGATTGCGCTTCACGGCGTTTCCCACCTTCCTCCCCGCCACCACGCCAACCTCGGGCATGGTTCCACCACCGGTCGCTCGAATGACGGTGAGGCCACCACAGCGCGTTCGTCTGCCCGTGCGATAGATGTCGGCGAAGCGGCTGCCCGGTCGGAGGGACACGAAACCTCGGCCCTCAGGCCGAGATGCTGTGGCGTCCCTTTGCACGGCGACGCTGGATGAGGGCACGGCCATGACGGGTGCGCATGCGGACGCGGAATCCATGCTTGCGCTTCCGTCGGCGGTTGTTCGGCTGATACGTACGCTTCATGATGCGGTCAGTCCCTGCTTGATGTAGGTGCGATGTCGGGTGGAGGTGCCCCGGAAGGTCACGGAACGCAGACAGTGTAGGTGGTGCACGACCCAAACGACCATCAGATCACCCCCGGAAGGTGCCGATGCGCTTCCTCGTCAGGAGCACGCGAAAACAAGACAGTGGTCGCGAAATACAGACGAACGCCATTCACGGCGAACCCCACCCAATCGCTGCGAAGCCTCGGTCCGGCACAGTCCAGCAAAACCCTTGTCCCCCAAGGGTTTTGTTCGTCCGGGCCGAGCGGAAACGTGCGGATTAGCGACGAATTTGCCGCTCTTGAACTGGTTCTCGAGCCGTCCCTATGCTCGCCTTCGCTCTCGTGAAGGACACTCCGCTCTTTCCCAAGGGGGCTCGGTTTGAGGCTCACGGTCAGTGGGCCAAGACGCATCTTCTCCACACGTTGTGGATAGATGTGTGGACAGTTGTTATGGGTTGTTTTCAAGCCCGAGGGAGACATTTTCACGGTGGAAGTCGCACAGACGCCAGTGGGCGCCGTTGATTCACAGGTCGATCTCTTCCACAGCAGGATGCGGGAAGTCGTCGGTATCGCGAAGTGGGAGACCTGGATCAAGCCGCTCGTGGTGACCGCCCAGGACGGGACGGTCGCCCTCGAGGCTCCGAACAGATTCAATGCAACCTGGGTATCGGACAACTACATCCACCAGGTCAGGGAGGTCGCTTCGTCCGTGTGGCCGGAACCGATCGAGGTCAACCTCACGGTGTCATCCATCGAGCCAACGACTGCGGATGTTGACACTGTTGCGAGGCCCTACCAGCCGACGCTCGGCGAGTCCCCATCTCCCGGCGGTGCCACCAACCAGAGTGACACCTCGAACCTCGTGTCGCGGTACTCCTTCGAGAATTTCGTCGTCGGACCATCGAACCGATTCGCCCATGCTGCGGCGCAGGCCGTCGCCGAGCAACCGGGTGAGCAGTACAACCCCCTGTTCATCTACGCGGGAGCAGGACTCGGCAAGACGCACCTCCTCCACGCCGCAGGCCAGCATCGCCTTGAACTCGATCCTTCTGCGGTCGTGCGATACGTCACCTCAGAGTCCTTCTTCAACGACTTCATCAATTCGATCCGGCGAAAGCGGATGGACGACTTCAAGTCCCGCTACCGCAAGGTCAACCTGCTCCTCCTCGACGACGTCCAGTTCTTCGAGGGCAAGGAACAGGTACTCGAGGAGTTCTTTCACACGTTCAACTCGCTCTACGAGGCCGGCAACCAGCTCGTCATCTCATCGGATCGTCCTCCTCGCGAACTCAGAACCATCGAGGATCGGCTTCGGAGTCGCTTCGAGTGGGGATTGACGACGGACATCCAGAGCCCTGATGTGGAGACACGGTTGGCGATCCTCAGGAAGAACGCTGCGATGGTGCGAACCCCGGTGCCCGATGATGTCCTCGCCTTCATCGCTTCGAACGTCTTCGACAACATCCGTGAGCTCGAGGGAGCCCTCACCAGGGTCACGGCGTACGCCATCCTCACCGGTCAGCCGGTCACCAGGGACTTGGCGGGCAATGTCCTGCGCGACATCGTCCATCTCCAGAATTCGGCACCGCTCACCGCCGATGGCATCATCACGACGGTTGCCGCCTACTTCGACCTCCCCATCAGCGAACTGACAGGCCCCTCCCGGCGTCAACCTCTTGCTCGCCAGCGTCAGGTGGCCATGTACCTGTGCAGGGAACACACCGGCCTGTCACTCCCGCGCATCGGAGCCGCCTTCGGAGGGAGGGATCACACCACCGTGATGCATGCCGTCGACAAGATCAAGTCGCTCCTCCTCGAGGACAAGGCCATCTATGACCATGTCGCAGAGATCACCCAGCAGCTGGGGACAACATGACCACAATCCACAGGACAAAGCGGCTGTCGCACCAGCATGGTGACAACCTCTCATTGACCCACATGCCATGTGGACGCGTATCCGCAGTCGTCGCAGGGGTTCTGGAGACATCTCCACAATCCACAGGGCCTGCTACTACCTCTACTCTTTCAATACAAAAGCAATAGCAACAGCAGGGGAAGACACACTGTGCGCATCCGAGCAGAACGAGACGACCTGGCTGATGTCCTTGCGCGCGCCGGACGGGCCGTCGGAACGAGATCTCCACTTCCGATCCTCCAGGGCGTGCTCCTCGACGTCGCAGGTGGAAAGCTGACCGTTACCGGGACGGACAACGAGATCACCGTGAGGACGGTGCTCGATGTCGAGGTCACGGAGGAAGGCAAGACGGTGATCCCTGCGAAGCTCGCCGCCGAAGCGGTTCGCAAATTGCCGTCAGGGGCCGTGACGGTCTCCGCCGAGGAGGGGGAGGTCGAGATCACAGGGAACGGTCCTCGTTTCAGATTGCGTGCCATGCAGGTTGATGACTATCCGAGGATTGCCGAAGCAGACACCACTGGCGCTGTTGAGCTCGACGGCGGTGCCCTGACCCACGCCCTCGCCCAGGTCGGCGTCGCCGCATCGAGTGATGATGCGCGACCGACCCTCACCGGGGTTCTGTTCGAATCGAATGAGGGAGAGCTCCGCTTGGTTGCCACGGACTCGTATCGCCTCGCGGTGAGGGATGTTCCGGGGGTTGCAGCAGGAGACATGAAGCTCGTCCCCTACCGCGCGCTGCGGGAGCTCTCGCGGACCGTCGGAGGCAAGAAGATGAAGGTGGCCCTCGGCGAGCGTGACGCATCCTTCGTCACCGATCGAGGTCGGCTCACGGTTCGCGTGATCGATGCAACGTTCCCCAACTATCGGCAGCTCCTCCCCGAGGGTCACGCAAATCGTCTCGTTGTCGACAAGGAAGCCCTCCTCGAAGCGGTCGGGCGTTCAGCGCTCGTCGCGGAGGACCACATCCCTGTTCGACTCGCCATGCACAGTGGTGGCGTCGAGCTGAGCGTGATTCGGCAGGAGGTCGGGGAGGCCACCGAGCTCCTCGATGCCGAGTACTCAGGGGAGGACATGACGATCGCCTTCAACACGCGGTACCTGACGGACGGGATCACCGCCGTTGACGACGAGAAGATCGTCATCGAAACAAGCGATCCCCTCAAGCCGGGACTGATCCACGGCGCAGGGTCGACCGACTTCCGCTACCTCCTCATGCCCGTTCGCCTCTGAACCGAGTGCCGTGTTCCTGACGTGGCTCGAGCTGACCGAGTTCCGGTCCTATGAGCATCTGAGGTTCGAACCGGAGCCCGGTGTCAATGTCCTGGTGGGTGACAACGGCATGGGCAAGACGTCGGTTCTCGAAGCGATCGGATATCTCGGGATGATGAGGTCGTTTCGTGGGGTTTCCGACGACGCCCTCGTGAGGGACGAA
Source organism: Acidimicrobiia bacterium (assembly GCA_032127155.1). Lineage (GTDB taxonomy): Bacteria > Actinomycetota > Acidimicrobiia > Spongiisociales > UBA5794 > SZUA-442. Next base: position 7,140 of record JAQAZV010000288.1, read on the forward strand.
GCCGCTGCGACGGTGATGAGGGGAGGAATCGGCGGAGCTGCCTCCGAGATCACGGTGGAGTGTGAGATACCCCAACACGGGCGACGGACGATCCTGTTCAACGGCAAGCGACCGCGGAAGTTCTCCGATGTCCTTCTCTCGGTCCCCATTGTTGCCTTCATGCCGGACGACCTCGATGTCATCAAGCGAGGACCAGCCGTGCGAAGGGACTACCTCGACGACCTCGCGACCCGACTCTGGCCCCAGGCAGGCGCTGACCTGAGCGAGTTCGACCGGGCACTTCGGCAACGAAACTCGCTCCTGCGTCAGGAGGGACGGCATGCCGATCCCCTCACCCTCGACGTCTGGGACGAGCGGAGTGCAACGGCAGGGGCGAAGGTCATGGTGCATCGCAGGGCGGTGGCGACCGCTCTTCAGCCGCACCTGACGGATGCGTATCGGGTGGTGGGGGGTTCGGGTCTCCTGCGGTGGGCGTACAGGAGCACGTGGGGCTCCGAGAGCGCTTTCAGCGAGGAGGACCTGACGGAGGCCCTGAGGAGGGCACTCGGCGAGCGCAGGACCAAGGACATGGACGTGAGGACGACGACCGTCGGTCCGCATCGGGATGAGCCGGGACTCGAGCTCGACGGCCGGTCCACCCGATCGAGGGCATCCCAGGGGGAGCAGCGGACGGTTGCCCTTTCCCTCCGAATAGGCGCCCACCGGCTGATCGAGGAGTTGAGGAACACGACCCCCATACTGCTCCTCGACGATGTCTTTTCAGAGCTCGACCACGACCGAGCCTCGCGCGTGTTGTCGCTGATTCCTGCTGGCCAGGTTTTCGTCACTACTGCGAGAGAGGATGAGGTTCCGATATCGGGGCGGCGGTGGGCCGTGCGAGAGGGGACGATCACATGACAGAGGACAATCGCCCGAAGAGCTCCGTCCAACGAGCGAAGTATCTCCGATACGACGAGCGGCGAGACCCCGAGGAGATCTCCTCGCTCATCGGGGCCCTCGTCGAGGGTGCAACCGTGTCTGTGGACATCCGACACGGCGAACTCATCGACGAATGGCTCGACGTCGTACCGGACGATTGGACCTGTGCGACGCCGATCGGCGTCAAGGAGGGAACGCTGCTGGTGACCGTCCCCGATGGTGCAACGGCATCGCTGCTCCGGTTCCAGGTCGAAGCGCTGCTCGACGTCGTCGAGGCCCGGTTCGGAGCGGGCCTCGTCACCGATGTACGACTGCGGGTCGAGCGATCGCAGAAGCCCGATACATCAAGGGAGTAAAGGGTTTTGTCCGCAGAGCGGGCTATACTTACATCACTGTCATCAGCCCGCGAATCCCTTCCCAATGAGGGATCAAAGGAGCCCCGTGAGCAATTCGAAGCGTACCTCTGGCGCGTCCTACGAAGCAGATTCCATCCAGATCCTGGAAGGTCTCGAAGCCGTACGTCGACGTCCTGCCATGTACATCGGCTCCACGGGGCCAAAAGGTCTCCATCACCTCATCTGGGAGGTTGTGGACAACTCTGTGGACGAAGCCATGGCCGGCTACTGCACGCGTATCGACGTCACCCTGCTCGATGATGGTGGGGTGAGGGTGAGGGACAACGGGCGCGGCATCCCGGTCGCCAAGCATTCGAAGACGGGTGAGGCCGCGGTGACCACGGTGCTCACCACGCTTCACGCTGGAGGAAAATTCGACTCCGGGGCGTATCAGGTTTCGGGGGGGCTCCATGGCGTGGGTGTGTCCGTCGTCAACGCCCTGTCGCGGAAGACCGAGGTCGAGGTCGTCAGGGACGGCTCCCTGTGGCATCAGGAATTCGCGTATGGGGTCCCGGTTGCAAAGCTGAAGAAGGTCAAGCCAATGCAACGTTCCGGCACCCAGGTGACCTTCTGGGCAGACCCGGCAATCTTCGAGGAGACCACCGAGTACTCGCGAAAGACGGTCGTCAGCAGGCTGCGAGAGATGGCCTTCCTCAACAAGGGTCTCGAGATCCGTTTCCGCGACGAACGGGGGGACGAGGTCCATGAGGAGGCATTCCGATATTCCGGGGGCATCGTCGACTTCGTGAAGCACCTCAATGCCACGAGGGAGCCAATTCACAGCAAGGTCGCCTATTTCGAACAGTCAGGGGACGAGGGCGAGGTCGAGGTCGCCCTGCAATGGACGAGCGGGTACAACGAGACGATCCTCTCGTTCGCCAACAACATCAACACCCACGAAGGGGGCACACACGAGGAGGGCTTCCGCACCGCCCTGACACGTGCCATCAACGACTTCGCACGATCGCGTGGGGTGCTCAAGGAGAAGGACCAGAACCTCCAGGGGGAGGACGTCCGTGAGGGCGTGACCGCAGTGATTTCGGCCAAGGTACGCAACCCACAGTTCGAGGGTCAGACGAAGACGAAGCTTGGAAATACCGAGATCCGCTCCTTCGTTCAGAAGGCTCTGAACCAGGCATTTCCCGAGTGGCTCGAACGAAACCCCGGAGACGCCAGGCGCATCGCTGACAAGGCCTCCCAGGCTGCGAGGGCCCGCTCGGCGGCGCGCCAGGCCAGGGACCTCACCCGGCGCAAGAGCCTCCTCGAGTCGGCAGGACTCCCGGGGAAGCTGTCCGACTGCTCCACGCGCGACCCCGATCGTTCGGAATTGTTCATCGTCGAGGGTGACTCGGCAGGGGGTTCAGCGAAGCAGGCGAGGAATTCGGAGTTCCAAGCGATCCTCCCGATCAGGGGAAAGATCATCAACGTCGAGAAGAACCGCCTTGCCAGGGTCCTCCAGAACACGGAGATCCAGTCGCTGATCACCGCCATCGGCACCGGTATCGGCGACGAGATGGAAATCGACAAGGCCCGATACAAGAAGATCGTGATCCTCACCGACGCCGACGTCGACGGTGCCCACATCCGCACCCTGTTGCTCACCTTCTTCTTCAGGCACATGCCGTTGGTCATCGAGCACGGATACGTCTACATCGCCCAACCGCCCCTGTACTCGGCAAAGATCGGAACGAAGACGACCTGGATCCAGAACGACGACGACCTCGAACGGTTCAAGAACGACAACGAGGGCCGCAAGATCAACATCCAGAGGTTCAAGGGTCTCGGCGAGATGAATGCAGGTGAGTTGTGGGACACCACGATGGATCCCCAGGAACGGTCGTTGCTCCGCATCGAACTCGAGGAGCAGTTCTCCGCTGAGGAGACCTTCTCGATCCTCATGGGCAACGATGTCGAGGCACGACGCAACTTCATCCAGCAGAACGCAAAAGACGTCCGGTTCCTGGACGCGTAGGACGGGCAGAAAACCATGGCGAAAGACAGCAGCGGACCAGAGATAACCCAGCCGATCGACATCGAGAAGGAGATGCAGGACTCCTTCCTCGAGTATGCGATGTCGGTCATCGTGTCCAGGGCCCTCCCCGACGTCAAGGACGGCCTCAAGCCGGTCCACCGGCGCGTGCTCTACTCGATGTGGGACAGCGGCATCAGGCCGGGAACGCCGTATCGCAAGGCCTCGCGCGTCGTTGGTGATGTCGTTGGCTGGTTCCACCCCCATGCGCCCGAAGCGGTCTACGACTCGATGGTCAGGCTCGGTCAGGACTTCGCCTCTCGTTACACCCTCATCGATCCCCAGGGCAACTTCGGAACGGTCGACGATCCCCCAGCTGCGATGCGATACGTCGAAGCACGCCTCTCGAAACTCGCCGCACACATGCTCGAAGGCATCGACGAGGACACCGTCGATTTCCGGGACAACTATTCGGGTGAGCGACAGGAACCGATCGTCCTCCCGGCACGGTTCCCGAACCTGCTCGTCAACGGGTCCACCGGTATAGCCGTCGGTATGGCCACGAACATGGCTCCGCACAACCTCGGCGAGGTATGCGATGCGGTGCTCTATGCCCTCGACCACACGGATGCGACGGCGGAAGACCTCATGGAATTCGTGAAGGGCCCTGACTTCCCGACCGGTGCCTACATCGTCGGCACGAAGGGCGTCGCGAGTGCGCTCCTCACCGGCCGTGGATCCATTCGGATGCGCGCTGTGTCGGACATCATCGAGATTCGCAAGGGCCGCATGGCGATCATCGTGTCGGAGATTCCGTATCAGGTCTCCCGTGACCGCATCATGGAGAAGGCGGCTGACCTCGTCAGGGCGAAGACCATTACGGGTATTGCCGACCTGAGGGATGAATCGGACCGCCACGGGACACGGCTCGTGATCGAACTGAAGAAGGATGCGAATCCGCAGGTCGTCCTGAATCAGCTCTTCAAGCTCACACAGCTCGAGGACACGTTCTCGATCAACAATGTCGCCCTTGTCGACGGTGTACCCAGAACGCTCAACCTCGGCCAGATGGTGCACTACTACGTTGCCCATCAGCTCGAGGTCATCGAACGAAGGGCGCGGTTCCGGCTCGAGAAAGCCGAGGCGAGGGCGCACATCGTTCGAGGGCTCCTCATCGCCCTCGACAACATCGATCGTGTGGTCCAGATCATCAGGGGCTCGGCCAACGTAGATGAAGCCAGAACGGCGTTGATGGAGGAGTTCTCCTTTTCTGAGATCCAGGCCAATCACATCCTCGACATGCCGTTGCGTCGCCTCACGGCGCTCGAGACCACGAAGTTGCGTGAGGAGCTCGAGGAGCTCGAGGCGACCATCGCCTACCTCGAGGGCCTCCTCGCAGACGAAGGAATGCGTCGTCGTGTGGTCGCAGAGGAACTCACTGCGATCAGGGACAAGTTCGCCGACGCACGGCGAAGCCAACTGATCCCAGACGCAGGGGACATGTCCCTCGAGGACCTCATCGCCGACGAGGAGCTGGTCGTGACCATGTCCGCGGCTGGGTATGTCAAGTCCGTGATCTCGAAGGCCTACCGCACCCAGGGCAGGGGCGGCAGGGGTGTTCGCGGTGCAGGGCTCAGGGACGACGACGTCATCGAGCACCTCATCCACACATCGGCCCACGCGTATCTGCTCTTCTTCACGAATCGCGGACGTGTCTACCGGATTCGAGCCCACGAGATTCCGCGCAAGGACCGCACGGCGAAGGGTGTCCTCGTGCAGTCCGTCATGCCACTGGAGCCCGACGAGACGGTGCAGGCCATCATCGACACGAGAAACTACGAGACGAGCCGCTTCCTGGTGATGTTCACCAAGTCTGGCCTCGTGAAGAAGTCGAAGTTCTCCGATTACGACTCCCGCAACCAGGTCCTCGTAGCCATCAAGCTGGTCGGAGACGACGAGGTCGTGGTTGTCCGCCAGACGAACGGCGACTCGGATCTCATGATGTTCACGAAGAACGGTCAGGGCATCCGATTCGCGGAGGATGAGGTCAGGGCGACGGGAAGGGCCTCGCAGGGCGTGATTGGTGTACGCCTTCGTGACGGGGACGAGGTCGTTGGTGCTGCGATCGCCGAGGAAGGTGAAGACGTGTTGCTCCTCACCACCGGAGGTTTCGGAAAGCGGACCAAGATCAGCGATTTCCCGGTGAAGCATCGCGCCGGCCTCGGGGTCAAGGCGATCAAGATCGTGTCTACGAGGGGACCGCTAGCAACCGCACGGGCCGTCACGGAGACCGCCGAGGTCGTCATCACATCCTCAGACGGCATCGTGATCCGTCAGGAAGTGAAGAAGATCAATCGCTACGGGCGGAACTCGATGGGTGTGAAGGTGATGAACCTCGATGAGGACACCTTCCTCACCGCCGTTTCGGTGGCTGTGAGCCTGAACGGTGACGACGACGAAGGAACGGATTCGGACCCGGAGACGTCTGAATAGGACGGGTGAATAGCAGGAGTCGAGGGTCCTCCTCGATACACTGCGCGTCCAGCGGGAGGCCAGATGACCGTACGCCGAGTTCGCCGCATCGTCCGGAAGATCGATCCTTGGACCGTGCTCAGGGTCGCCGTCATCCTCAACACCGTAGCTGCCCTCATCTGGACGCTTGGTGTGTGGGTTGCCTGGTCCATCGCGGTCCAACGAGGGATCCCGGATGCCTTCGTCGATCTCTTCGGGAGGCTCACGATCGCTGTGACGCCTGACGGTGACCTCTACTTCCGTGTGGTCGTCATGTTCGCGATCGTGTTCGTGATCGTCGCGACAGCGGCGATGACCCTTGCTGCCGTTCTGTACAACCTGATCTCTGATGTCGTGGGGGGCATCGAGCTGATCATGTTGGAGGAGTCGAACGATCCCGCCCCGATGCCGGTTCCGCCAGCCCCGCGTCCCGTGGTCCATGTCCCTGCGAGCAACGGATCCTCACCGTTGAATGCGGAGGACACCGTCGAGACGTGACAACCGGTTGGTTCAGCCGGTTGCCTCCACCGAGCGGGCCAGGGTGATCTGGGATGACGCACCAGGAGGGCCAATCGTTGCCGGAAGTTCGTAGCGAACCCGATCGATCAGACAGAGGCTCGTCTCCTCGGTCCTGCAGTAGATGATGGTCACGTCGAAGCGCATCGTTCCCGTTCCCTCGGTCAGACTTGTCGGAACCGAAACCGGCAGGGCGGTTCCTGTGAGGTCTGCGGCGTCACCGGTGGAGAAGGCTGCAAGGTTGGTACCGGAGCTGATGACGATCGACGACGGTGCATCGGTGTTCACCTTGTACCCGGCAGGGAGGGAGTAGTCCAGGAGGACCGAGGCGGCGCCCCCGGCGAGCGTGACGGGATCCAGGCTGACGATTTCGCCCCGATACTCGGCTGGTGGATCGAACGCCTCGATGCCCTTGAGGATGAGCGTCGACGTGGAGCCGGTGTCGATGTCGACAATCCGTACGGAGTGGTTGTTCGTGTCGGCAACATAGAGGATGCCCCCGTCGAGGGACAGACCTCCCGGTTCATCGAAGAGGGGCTTGGATCCATTGGCGAAGCCGGCGTCGGCACCGAGCCAACTGGTGATCGTGTTCGTTGCAGTGTCGACACGCTTGATCTTGGAGTTGTAGGTGTCGGCAACGTACAGGGTCCCGTCGACGTAGGCGGTCCCGAGTGGGTGCTGGAGCCGTGCCTCGTTCCCCCGTCCGTCCTCGTCCCCGAACTCGAAGAGGTTGGCGTCTCCTCCAACGACGAGGCTCGTTTCCTCCGTTGTGAGATCGGCGACGCGGATCGACGACGACTCAGAGTCAGCGAAGTAGAGCTGGCGGGCATCGGTGAGCGCGAGACCGGAGGGCTGTGCGAGTTCGGCGTCACGGAACGGTCCGTTGGCGGTACCTTCGAGGGAGCTCCCGACGAGGGGTCCCATGGTGTCTCGTGCGGTGTCCAACAGCCAGAGCTGGTGCGTTCCTGCGTTCGCGATGTAGAGACGTCCTTCATCCCAGACCATGGCCCACGGATTGGATAGGCCCACACTCCTTGCCTCACCGCTCTCCGGTGGCCAACCCTGCCGGCCGGTCCCAGCGATGGTCGTGACCTCCCCTGAGGCCAGATCGATCGAGCGAATGAGGTGGTTGTTGGTGTCGGCGACGTACAGGGTGCCGTCACCAAGTGCAAGACCTTGGGGAGCGTTGAACGAAGCCTCGAGGGCTGGCCCGTCATCGGATCCGCGCGTCCCCGATCCGTAGGCTGCAAGAACGTCGCCACTGCCGGGTTCGACCTCGAGGATCCGGTGGTGCCCGGTGTCGGAGATCCACAGCCTCCCCTCCGCTGCGAGGACCTTTCCGGGGTATGACAGGGGCCGATCGGGGGCGGAGTCGGCCTCCGGGGCAATGGCGATGGGGTCCCTGTTGATCGCCTGGCTTGCGTCGAACTCAGCAACGAGGCTGGCAATCACTGGCTTGACCGCCTCATATACGCCTTCACCGGAGCGAAGACCGACGACACGACTGGCCGGATCGACGATCGCGACGGTCGGCCACGCTTGTGCTCCCCAGGAATTCCAAACAGCGAATCCCTTGTCGTTGACAACGGGATGTGTGATCCCATACCGCTGGACGATGTTCTCCAGGTTGCCCGTCTTGCCCTCGTTCGGGAACTTCGCAGAATGCACACCGACCACAACGAGTTCGTCCGGGTACTCGGCTTCGAGTCGTTCGAGGTCGGGAATGATGTGGATGCAGTTGATGCACCCATACGTCCAGAAGTCCAGGAGCACGACCTTGCCCTTGAGGGCGTTCATGGTGAGCGGTGTGTCCACGTTGATCCACTGGAGGCCCTCGGGGAATTCGGGCGCGTCGGTGGTCCCTGCATACGACCGTCCGACGAATGGTGACCGCTCCTCGCTCGTCGTGGTCACGTCCGCTCCGGCAACGGAGGTGGAGGAGGAATCGACCGCAGGCGCGTCTGGTGACTCCCCGGCGGAGGGAGTGCACGACGCCGCAACAACGGCCAGGACGATGACGAACAGATAACGATGCATGGGCTACTTCAGTTGGATGAACGCCATGCAGCGACGTCGAGTTCCATGTTCATCAGGCGATCCAGCAGTTCTGCCCCTGCGTTGGCCGCAGGCTGCGCTCCGGTCGACGGGTATGCGCCGTCCCCGGCGATCCATGCCGTTGCCGCAAGGACGAGGCCCTCGAGATGTGCCGCATGGTCGGACACACCGACGATCCGACGTTCTCCGTCCCCTTCGATCACCACCGATGCGGCTGCCCATTCACCGTCCGTCCTCGCCGCAAGGCGGCCCGGCCCTCGTTCCTTCGACCAGACCATCCCCACGGGATCAGGGAAGGCAGCGGCCACGCCTCGGCGCCTCGGTCGCCCTGGTTCTGTCCAGGCGATCGTCATGACCTCGTCGGTCGATGGCCTCGCCATTGGGTGGTGGGACAGGGCATCGCCGAGGGCACTTCCGACGTTCGCCCCGACGATGAGTGGGATGGTTGATCGCCCGGGGGGGATGCCTGCATCGTCGATCCACATCACCACCGGAGTCCCTGCGACCGCAGCATGGGCAAGGAGGTCGTGGAGGTGCTCGGTTCGGTCGGTGACAACGACGTCGAAACCGGCAACATCATCCACCGGACCGGATCGCCGCTGCCTTGGCGCACCAGCGGCATCCCACAGGCCGAGGAAGTCGAGATCTCCTTCAGCCATGAGGACCCGACCGGCTCGCTGGCCAACTTCCGACGTTGCATCGAGGACGATCCTCACGACGACTTCCCGTCGCCAGCGAGCACCCAGGTTCCATCGGCAGCCGGGGGAGCTTTCGGTTGTCGCCTCGTGAGACCGACGGCCGCGAGGAAGGCGGTCGCTCCGATGGCGAGGGCAGTGATGAGGATTCGCTTCACGAGAGGGACGATAGTGAGCGGTTCCCCACTGGCGGTCGGCCGAGACCGGAGAAGCGTGGACGGCAACGTTCCGCTACGATTCGCTTCCGCTCCGGACTTCGTCCGGGCACCACGGCCGAGCGAAGTCCGGTGAGATCCCGGCGCTGTCCCGCAACTG
>JAQAZV010000289.1:0-3699 GCA_032127155.1 Acidimicrobiia bacterium
AGGCCAGGCACCCCAAGCAGGCTGTCCTGGCGGAACACCAGCGGGTCAAGGAACTCGTCCCCGATCCGTCTATAGACGACGTCCACCCTGTCGAGGCCCCTGGTTGTCCGCATGTACACGCGGTGATCGTCGACGAGCAGGTCCCGCCCCTCGACGAGTTCGACGCCCATTTGGCGCGCGAGGAACGCGTGTTCGAAGTATGCGGAGTTTGCGACACCCGGGGTCAGGACCACGACCGTCGGGTCGGCAGGCGCCGCGTAAGGGGCCGCCGATCGCAATGCCCGCAGGAGTGATGATCCGTAGTGGTTGACCGGCCGGATCGAGTGCCGAGCAAATGCAACCGGTAGCACACGGGTCATCGCAACCCGGTTCTCGAGGACGTACGAGATTCCGCTCGGTACGCGCAGGTTGTCCTCCAGAACCCGGTATGTGCCTTCGCCGTCCCGGACGATGTCGACGCCGGACACGACGCACCTGGCCCCGGCTGGTACACCGATCCCGTGGGCCTCCCGGACGTATCCGTCCGCGGTCTCGACGACCCAACGCGGGATGATGCCGTCCTTGATCGCCGACTGCTCCCCGACGTACAGATCTTCGAGGAAGAGGTTGAGGGTGCGGACCCGCTGGATGAGCCCCGCCTCGATGTGCGTCCACTCCTCGGCAGGCACGATGCGAGGCACCAGGTCCATAGGCCACGTCCGCTCGAGGCCTTCCTCATGACCGGTGACCGCAAAGGTGATGCCGAGGGTCCGAAAGATGGATTCGAGCATGGCAAACCGCTCGGTCAACTCCGCTGGTCCGAGCCCCGTCAAGCGGTCCATCAGCTGCTGGTAGTGCGGGCGAACGCCGTCAGGGCCGTGGATCTCGTCGAACTGCAGCATCGCCGCAGTGTATCCCGCCGCCTGCTGCCATCCGGGCCCCGGGCAGCGTGCGGCGACGGCACCGGGCTCCGTCTGGTCCTGCACCCCTCAGAGGCGTCAGCCGGCGAAGCAGCCGTAGGCGGAGTTCACGATGACGAGATCTGTGAGGCCAACGATGCCGCTCGATGACTGGACCGCTGCACCGCTGAGCGTGGCCTCGACGTCACCGCTCGCATTGCAAATCCCCTCCGCCGCCGGAGCGTCGAAGGAAAGCGTTCCTGCGATCAGTGGCCAGGTCGCATCGACAATGCGCTCCGGCTCATCAGGCTCAACGACGTCGTCGCAGTGGTTGACGAGGAGATCCTTTCCGATGACGACGTACCCGTCCCAGCTCTCGCTCGGGAATGTGACCTCGGAGGCGATCGGGAGCGAGGCATCCCGAGGGTGCACGTAGACGGCGACCGTTTGGTCCACGCTCGCAAGGGTGAAACCGAGTCCACACGGCCACGACTCGCTCAGGTCTGCGGCCTCCCACACCTTCAGGAGCTCGTCGTCCGTCATGGCCTCGGGTGGCGCAACGATGCCCACCTCATCGAGGATGATGACATGGGAGGCTGATGGATCGCAGAAGGCCAGATAGTTCGCCCAGAAACCGGCGGATCCTCCTGGCAGGGAACCGACCTCGGCGGGACCGCCAACTGCCCCGATGGTCGTACCCGATGGGATGTTGGGGTTACCAGCGGGACCCATCGTCCACTCGTTGACGTTCGTCATCTCGTACCCAACCGGAAAGAGGGCGAGCTGTGGTCCTTCGCCGACGTCGATCGTCCAGCATCCGTCTGGCTGGAGTTCAATGACGCCGCTGATGGCACCAGACGGATGGGGGTACCTCTCGTCGACCCGTTGGACGGGTACGACTTCTCCCCCGATGTTGGAGGAAGCGGTGGTCGTGGTCTCCGACCGACCCCTGTCGTCACGGTTGGATTCTCCCGCCGCGCAGGACGCCAGGCCGATTACGGTCACGATCACGACGATCAAAGACGTTCGCCTCATCATCACCCCTTCGGGGAGTTCCCCATGGCCGATAGTTCCCCTTTGGACGTTCCGGCGATGCAGAGCGTTCCGGAATTCTGGGGGTCCCTGATATGGAGATCTTCACAGCGCATCGTCGCGCCTCGTCACGCACCAGGATCCTCCCCGCTTGTTAGGTGAGTGGACGAGTGATGTCGGAGGTTTCCGCGTCTATCGCTGTGATCAAGTCATTGCCGTCGATGGTTATCGATACGCCGTGCGCACCTCCGCCGATCGAAACCGAACGTCCTTCAAGGCGGCTGTCCGCGATCACGGGCCAGGGCGTCGACGCACCAAAGGGCGTGATCGTCCCCCGCACGTATCCGGTGGCGGCGAGCGCCTCGTCGGCGTCGGGCATCGAGAGGCGCCGTTCGCCGAGGGTCGAGCGCAGTTTCGGCCAATCGATGACTCGGTCGCCGGGAACGAGGATGAAGACGTAGTCGCCTTCGCCGCGGCGCACGACCATCGTCTTGATCACCGCAGACGGATCGACGCCGCGCAGGGTCGCAGCTTCCTCGAGTGAGGAAACCCTTCCGTGCGTGACAACCGTGTGGGCAACCCCACTCAGGCGCGGGTCGACGAGTGCTGGCGTGTCCGTCATGGATCCCATTGTGGCCCACTGCGGCAGTGGCGCATGCGATGCACGCCCCGGTTGGTACCTTGGGTGCATGAAGACCCCGAATCGGACCCGTGGGGCCGACGCACTCATCTTGTTCGGCATCACCGGCGATCTCGCCAGGAGGAAGCTGTTCTCCGCGCTCTACGAGCTGACGGCTGACGGCATCGGAGACATTCCGATCATCGGTGTCGCGTCCAGGGCGTGGACGGACGAAGTCCTCCGGGACGAGGCACGCGAAGCCCTCGAGTCGAGCGGTCGCGTTATCGATCCCGATGTATGGGATCGGCTCGCGAAGAACCTCTGCTACGTCTCTGGTGATTACCGCGATCAATCGACCTATGCCGAGATCGCCGCACGAACCGGTGGGGCGGGATGCACGGTGTCGTATCTCGCGATTCCACCAGACCTCTTCGACGACGTGATCGAAGGATTGTCGGCCCAGGGTCTGAACACACGCGGGCGCGTAGTCCTGGAGAAGCCGTTCGGTAGGGACCTGGAATCCGCTCGACGCCTCAATGGTGTCGTCCACCGCGCGTACCGCGAGGACCGTGTGTATCGGATTGATCACTTCCTCGGCAAGGAAGCAGTGCAGAACCTCATGATCTTCCGGTTTGCCAACACGATTCTCGAGCCGGTGTGGAATCGTCACTACGTCCGAAGCGTCCAGATCACGCTTGCAGAAGACTTCGGTGTCGAGGGCCGCGGCAAGTTCTACGACAATGTCGGTGCAGTTCGCGACGTCCTCCAGAACCACCTTCTCCAGATGGTGTCTCTCCTCGCCATGGAGCCACCGGTGTCCGCACATGCCGACGCGCTACGAGACGAGCGCGCGAAGGTGCTGAGGGCCATCAACGCCGTCAGGCCGTCTGATGTGATCAGGGGCCAGTACGACGGCTACCGCGATGAACCGGGTGTCGACCCTGCATCGACGACGGAGACGTTCGCTGCCATGAGGCTGGAGGTCGACTCCTGGCGATGGGCAGGCGTTCCGTGGATCATCCGAGCAGGCAAATGCCTGGCAACAACGGTCACTGAGGCCGTCGTCGAATTCGCGGGTCCACCACGCCTGCTGTTCGCAGACGAGGATGGCGCCCCCGGACCCAACCGGCTGACCTTTCGTACCAAGCCAACCGATGACATCTCCCTCTC
>JAQAZV010000290.1:0-12524 GCA_032127155.1 Acidimicrobiia bacterium
AACACGTCGTGGCCCGCCTTGAAGCCGGCCCGGTCGATCGCCTCGAGGATGGTCTCGAGCGCGGCCGCGTTCGAGGGCAGGTTCGGGGCGAAACCGCCCTCGTCGCCCACCGCGGTCGCGAGCCCGCGCTCGTGCAGCACCTTCTTGAGCGTGTGGAAGATCTCCGCGCCGCAGCGCAGGGCCTCGGCGAAGCTCGGGCTCCCGACCGGCAGCACCATGAACTCCTGGATGTCCACGCTGTTGTCCGCGTGCGCGCCACCGTTGATGATGTTCATCATCGGCACAGGCATGACCTTCGGCCCGGGCCCGCCAACCAGCCGGTAAAGACCCTGTCCCGACGCCCGTGCAGCCGCATGTGCGGCGGCCAGCGACACGGCCAGGATCGCGTTCGCGCCGAGCGTCCCCTTGTTCGGTGTTCCGTCGAGGTCGATCATCGTCTGGTCGATGGCCTCCTGCCGGGTTGCATCCATGCCGACGATCGCAGGAGCGATGACAGCATTCACGTTCTCAACAGCCTTCAGAACACCTTTGCCGAGATATCGGTCACCGCCGTCGCGGAGCTCGACGGCTTCGAGGGCTCCCGTTGACGCCCCCGATGGAACGATTGCCCGGCCGAATGCACCCCCGGCGAGGGTGACGTCGGCTTCGACCGTGGGGTTGCCCCTGGAGTCGAGGATTTCGCGTGCGTGGATCCCAATGATCGTGGTGGTGGATGTGCTGCCCATGTCGGCTCCGAGGGTAGACGGCGGTTGGTATTCCTACGGGCTTTGTGTGCCCCGCTCCATGATGGCGCGTTTCGCGGCCTGCCAAGCATCGTCGAGTTCGTCAACGGTGGCGTGCGCGACGGTACCTCCCGATGAGGCGAGCGACTCCTCGACGAGGCGGAACCTTTCGATGAATCGGTCAACGCTTCTCCGGAGGGCTGTCTCCGGGTCCACACCGAGGTGGCGAGCAAGATTGATGGTGCTGAAGAGCACATCACCAAGCTCATCGGTCATGGCGCTGAGATCACCTTGTGCGTCGTGAAGCTCGTCGATTTCACCTCTGAGCACCGCGAACACGTCAGACGCATCCGTCCAGTCGAACTTCACGCTCGCGGCGCGCTTCTGAACCTTCATGGCACGTGCGACGCCAGGCATACCCATCGGGATGTCATCCATGAGACTCGAACGCGACTTCTCATCCTGCTTGATGCGCTCCCAGTTCGCGAGCACACCCGAGGCGTCCGCCACTTCGACATCACCGAACACGTGGGGGTGGCGCCGGACCAATTTGCGTCGATTGATCTCTGCAACCTCATCGATGTCGAAGGCCCCCGCCTCGGCTGCGAGCGTGGCATGGAAGATCACCTGGAGGAGCACGTCGCCGAGTTCATCCTCGACCTCGGCGTAGGCACCGAAGTCCGGATCGCCCCCTGGGGCATCGACTGAGAGGTTTCCGAGGGCATCTGCCGCCTCGTAGGCCTCCTCGACGAGGTGGGTGAGCAGTGTGTGGTGGGTCTGTTCACGGTCCCAGGGGCATTGGGAGCGAAGTATTCGGTTCGTGGCAATGAGGCCCAGGACCCCCACGTCGGCGGAAGGGACGAACACAGACGTTCGCGGACCGCCGGGATACGTCGCGAGGGAGGCGAGGGACATCGGTCTCACGACTTGGTCACTGTCGCCAAGCCGGTCGAGCACCGTGACCACGGTGTCGTCAGGAAGCGTTCTGCCGAGGGCGATCGCCAGGTCGGACGCCCTGAGCATGGAGTCGACCTGGGTGACGATCGTCGGGAGATGGAACGGCAACGGGTCAGGCAGGTCCCTGGCGTCGACGATCTGGGCACCGTCGGTGATCGGATCGAGCCCGATGGCGGCGAAGACGTCCTCGAGGAAGGAAGACGCGCTCCATACCTCGACAACGTGGCCAGCTTCTGTGCCGAGGTTGACGAGGAGCGTCACCGTCTTCTCACCGACGGACGGGCTACCCGGCACTGCGTACACGACATCGACCTCGTTGGCAGTGCCGAGAACGCGATCGACGATGCCCCGGTACACGCCATCGAAATCATCGTTGTCGTCATAGAGGTCGTCGCACGTGACCACGTCCCGAATCGACGCCAGTTCGATCGCCGCAGGATGACGCACAGTTCTCAGGATCACAACGGGAGCTGATCGAAGAATCTCGAGGGTGCGGCCATCGACCCTGTCGATGCTCGCCGGGCCGAGCCCGACGACGGTGATGGCCATCAGGGAGAGGCCGGAGGAGGGAGGACACCGTCTCCCTGCGCGAACCAGCGCCCGATCTGTGATCGAACGGCGACGTCCGCCCTCCCGAGGGCGGCGTCGCTCCAGAGGGTCCACCTCGCTGCAATGATGGTCTCAGGGAGCCACCGGTCCGTGTCGCCGATGAAGTCGTCGTAGGTCGCGGGGAAGTCGCGTTGATCCACGATGGCGATGTGCCAACCGAAGTCCGATTGGAACGGCAGGGTCACCTCTCCGACGGGTGCCGTGGCGAACACTGTGGCCAGGGGCTCGACGTAGCGCGACGGATTGGACGGGCACTCCAGTTGCCCACCGATCGAAACCGGGTCGAGCGATACCTCGTCGGCGACCGCGGAGAAGTCTTCTCCCGCAAGGACTCGTTGCCGGGCTGCTTCAGCCTCCTCCTGCGTCCCAACGAGTATGTGACGCGGACACACTTCGATCAGAAGGTCCTGCTCGTCCTGCCAGATCTGGGTCAACGTCTCTGGGTCGCTCGCCATCGCCTCCATGACTTCCGATCGCACCATCAACTGGCGTGTGACGAGGTCCACTGCGGCGTCTGACAGATCCGGGTTGTTGGCAACCGAATCGATGACGGAAAGCTCCTCAGGCGATGCCTCGGCCAGCCAGGCGTCGCGAGCTGCGGCCGTCTCGAGGCCGGTGATGCCGAAATCCTCTTCCGCGGCGTCCATCGTGGCCTGGATCACGATCAAGCGATTCAGGTCGTTGCGGAATTGCTCTCCTTGGACGGTTGCAACGTCGCCGTTCTCGACCGTGGCGACCGCTCGGATCCCGAGCACCTCGTCGTCGGTGATGTGGGATCCATTGACGTTTGCAGCAACCGTCGCGCTGGCACACGATGACACGGCCATCGCTGCTGCGGCCAGAAGGGCGGCGGTGCGGATTCTGCGGGTCATGAGGCCTCAGTGGCGTCGTCGGCTGGTGGCCACAGTGTACGGAGGAACCGGAGTATGGCCGTGGCCGGTGAGGCGTCTGGCGACGGAAGGAACAGCGTGGCACCTCTGAGCATGGCTCCACGGGCAACCCGTTCGAGTCTCACCTCCTCGGATGCCTTCAACGTGACGGGGGCGATCTTGACCTCACGCCTGTTCTGGAGGATCTCGGAGATACCGAGGCGGATCGCATCGGCCCTGAGCCGCGCGAGGTTGATGAGTTCCTCGGCCTCCGGGGGCAGTTCTCCGTACCGATCCCGCCACTCGGCGACCACGTCATCGATTCCGCTGTCGTTCCTCGCAGAGGCCAGCCTGCGATACGCCTCCAGCCTCGCCTCTCCCCCATCGACATAGCCGGTCGGCAGATGGGCATCGAGGATCAGGTCGATCCTGATCGTCGGATCTTCATCCTCCTGGGCGACCTCGCCCCGCAACTCCGCAACGGCGTCGGCAACGAGTTCCGTGTAGAGATCGAAACCGACCGCCGCGATGTGCCCAGACTGGGTTTCGGACAAGATCGACCCGGCGCCGCGGATCTCGAGATCCCTCATGGCGAGTTCGAACCCGCTGCCGAGGTCGGAGAACTCCCCGATCGCTTCGAGCCTTCGGTACGCGGTTTCCGATAGCCGTTCCTCGGTTGGGTGAAAGAGATAGGCGTACGCTCGCTGGTGGGATCGGCCGACCCTGCCTCTGAGCTGGTAGAGCTGGGCGAGTCCGAGCCGATCAGCACGTTCGACGATCAACGTATTGACCTGGGGAACATCGAGACCGGACTCGATGATCGTGGTGGCGACGAGGACGTCGAATTCGCGGTTCCAGAAGTCGAACATCACTTGCTCGAGCTGGCCCTCGCTCATCTGCCCGTGGGCTACGGCAAACCGCGCATCCGGAACAAGTTCAGCGAGGCGGGCAACGGCGTGGTCGATCGACAGCACCCGGTTGTGGACAACGTAGACCTGGCCTTCCCTCAGCATCTCTCTGCGAATGGCCGCTGCAACCGCACGCTCGTCGTACGGACCGACGTAGGTGAGGATGGGATGGCGATCCTGTGGGGCGGTTCGGATGTTCGAAACGTCCCGAATACCGGTGAGCGCCAACTCGAGCGTTCGCGGTATGGGTGTCGCCGTGAGGGTCAGCACGTCAACGCTCGTTCGCAGTTCCCTGAGGGCATCCTTCGCCGCTACACCGAACCGTTGCTCCTCATCGATCACGACGAGCCCGAGGTTGCGGTACGTGATGTCCTTGGACAGCAGCCGATGGGTACCCACGACGATGTCGACCGAACCGTCTGCCAGACCGCGAATCACGTCTCGCTGTTGTTTCGTGGTGAGGAAACGGGAGAGCATCTCGACGCGCACCGGAAAGGAGGCAAATCGTTCCTGGAAGTTGGCGAAGTGCTGTTGGGCAAGGAGGGTTGTCGGGACGAGGACGACAGCCTGTTTGCCATCCTGGACCGCTTTGAACATTGCTCGGATCGCGATCTCGGTCTTGCCATACCCGACATCCCCGAAGATCAGTCGGTCCATCGGCATCCCTGACTCCATATCCGCCTTCACGTCAGCGATCGCGGAGAGCTGATCCGGTGTCTCCTCATAGGGGAATGCCGCCTCGAACTCTTGCTGCCACGGCGTGTCGGAAGTGAACGCATAACCGGCCGCAGCTGCACGACGGCGATGGAGCTCCACGACCTGATCTGCCACGACGGCGACCTCGCGCCTGACCTTGTTTCGCGTCTGGGTCCAGTCGGTTCCACCCATTCGCGAGAGCCGAGGGCTCTCACCTCCCGAGTACCTTCGAATCGCCGATAGCTGGTCGGTTGGCACATACAGCTTGTCGTCGCCCGCATACTCGACCAGCAGGTAGTCGCGCTCGACGCCGGCCATGTCCCTGTGGACAAGCCCAGCGAACCTGCCGATGCCGTGGTGATGATGGACGACGAAGTCTCCGGGATTGAGGTCCCTGTAAGCATCTCCCGTCTGCCGCCTCGTGCCGCGTCTCGCCGTTCGATGGGCCCTGCGGCGCCCTGCGATCTCGTGTTCTCCGACAACACCCAGTCCGAGCGCTGGAAAGACGAATCCGCTGTGGATCCCCGTTGCGATGACGGCGGTGGTCGGGCCATTGAGCGAAGCCATGACGGGCAGATCGGCCCCATTCTCAGCGAGGACGGCAGCAACCCTGGCTGCAGCCGGCTCGCCGTCCATGGCCACGATCACTTCGATCTTGCGGTCCCTCCAGCGGTTGATGGCCGCTGCGATGGACTCGGGATTGCCGGCGACGCCGTCGAGACCGCGGATCTCATAGCCCGTGTCCCCTGGACCCGCGGGGAGAGGCGGAGCCTCGATCACACGCTGTGCAATGGAATCGATGTCGAGGGGGAGGTAGAACGGCGGATGCGCACCGGCATCCGGAGCACCGATGCCCCACGTATCGGCAAGGGCAGCGGCCAGGTCTGCCTCCTCCTTTGCGAGGTCGGCGGCCCGGTCCGCGCACCGCAACGGGTCAAACACGAACACGGGACAGTTGCTTTCATCCAGGACTGTCCTGGCGGGCGCGAGCCACGGCAACCACGATTCCATGCCCTGGAAGGACACGCGTTCGGCGATGCGATCCCATGTGTCTGATGCCCATGCCTCCTTGGTTCGCAATCCATCAGCGATCGATGCGAGCGAGTCATCGAGGAGCACTTCGCGAGCCGGGTACACCGCAACGGATGCGAGGTCTTCGATCGATCGCTGGGTGGTCGGCGAGTATGACCGGATCGCCTCGATCTCATCACCCCAGAAATCGATGCGCACGGGATCATTCGCGTTCGGCGGGAAGACGTCGATGATTCCCCCACGCACGGCCATGTCGCCTCGCGCCTCTGCTCGATCGGTTCGGGTGTAGCCACTCTCGACAAGCGCGGCCACAAGCCAATCGAAATCGATCTCCATCCCGGATTCGATCCCGATCGGTGCCGTCCTTGTCGGTGAGATCCGCTGAATGACGGCCCGGACCGACGCAACGACAACACAGGGTGCGTCCAATCCGAGGTGATGACGGGCCTCGACCCTCCGTGCCATGGTCACGACGTTGGGTGAGACGTGCTCAAAGGGAAGCGTCTCCCATGCCGGGAGGTGGTGGACGTTCTCGAAGAAGAGCGAGACGTCGTCCACCAGATCCTCCGCTTCGCGCTCACCGGCCACGATGGCCACAACCGGCCCTGGGCGCCTGACCGCTTGTGCGGCGACGACGACGGCGCGCGCGCCCGGCGGCACGACGATCCGACCGGGTACGGGTGGGTCGAGTTCACGGTGCCAGCGATCGAGGAGAACGCGTAGCGGGGCTGCTGTCACGGCCCAAGGATCGTACTGCGCCGGCCGCCGCTCACGGACTGGGAACGAGACCTTGCTCGACGAACCACTCGATGGTCCTCCGGAAGGTGTCTTCAATCGGCGTGTAGATGATGCCGAGGTCTCGCTCAGCCCGAGATCCATCGAAGCGATGCCCGTGGAGCAGCGTGTCGATCAGCGCAGGGCACACGTCGGCGGACGGCTTCACCAGGTTCACGACCCTGGCAGCTGGTCGACCGACGGCTCGCGCCAAGCCATGGGACAACCACCTCGGTGTGATCGTGGTCGCCGCGATCTCCTGCGCCGTGGCAATGGCATCTGACACCGAAACCGTCGCACCGGAGAGGAGATAGCGCTCACCCGAACGACCCTTGGCTGCCGCCGCACGGTGGCCCTGCGTGCAATCCTCGATGTCGATCAGCGACACCTTCGTATCGACGAGGACCGGTCGCTTCGCCCGCAGGGCGTAGAGCAGGATCCTGGCCGACCCTCCCGATCGTCCGGGTCCCTGCACACTCGACGGATTCACGGCGACGAGATCCACGCCAAGGGTCGACGCCTCGGTGAAGGCCGCAACCTCGGCGAGGTGCTTCGACCGGGCATAGGGCGACAAGTAGGTGCCGTCGTGCTTCGTCGATTCCGTGCCGATCATGCCCTCGGCCTCACCGATGGCGGCCGCAGACGAGGTGTACACGATGCGTCCAACCCCCGACGTCGCGCTTGCGGCGATGATCGATCGGGTTCCCTCGATGTTGACGCGATCCATCTCCGCAGGGTCTGACGGACACGTCTCGTTCACACCAGCCACGTGATACAAGATCGGTGTACCCCAGAGCGCCTCCTGGAGGCCAGAGCCATCGAACAGGTCGACGAGGACAGGGGTGGCACCATCTGCCGCGACCCTTTCTGCGGCTGCAGTGCTGCGGACGATGGCCGTGACCGACAGGCCGCTACCCACCAATGATCGGAGCAGGTGGCCCCCGACGAGGCCGCTTCCTCCCGTCAGAGCGACGTCACTCGTCACGGTCAGACCGCGAGAGCACACCTCGGAATCGTGAGAAGTAGTCGCCAGCCGACAGGACGGTGACCACGACGGCGATGGCCATCAACCACTCGTCGAGGCGCCAGAAACCGATGTCGATCGGAAGGAGGAGAATCGCAAACGTGATGGCGACGAACTGGATTGTCGCCTTCCACTTTCCCCAGATCGAGGGCGGGACGGTGCTCGAGTCGAGCGCTGCCACCGACCGCAGTCCCATGATCGCGATCTCTCTCCCGATGATGATGAATGCAATCCAGGAGCTTGTCGTCCCTATCTGGACCAGGGCAAGGAGCGCACCTGAAACCAGGATCTTGTCGGCCACTGTGTCGAGGAACGCTCCGAGGGTGGTGGTGATGCGCCAGCGACGAGCGAGGTAGCCGTCGAGGAAATCGGTGAGTGCAGCAACGATGAACGTCAATGCGGCGATGACCTGGATCGTCCTGCTTCCCGGCGAATTGATGATCAGTGCCATCACCACAGGCGTCAGGACCAGCCGGGTGAAGGCGAGGAGGTTCGGAATCGACATCGGACACGAGCCTATCGGGTCGGCATACGCTGCGTCGGTGGAGGCTCAGCGTGTAATCCAGCCCATGGATCGATCGATGGCCTTTGCCCAACCGGCCAGGAGTGGCTCACGATCCACATCGGTCATCGACGATCGATACCGCTTCCCCTCCCTCCAGTGGGCGGCAACCTCGTCAAGGGAACCCCACATACCGCATGCCAACCCGGCTCCGAAGGCGGCCCCGAGAACCGTCGTCTCGACGACGCTTGGCACGACGACATCGACGTCGAGGATGTCTGCTTGAAACTGCATGAGGAGGGCGTTGTCGACCATTCCCCCGTCGACTCGAACCTCCTCGAGGCGACGCGAGGTGTCGCGTTCCATCGCCGCAATGACGTCACGCGTCTGGTACGCCGTTGCTTCGAGGACAGCGCGGGCGATGTGCCCCCTGTTGGCAAATCGTGTGAGGCCAACGATCACTCCCCGTGCATCATCCCTCCAATAGGGAGCGAACAATCCGGAAAACGCGGGCACGAAGTAGACGTCGCCATTGTCCGGCACGGTGGCTGCCAGGGCTTCGATCTCCTGCGCATTCGAGACGAGCCCGAGGTTGTCCCTGAGCCACTGGACGCCGGCCCCTGCAATGGCGACCGAGCCTTCGAGCGCGTATGTGACCGGCTGCCCAGCTATCTGGTAGCCCACGGTCGTGAGGAGCCCAGCCTGTGATCGAACGACGGTGGTACCGGTGTTCGAGACGAGGAACGCACCGGTTCCGTAGGTGACCTTGGTGTCGCCGGGGCTGAAGCCGGCCTGTCCGACGAGCGCTGCGTGTTGATCACCGAGGATCGCAGTGAGCGTGGTCCCCTCGAGAACACCGGTGCACGGCGCGATCGCTCCGATCGAAGGAACGATCTCGGGGAGCATCGCCATAGGAACCCCAACGGCTTCGCAGAGGGTGGGATCCCACGAGCAGCGTTCGATGTCCATCAGGAGCGTCCTGCTCGCATTCGTGACGTCGGTCACATGGCGCCCGGTGAGGTTGAAGGCGAGCCACGAGTCCATCGTCCCGAAGGCGAGCTCCCCGTTTCTGGCACGTTCCGCCAGCCCATCGTGGTTGTCGAGCAGCCAGCGCACCTTGGGCCCTGAGAAGTAGGTGGCTGGTGGAAGCCCGGTCACCTGTCGGACGGCGTCAACACCATGGTTCTTGGCGAGGTTCCGTGCGAGCTCTGACGTCCGCGTGTCCTGCCAGACGATGGCATTGGCAACCGGAGCACCCGTTTCGCGGTCCCATACAACTGCGGTCTCTCGCTGGTTCGTGATCCCGACTGCGGCGAGATCCGAGGCACCAAGGCTGGCCTGCGCAAGTGCGGAGGCGATCACCGCCTGCGTATTGGCATAGATCTCGTTTGGCGAGTGCTCGACCCATCCAGGGGCGGGAAAGATCTGCTCGTGCTCCATCTGGGACATGGCGACGAACGACCCAGCTTCATCCACGATCACGAATCTCGTGGACGTGGTTCCTTGGTCGATCGCCCCGACGTAGCTGGCCATGATCGATGACACCCCGCTTTCGGCCTCAGTCGTTCAGCTCGCCCGCGAACTGGCGAGCATCCTCGCCGCCCTTCGTGATGAAGACGTCGATCACATCAGCGCCACGGTACATGGCAGCATCCACGTCGTCCCGTTCGGAGGAGGCAAACCGCTTGAGGACGAAATCGGCAGGGTCCATGCGACCCGGAGGACGACCGACACCGACCTTGAGTCTCCAGAAGTCGTTGGTGCCAAGCGAACCGATGGTCGATCGGACCCCGTTGTTCCCGCCATGACCGCGGGACCACTGCATCTTCAGCTTGGCAAAGGGGACATCGATGTCGTCATGGACAACCAGGAGACGATCGAGATCGATCCCGTAGTAGCGAACGAGGGGCGCCACGGACTGGCCCGATTCGTTCATGAACGTGGTGGGAAGCGCGTAGACGGCGCGGACGCCCCCCAAGTTCACCTCCGCGACTTCTGCCCTTATGCCCTGTGGCGCTCGCTTCAGGGGAGATCCAACGCTGCTGAGGTGCTGCGCAACAACGTCGCCACCGATGTTGTGACGGGTTCCTGCGTACGTCGACCCCGGGTTCCGGAGGCCGACGATGAGACACGGAGGGAGCGTCTCTATCAGCCCTCGTCCTCGTCGGCATCGCCGGCTCCGCCTTCTTCGCCGGCTTCGCCTTCGACCTCGTCGCCCTCGAGCATGTCGATTTCGTCGACCGGCTCCACGATGGCAGCAGGGATGACAACGGTGAGGAGCGGATGATCCTCGTCTGCGAGATAGGTGACGCCGTCGATCTCGGGGAGGTCAGCAATCTTGAGCGTGTCTCCGACACCGAGATGCTCGATGTTGACTTCGATGTGCGAAGGAATCGAGCCGGGCAGCGCGCTGATCATCACGCTCGCTTCGAGGGTCTCCACGACGCCGTCCTCTTCCTTGACGCCTTCGGGGACCCCGATGTATTCGACTGAGACCTCAGCGTCGATCTCGGTGTCCATCCGAACCTCGATGAAGTCGAGATGGGCGATCTCGCCGCGCACGGGATGGCGCTGCACCTCACGGGCAACCGTGAGGATCGAGGAACCCTCGACGTCGAGCTCGATGATGGCGTTGAGGCCTGCTTCTGTGTGAAGCACGCCGTAGAGATCGCGCACGGCGACATGGACTGCTTGGGGTTCGATGGACGATCCATAGACGACCCCAGGCACTCGACCGTCGCGGCGAAGGCGCTTGGACGCACGGGTTCCCGATGTCACGCGCTTGGTGGCGTGCAGGGTTTCCTGCTGCATGATGGGTTCTCCTCGAAAGCTTGTGGAGTCGGGCGAGGATTCTACGGAACCCGCGCACCTAGTCACCTGGGGACCATCGTCGATCCCCTCGGAACGAATGCCATCATACCGTCATCGACCGCACGGGATCAGACGTCGAGGGATCTGCTCCGCCGGTAGGGGCGGATCTCGATCGACTCTCCGGAAGCGATGCGGTCCTGGATGCTGTTCCAGAAGTCGGGGGTGAAGAGGTCGGCGTGATGGGCATTGAAGTCTGCCCGCAGACTCGGGCGGAGTCCGAGGAACCGTGCGAGCTCCTCAGGGAACACATCGTGCGGCCCGACTCCATACACCGGAGACTCAGCGAGGTCATCGAATGGGTCGCTTGCTTCCGGCAGAGGACGGAAGTGGTAGTCGGTCAACATACCGATTTCGTCGTAGTCGTAGAACACGACCCTCCCCCTGCTCGTGACACCGAAGTTCTTGAGAAGCATGTCGCCCGGGAAGATGTTCGACGCTGCAAGGTTCTTGATCGCGACCCCGTAGTCGATCACGACCCTGGTCGCCTCCTCCTCCGACGCCGATCGGACGTAGACGTCGAGCGGGATCACCTTCCGCTCGACGTAGACGGTCGAGATCGTCAGGTCGCCTCCTGAGATCTCGACGCTCCGCTTCGCCTCTCCGGTGAGTTCCCTGAGCAGGTCCGGATCGAATCGACCGACAGGGAGTCTGAGATCGACGAAGTGGTGGGCCTCCACGAGCCTGCCAGCTCGGTCATGCCGGGAAACGATGCGGTACCGATCCCTGACATGGTCCGGCGTGACATGCTTCTGAGGCGGGAAGCGGTCCCTGATGACCTTCAGCACCACGTCATATCCCGGAAGGGTGAAAACGATCATCACCAGGCCGGGTGTGCCCTCGGCGCGCACGAACCGATCATCGGACGAACCGAGGTATGCCATCAGCTCGCGGTAGCCCTCGGTCTTCGCCTGCTTCCTGAAACCGATCGAGGCATAGACCTCAGAGGGATGTCTCGTCGGCAGCAGGACGCGAATGTAATCAACGAGAGCGGCGGGATGGTCGACGACAACCTGGAACGCCGCACGCGTGTAGGAGAACAGGATGGCGAGGTCGTCCTCTCCGGTGAGTACGGCGGCGAGGCGCAGGCCGGACCGCTCGTGGCGAATCGCGAGCGCAAAGGGCGTGTGGCCGGTCGCACTGACGAATCGGCCGACCAGATATGCGGATTTCCCCCGATAGAACAGCGCATCGACGACCTCGACCGTACCGGGCCCTTCCGGAAGGCGCCGCGACCCAACGTCGAGATCCCTGGTGATATCTGACCACGATGCATGGAACCGGCAGTCACGCAACAGCTCTTCGAGCAGCACGTAGCGATCCTCGCCGTGGTCGTAGATGCGAAGCATTGCTTCGCGATTGACCTGCTCAGCGCCGTAGGCAGGCGCCAGGAATTCGAGATGGGGATCGATGCCCTTTGTCCCAAAGAGCCGCCGAGCAATGGAGTTGAAGAACGTCTCTGCGATCTCCTGGTACGAATCGTTGACGTGGTCTGCCCTGAACATCGCCCGTGCAGCCGACCACGTGTCCCTGTCCTCACCGGAGAAGCCCGTCGCTGCGAGT
>JAQAZV010000291.1:0-3902 GCA_032127155.1 Acidimicrobiia bacterium
TGTTGGTTTCTTTGTCATCAGCTCCTCTGCGGCACCATAGCCTTGGCTGTCATCGCTACATCAACCCCAAGCGCCACATTGTGGACACGCACGATCGATGCGCCTCTGAGAACAGCCGTTGCCACGGTCGCAGCGGTTGCGGCATCCCTGTCGGACGGTTCGGTGTGCCCGCGAACGGGTTCGAGGATGGATCCGAGAAAGCCCTTTCGCGATGTTCCGATAAGCACCGGATATCCCAGATGGGTGAAGGCCTCGAGGGAGCGCATGATGGCAAGATTGTGATCAAAGGACTTGCCGAAACCAATGCCGGGATCGATCGCGATGGATTCGATGCCGATACCGGCATCGATGGCTCTCAAGCACTGTCGGGACAAGAAATCACGAACCTCGGCGACAACATCGCCGTAGGTCGGGTTGTCCTGCATCGTCATCGGATCCCCCTGCATGTGCATGATCACCACCCCGACCTTTGCGGAAGCACAGAGCGCGGCCATCTCCCGATCGCGCAGGCCGGTGACGTCGTTCACGATCGCGGCTCCGGCGTCGATGGCTCGAGCGGCGATGGCCGGCTTCGACGTGTCGATGGACACCACAACCCCTCGACTGGCGAGTTCCTCGACCACAGGGAGCACCCGACTGGCCTCAGCATCTGCGGAGACGGGCGACGCATACGGACGGGTCGATTCGCCGCCAACATCGACGATGGCTGCACCATCCTCCACCATGGCAAGGCCGGCAGCCACAGCCGCACCGGCGTCGAGATGTAGCGACGCGTCGGAGAAGGAATCCGGCGTGACGTTGAGGACGCCCATCACCAAGGGAGACGACAACGGGAGGTCACGACCGCCGACCTTCCAGACTGCGCGGTCCAGCACCAGGTCAGTTCACTCCGTCTGTGCGTGCGGCTGCATAGGACGACTTGATCTGCCCGAGTGAATCCGGGGCCTTGAGACGAATCGTCCCATCCTCAGCATGTTCCCACTTGGGCACGTCATGGAAGATCTTTGCGATGTCGTCCGCACCGAGGGTCTCCCGATCCATGAGTTCCTCAGCGACCCTGTGGAGTGCGGCTTCATGGGTCGTGAGGATGGTCCGTGCCTCATCATGCGCCTGTGTGATGAGGAAACGAACCTCTTCATCCACCGCGGCGGCCACCTCGTTCGAGAGATCCTGGTTCTTCGAATAGTCGCGACCGAGGAACACCTCGGCGTCGGGTGATCCGTAGCGGAGCGGCCCGAGTTTGTCGGACATCCCGTACTCCATGACCATCTTCCTGGCGATGGATGTGGCCTTCTCGATGTCGTTCGAGGCACCCGTCGTCGGGTCGATGAAGATGATCTCCTCCGCCGTTCGCCCGCCGAGCAGCATCGCAAGCTGATCGATCATTTCGGAACGCCGCACGTAGTACTTGTCCTCGAGGGGCAGAGCCATGGTGTAGCCGCCAGCACGACCTCGCGGGATGATGGTGACCTTGTGGATGGGATCTGCGTTCGGGAGGGCATATCCGACGAGAGCATGACCACCCTCGTGATAGGCGGTGATCTTCTTCTCCGAATCTGACATCACGCGGCTGCGACGCTCAGGGCCTGCAATGACACGCTCGATGGCTTCCTCGAGTGTGACCATCGTGATCGAGTCATCACCACGACGGGCCGCAAGGAGGGCAGCCTCATTGATGAGGTTGGCGAGGTCAGCACCGGTGAACCCCGGCGTCTGGCGTGCGAGGACGGAAAGGTCGACTCCGCTCGCGAGTGGCTTCCCCTTCGCATGGACGTTCAGGATCGCATTTCGCCCGACGAGGTCGGGCCTGTCGACGACGATCTGGCGATCGAACCGACCCGGCCTGAGCAGGGCGGGATCGAGGATGTCCGGTCGGTTCGTCGAGGCAATCACGATGACGCCGGACTTGACATCGAACCCATCGAGCTCGACGAGGAGCTGGTTGAGGGTCTGCTCCCGCTCATCGTGTCCGCCACCGAGACCTGCGCCCCTGTGTCGGCCAACGGCGTCGATCTCGTCGATGAAGACGATCGCCGGTGCATTCTGCTTGGCCTGGTCGAACAGGTCGCGCACCCTCGAGGCACCGACACCGACGAACATCTCAACGAAGTCAGAACCGGAGATCGCATAGAAGGGAACGCCTGCCTCGCCTGCAACGGCCCTGGCGAGAAGGGTCTTCCCGGTCCCGGGAGGGCCGTACAGCAGCACCCCCTTCGGGATCTTTGCGCCCATCGCCCTGAACTTCTGGGGGTGGGCGAGGAACTCTTTGATCTCTTCGAGCTCCTCGACGGCCTCATCGGCTCCTGCAACGTCGGTGAACAGCACCTTGGGTGCGTCCTTCGATACCTGCTTCGCCTTCGATTTGCCGAATTGCATCACGCGGTTCCCACCACCCTGCATCTGCATGATGATGAAGATGAACAGGCCGAAGATGAGCAGGTAGGGCAGGATCGAGGTGAGGAACCATTCGAACAGGGTGGGGTTCTCGGCATCGACGGTGAACTCAACGCCCGATGCCTGGAGTTCCTTCGTGAGTGTTTCGGCGTAGTCAGCCGGGTACCGCACGATGAAGTCGGTGGTCTCGCCATCGACCATCATGGTGCCGACGAGTTCGTTGGAGCGGTCGCGGAGCACGATCTCGTCGGTGATGTCCCCTGCGGCGAGCGCGGTCTCGAATTCTGTGAGCGAGAGCTCTTGGGGTTGGGTGGCCTGATTGAAGACGAGCTGGAATCCCATGACCACGATGAAGATCACCGCGAGGTACACGAGGATCGTTCTCGCTGTTCTGTTCACCGTGCTCTCCTGATTGGCCGCTGCCGCAGCCACCGTCGGACGGGGGATGCGGCCCGGCCAATGGTACGCCGGGAGGCTGTCAAAGTTGGCAGCTCGTGGTTACTCGTCGGAAGCAACCATCTCGGCCACATAGGGCAGGTTGCGGTACTTGCCATCGAAGTCGAGGCCATATCCCACCACGAAGGCCGGAGGAATGTGGAATCCCTCGTATCTGACGTCGAGTGGCGGACGTTCGATCCCGTCCTTGATCAGCAACGCGGCGAGAGCAAGGCTTGCTGGCTTGCGGACCTGGAGGTTCTTGAGGAGGTAATGCAGCGTGAGGCCGGTATCGACGATGTCCTCCACGATCAGCACATGGCGACCGGCGATCTCCTGGTCGAGGTCCTTGAGGATCCGCACCACTCCCGAGCTCTTCGTTGCCGATCCATATGAGGACACAGCCATGAAGTCGAACTCCACGGGGATGTCGATGTATCGGGCGAGATCGGCCATCACCACGAACGCACCTTTGAGAATGCCGATCAGGAGGACCTCCTTGCCGCGGTAGTCCTCGGTGATCTGCGCTCCCATGTCTGCAAGCTTTGCATCGATCTCCTCAGCGGAGACCACGACCCTGCCAATCTTCACGTTGCAACTTCCCGTTCGATGACGATGCATGCTCCCATGCCACGAGGCTTCGCCCACGCAGCTGTCCGCACGCCGAGTACGGCGGCAATCTTGGCACCAACCGCCACCACTGGCGAAACGGGACGGAGACCCGGTGGGATTCCGTGGACCCTCAACAACTCCGAAACAGGGGTGGAACCGACTTCGATCTCCAGCGTGTCGCCTGGTTCCACGCCCCGCACGACGGGCTCTTCACCAAGGCTCCCCGCATCGAGGAGCGTGAATCTGCCTCCCTGGACAAGTGGTGGGATGTGATCATGGACCGTAACCGAGTAGGTGGTATCCAGCCACGCGAAGTGGCCCCCGACAGCCATCGGTTTCGAAGGGGGTGTGGACGGACGATTCGTGCGTGGGGGTCCAACGACGACGAACGCGCCCTCGGCTGCCGAAACCAATCCGTCGGTGAGCTGGGACGTCGTACCGGTCTCAGCGGTGTCGAGGAT
>JAQAZV010000292.1:0-5103 GCA_032127155.1 Acidimicrobiia bacterium
GTAGCAGGTACCTAGTACTTGGGGAGCCTCACCTTGCGAGGCGGTACTTGGTACTCCGTTCTTGGTACTCCGTTCTTGGTACTTGGTACCAGGTACTGCGAAGTTACGCGAGGCTTGCTCCGCGGATCAGGCGGCAGTAGAAGGAGACTGCCCGGTCGCCGTCGGCGACGCGGACACGCTCGTCCGTGCCGTGGTACCCCCGGTCCTCGGGGTCCCCGGTGAAGGGGGCGAAGCCGTAGATGTCACCAGCGAGGCCTGCGTAGTAGCGGGAGTCGGTGGCGCCGGTCAGGATCCAAGGAGCGACGGTGGACTCAGGGAAGGTTTCCTCGATGCTGGTCCGGATGATCTCCCACGCCTCGGAATCGGTCGAGGAGAAGTCACTCGGCTCCGAGCGCATCTCACCGACGACCTCGATCCCGATGTCAGGTCCCACAACGGTCCGCACGTGGTCGAGAACCGAGTCGACGGTGTCGCCGGGGAGGATGCGGAAGTTGATGGTTGCCGATGCTTCCTGAGGGAGAACATTCGCCTTCACGCCGCCGGCGATCATCGTGACGGCCGTGCTGGTCCGAATGAGGGCGTCGGATTCGGGGCTGCGCGACAACAGCCTTGCGATCATTGGGCCCGTCAACTTCAGGTTCGTCGCCAGGGGACGCACCTTCCGATCGAGGATCGGGGCGAGCGCGTCGAAGAACGGTTCCAGGACTGCAATCCGTGGCGGTACCGGGTTCGCCTCGAGGGCCCCCACGGCCACGGCCAGCTTTCCAATCGACGTGGAAGCGGGGGGAACCGACGAGTGCCCCCCTTCCCCCCTCGCCGTGATCTCGACGTCCACATAGCCCTTCTCAGCAACCTTTACGAGGGCTACGGGCTGGGTGACGAAACCTGGGAAGCTGTCGACAACGGCTCCCCCCTCGTCGAGGACGAACCAAGGAGAGATCCCCCTCTCGCGCAGCCTCATGGCGATCGCCTTTCCTCCTTGCACACCCCCGATCTCCTCGTCGTGTCCGAAAGCCAGGTAGACGGTGCGGGAAGGTGCGAAACCAACTCGCAACAAGTGTTCGACCGCCTCGAGTGAGGCGATCAGTGGTCCCTTGTCGTCAAGAGCACCTCGCCCCCACACATGCCCGTCCACGATCTCGCCCGAGAACGGTCCGACCCTCCAATCGCCCTCGGTTCCCGGCTCCACGGGAACCACGTCCATGTGGGCCATCAGCACCAGCGGATCGGCTCTCGGATGGCTTCCCTCCCATCGGAACATCAGTGACAGATCGTTGACAACCTCAACGTCGCAGGCCTCGTACACGCCCGGATAGGTCTCCCTGAGAAAGTCGTGGAAACGCAGGAAGGCTTCGGTGCTGTTGCGCTCGCGGTCCTCGTACACCGTGGTGTCGATCCTGATGGCGGCGCCAAGATGATCGAGGAAGGCTCCGCCATCGACCTCGGGTTCGCTCGCCGCAGTCGCGCGCTGAGCTGTGCCTGACGGCACGTCGTTCGATCGGGCCGCAATCCTGGCAGCAACCGCCGCCGTTGCCGCGATCGCCCCCATCGCCAGCGCACTGACCTTCACCCCTCGTCGCATCCCGTCCTCCCAACCATCACTGGTTCCAAGCGTATGCCATCCAAGCTCGCCACGCTGCGGGATGCAGGATGTCTTCACCGTCAAGAGTTGATGGTCGAACGGCCTGTCCTTGCGCGGCGGCAGGCCTGCGGGCATCATTCGGGACGATGAAGGGACACCATGACTGACGACAAGGCAACGATCATCCCGGCAAACCCCAAGGACGTGCCGTCCGATTCGAGGGGGTGGGCAACGGCTGCACAGCTGAGCGGTTTCGTGTCCCTGTGGATACTCGGACCACTCATCATCTGGCTGATCAAGCGCGACGAGGACGCCTACGTGGAGGAGTACGCGAGGGAAGCCCTCAACTTCCACATCTCGATGCTGATCTACGGCATCATCAGTGGCATCCTGGTCCTGGTCATCGTCGGTATCTTCATGCTCATCGCCCTCGGGATCTTCTCGCTGATCGTGACGATCGTGGCAGCGGTGAAGGCTGCGTCCGGCGATCGGTACCGCTATCCCATGACGATCCGCTTCGTGAACTAGGGGCCGCGAGCGGTCCACGGGTGGCACGCCACGCAACGACGACCGGGGCGACGACGTCCGGTCTCAGCTGAGCCTGAGGAACATCTTCTCCAGGGCGTCCGGGTTGTACCCGTTGGCATTGGCTTCGTCGGGACGCAGCCGGCACTGCTCCATCGTCGCAGCAAAGAACCGAAACCCGGCCTTGCTGAGTGCCTTGTTCGCTGCTGCGAACTGGATGAGCGTGTCGTTGCACTCGCGACCCTCGTCGACCATGGCCTGGAGTCCCCTCAGCTGTCCCTCGACGCGTCTGAGTCGCTTGATGATCTCGTCCCGATCGTCAGGTGGAAGCTCCATGCCGCGATCATACCCCACAGGGTATCAAGCGAGTATTCATGACGGGAGAGCCACGAGGTCGCCCCGGTAGTTCGTGATGGAATCTGCAATCACCGTCACGTCTGCGCCAGCCGCTTCGGCGAAGCCCGCTGCCACCGCCGCGCGATATCCGCTCTGGCAATGGATGAGGACACGTGTTCCACCAAACCGGAGGGGATCAGCCACGAACTCGGCGACGTGCACCGGTACCGCACCCTCGATGATCCCATCGCGATGCTCAACGGGATCTCGCACGTCGACAACCACCGACAATGGATCAATGTCGAGGTCGCGGAAGGTTGCGACCTTTGTCACGCTCAGATCCAGGGCAGGATCGTCGAGGGTCTCCGGGGACACCCATCCGATCACAGCATCCCAGCCAATCCGCGCCAGTTGCCTGCGCACGGTCTCGACATCCGTTTGCGATCCCACGAGGACAACAGGGCTGGCCCAAGGAAGGGTCCATCCCATGTAGACAGCAGTGTCGTTCGACACCTCGATGCTGATTGATCCAGGGACATGTCCCACTGCATATTTCGCGAACGGCCGGACATCGACAACCGTGACCCCTTCGACTTCATCGAGGTCGGCAATGCGTCGCAACGGATCGCTTGGCGGCGCACCCATGGGTTGGAGGTTCGCTGCCGCCATATGGCGGTAGTAGGTCGGGTAGTTTCGGTATCCGATGACCTGGCTCATCGCGAACGCCTCGAGCGTCGGAGCCAGGAGGGCGGGGTTCTGCATCCTTTCCCTCCCGATCGTGCTCGTCGAATCGGCAACGTTGGACGCGGAGCAGAACGAACCCGACCCATGGGTCGGCGCCACGAGTGACGGATCCGGGAGCTCGCCGGCGATGCGATGGACCGACCGATACTGATCGGCGAGGAGCCTTTCGGTGTGATCCTCGCCGAGGAGATCTGAACGTCCAACGGCCCCCACCAGCATCGAACCACCGGAGAACACGGCGACGGGGCCATCTTCGGATTCGAGTACGTACGATGTGTGGTTGTGCGTGTGCCCCGGAGTATGCATCGCCCGCATATGCCATGACCCGACGGGGATGGTTTCACCATCGGCGAGAGGTTGATGCGGATAGGGTGCGCCGGTGTTTGCAGGGAGGACGTACGTTGCCCCGCGCCCATCGGCGAGACGTTTTCCTCCGCTGACATAGTCGTTGTGGATGTGGGTCTCGAACACAGCTGTGAGTGTCGCCTCGACGTCCTCGAGTACGGCCTCGAATCGATCGAGGTCCCGCTGGATGTCGATGGCGATGGCTTCATCGTCGACCACAACGACGTAGGAGTGGTCGCCGAGCGACGAGGTTGTGATCTGCCGAACGTGCGCAGCCGTCTGTCCCGTCGAAATGTCGATCCGCATGGGGAATCCTCTTCGTATACTCGTCGTCAGAGTACTATACCCCCCCGGGTATCGTTCCCCTGATCGGAAAGTCATGCACGCACCATCATCACCCACCATCCAACATGTTCCTGCCCGCCAGTGGATGACGTGGCGTGAGGCCAACGCCGCGAGGGTCATCGACGTACGAGAACCCATGGAATGGGCGACCGGAACGCTTCCGGACGTCGAGACCATCTCCCTCGCCCACCTCCCGAATGCTGCGGCATCGATGGACAGGAACGAGGCCATCCTTCTCGTGTGTGCCACCGGCAACCGGAGTACAACGGGAGCCGCTTGGCTGACGTCCATGGGATTCACAAACGTTGCATCGCTCGCTGGTGGTGTCGTCGCCCTGGGACTCGCCTGATGTTCGGTTTCAAGAAGCACAGCGTCGACGTGCAGACAGCTCAGCGCCTCGCGGCCGAGGACGGTTATGTGATCGTGGATGTCCGGACAAAGAGCGAGCGCAGGGAGAGCCATCCCCCCGGATCGCTCCACATCAGCCTCGAATCGCTCGACCAGCGCATGACCTCCCTCCAGGGGAAGAAGGTCCTTGCCATCTGCCGCAGCGGCAACCGCTCGGGTCGGGCAACACGCCATCTGACTGCCAACGGAATCGAAGCACTCAACGTCAAGGGAGGCATGCTCGCCTGGACCAGGGCTGGTCTCCCGACAAAGAAGGGGTCGTGAACATGAGGAACGGAATCAAGGTCATCGTGGCCATGCTCGCCTTCGGCGCTGTTGTCGTCGCAGGCTGCTCGGCGTCAGGGGCCACGCTCGAGACGGTGTCGCCGCAGGCAGCCGCCGACCTCATCGCAGCCGAACCTGCTCCCGTGGTCCTCGACATCAGGACGCCTGACGAGTTCAACCAAGGACACCTCGAAGGAGCTGTGAACATCGACTTCTACGAGTCGACGTTCGCATCTGATCTCGACACCCTCGACAAGGATGCTCACTACGTCGTGTACTGCCGATCAGACAACCGGTCGGGACAGGCCATGCAGACCTTCGAGGAGCTCGGATTCACCAATGTCACCGAGATCGATGGAGGAATCGTGGCGTGGTACGACTCCGGGCTCCCCATCACGCAGGGCTGAGCACCCGACACCGTGCGCAGGGATGAAGCAGCGTGATCGGCTGGGCTAGCATCGGTTGCCGATGATCTTCTCGGACCGCACCATCAAGGAAGTGATCGCCCAGGGTCGCATCACGCTGGATCCCTTCGACGAGACGATGGTGCAGCC
>JAQAZV010000293.1:0-3856 GCA_032127155.1 Acidimicrobiia bacterium
GTATGTCGTAGTACCGGCGGAGCACCGCTTCCGGGTCCGGGGACGGTTGATAGCCGGCCCTCTCGAGGGCAGTTCGGGCCTTGTAGTTGGCGGCGTAGGTACCGACGATGATCTTGTCGACACCCTTGACCTCTCGTTCGAGATGGTTGTGGAGCATCGCTGCGATGCCTTGCCGCTGACGGTCGGGCAGCACGTAGGCATGCCGGAACAGAACCACGCCGCCGGCATACTCCAGACCCATCACGCCCACCAGATCAACGTCGTCGAACGCCCCGTACCAGGTCATCCGCCGAGTCTCCTCTGCCCAGCTTTCGAGGGTCATCTCTGGCTCGTCGACCTCTGAAGGGGTCAGGAACTCTGCATACCACTTGGCTGCGGTGTTGATCAACGCCACCGCGGCGCGTCCGTCAACCGCCCCAAGGGCCCGCACGATCACCTCCGCTCTGTCCACTGCCACCTCCCATGGAGACCAAGACCCAACATCCCCCACAGACTGCACCACCATCACTGCCCAAGCAACTCGTGCCGATGTGGGCGGTGCAGTTCGCGCTCATCGCGCTGAGACGACGGCAACATGGGTGACTCGCGAGTTCCGTTCTAACCCTCGATTCGGCTGCGCCAACGACATGGGTCAGGGACGCTGCCCTACCGGTACCGCCAGGGCAAGTGCGAATACGTTCGGATTCAGCGTCACGTACCGATGGAGCGCCACAACCGGCCTCGTCCTAGCGAGTGTCTCCTCGCATTTGCCAGGCACCAACGCCAAACAGGATCCCGGCCGCGTAGAACACGAGCTCGTAGAACAGGGTGGCACCCGAATAGCGGCCGCTCGTGATCAACGTATCGTCGATGAGGGCGTAGAGGGCGATGATCGCCATAGCCCACGCACCCACTTTGATCATGGTGCCGCACAGGGGATGCCACGAGGCTTCCGGTCGCGAGTAGGAGAAGAACATCGTGACGAGGAGCCCTATCGGGATCAGCACACTGATGTTCGATAGGCTTTGATCGTCAAGAATCGGCGTTGACGGGTTCATTGAGAACGCTTCGTCTCTGTAGGCTCCCGCCCAGAGCCACTCCACGATCGCACGGGGCGTCGGCACCTGATCAACGGCCACCACCTGAGGTCGTACCCGCCTGCTACGGCGCCGGGAGGTTCGCGATCCACACACCCGGAGTGGACCCGTATGTCATCCAACCGTGCTCGGGGTGTCTCCCGACGGGTATGTCGTCGCTTCCGGCGAGCACGACCGAGTCGCCGAGTCGGGTGAACGCGCGAGCACCGCGGCGGGATTGAGAGCCCGTTGGTGGCAGTGTTGTCTCGCCGGCTACCTGCCACGTGGAGCCTCCGTCCATCGAGGCCCAAACGGTCACAAAACCAGGGTTGTCATGAGTACCCGATGGTATGAGTTCATATCCGCCGATCGCCAGCACCCGGTCACCGTCCCAAGCCACATCCTCTAACAGGACGAGAGTTCCGCCCTTCAAATAGGCGTATCGGCTCGTCTCCTGCTGATCGGTCACTTCGAGGAAACTCGAATCGAGAAGTTGCCACTCGTACCCGTTGTCGGAGGTCCACACCACGGGTCCCGACGTCCACCGCGCCCCGTAGATCGAAGAACTCGCGTCCCGCAGCTTGGTGCCGATAGCGACAAGGCCCCGCTCACCGGCAGCCACAGCGGTCATGGGACTCATCGCGGAGTCATCCGTTGAGAGTCCCGACTGTTCCCCTGCCGCCGAGTCGACAAGCCGCTCCCAGGTGACCCCATCCGGGGAGAGCCACACGGCAGGACCCAAATCGACACCGGCGCTGCCCACGGCGACCAACCCGGCACCGGCTACGGCGACGTCGTTCATCACCGAAGGTTCCGCACCTGCCCTGATGGACTCGTCGTCTACGTCGGCTCGCGCCCACTGCGTCCCGTCTCTCGACACCCACGCCGCTGCAACGCCGCCCGACTCACCAACAACGATCACCGAACCAGACGTCTGAACCACGGAATGCATGAACTGATCGCCCTCCCCACCGAACACGTCGGCATCATGAGGCAGCCGTTCCCACACCAGGCCGTCGCTCGATATCCACACCGCAGCGTCGTGGGCGAGGATCAGCCCGTCTGCTCCCACCGCAACCACCCCGAGCGAACCACCGGCGATGTCGTTGATGAACTGGTCGCTTCCCGCACCGGTCACCGACATGGCATCCCCGAAGACCCCGGCATTGTCGTCGATCCGCTGCCACGCCCGGCCGTCGGGGGAAACCCACACTGCGGCATCGATGCCCTTCACCTCGACGGTGTGTGAGGAACCCCCGGCAACGAGACCGGGACCGCCCACCGTCACCGTCGCCATCTCACTCCCGTCGACATCCGTCGTGTCGCCAACGACCACAGGCGTCGGAGGCGGATCCGTGGACACCGAGCCACCCAACACCTGCGTCAGCCTGACCAGGACCGGCGGCGTCGCGTCGGCAACGATCGGCGGCGTCGCGTCGGGAACGGTCGGCGGCGTCGACGTGGCCACCGCAGGCAACGGCTCTTCGATCACTTCCGAACCGGTCCCACCGACCAGCCACGCAAACCCGCCAATGAGCACGAACACCGCGAGCCCGGCCGCCAAAGCAACAGCCCAGCTCGGAACTCGCCACGCAGGGACCGGTGCGGGTGGCGGACCGGCCGGGAGGTCCGGTGGCGGCGGCGATTCATAGACGACGTGTTGCATCATCGTGCGGATTCGGTCGTCGAGCCGGCTACTCATGGAGCAACCTCCCCAGTTTGTGGCGAGCACGGCTTAGGCGTCGCCGTACCGTGCGTTCACTCACCCCGAGCCGTTGCGCGGCGTCATCCTCCGGGAGGTCTTCCCAGTAGGTGAGGAACACGACGGAACGCTCGGTCACGTTGAGACGCCCCAGCGCGTCCCACACGTCAACTTCACCATTGGGTGACGCGGCAGTCACAACCGATGCGGCTCGGCGCTCCCGGCTTCGACGGCGCGTCGCGGACCGGTGGTTCATTCGGGCCTGAGACACGACGGTGCGATAGAGGTAAGCGCGCTGGTTCTCGACCTGGCCCCAACCCTCGGACCACAGTGCTGCGACGAGCGCATCGGACACAACGTCTTGTGCGTCGGCGGGTCCGACCAGCGAAGTTGCGAAACGAGTCAACTCGACCCCATACCGTTGGAACACTTCACCCTTGGCGAGCGTGGTCATACCCATAGGATGCCGCCGCTCCCACCAAACCGGACAGAGAAATTTGACTCTTCCTACCCCCGCATGCGACACCGCCCACATGTGCCGTTGTGGGCGGGGTGGTCTGCCAGGCTCTCGGGTTCGCTGTTTCGTCCAGCCGGCGGCGAGTCGCCGCGATATAGTCGCCATATGGACATGTATGTCGTGTGTGAGAGCCGACGAGGCAAGGTCCACCAGGCAGCGGATGCCCTCTCCGAGGCCGCTGCCGCCCACGGTGTTGCCACACTTGTTCGCTCAATCGACGAAGCTGTCCTCGATGACCTGCTGGCGACCGATGTCGTAGTGGCTGGGTGCAAGCTCCACAGCGACACGCCGTTCGGTGGCGAGCCGACAAGGCGGATGTCGGAGTGGATCGATGCCCTCCCGGCTCTCGACGGACTCCGGGTTGGCGTGTTCTGCACGTACTCGTTCTTCCCGCACACGTTTGCCGACGTGACTGCACGGGTTTCGGAGGCCCTTGCAGGTCTGAGTTCGGCGTTCGAAGCCAAGGGTGGGAGGGTCGTGGCGGCCCAGGGTCTCCATCAAGGAGATTTCAACGCCGCTGCGGTCTCGTTCGTGTCGAAGGTCCTCGGGGACAACAAGAGGTAGAGAACCGGCACAGACTCG
>JAQAZV010000294.1:0-6032 GCA_032127155.1 Acidimicrobiia bacterium
GCTCGCGATCCTCGCCGCCCGTTCCTCCGGCTCGATTGACGAATTGATGAACGTGGCCGAGATACCGAGTTCGGTCGCAGAGTCGACCTGGTCCTTCATGAGGGCGATCAGAGGGGACACGACGAGCGTCGTTCCCCCGATGAGGCGCGACGCAAGCTGGTAGGTGAGGGACTTCCCTGATCCGGTCGGCATGACGGCGAGGCAATCAACCCCGTCGAGGGCAGCGCGCACGACGTCTGCCTGGCCCGGGCGGAACACGTCGTACCCAAAGGTCGTCCGCAGTTGGTCGGCGATGGCCTCCTCGTCGATGGCGACCGGGCCTCTTGGTTCCTTCGGTGCCAGGGAAGGAACCACCTGAGGCTGCTGGTGCGGCATGGGGTCCCCGGGAACCTCGGTAGACAAAGCATCCCAATATCCGTCGTCGACGTCGAAAAGCCTGTCGGGGGGAGAGTCGGTCACGTCCGCAAGCATACGGGCACACCACGACACGGTCATCGAGGGTCAGCGAGGTTCCCGATGGCAGTCGACCTGATCCCCCCCCCAGTTCGCACGAGGGCCATGGCTCGGCTACGGATGAGCTCGGGTCCACCGCCAGTCGTCGACTATCGGGGCCTCACACTGCCCCGTCCTCCTCAGGTCCGTGCGTTTGGGCGAAGGGACAACGCATGCCACTGCATGGGACGCGAGAACCCCCGGCAGTAGTCTGCGGAGATGTCCACTGCGCTCGCTCCCACGGGAACCGTCACGTTCCTGTTCACTGATATCGAGGGATCAACCCGCTTGTGGGACCGTCATCCCGATGCGATGGCCGAGGTCCTCGCCATTCATGACGGCCTCCTCGACCGCATCACCGCTACCCATGGCGGATACGTGTTCTCAAAGGCCGGCGACGGGTGGGGAATCTCGTTTGCTTCGGCACGCTCCGCACTCGACGCCGCCCTTTCAATCCAGCAGGAACTCCACACCACGACATGGCCAGACGCCGTCGGTGAGCCGATGGTGAGGATGGGTCTCCACGCAGGGACTGCAGACGAACGCGGTGGCGACTACTTCGGATCTGCGGTGAACCGTGCAGCTCGCGTCAGCAGCGCCGCCGCAGGCGGCCAGATCTTCGTGACCGATGCGGTGAGAACGCTCGTCATCGATGACGTCGACCGCACATGGCGGTTCCGGGATCTCGGCGAGCATCGGTTGCGGGATCTCGTCAGGGCTGAACGGATCTGGCAAATCGATTCCGAGCACGCCCCCGCACCCCTGGCTGTTCTCTCACCGGCGTCGGTGGGGAACCTGCCGAAGCGACGTGTCCACATCGTCGGCCGCGCCGACGACGCTGCCTCCGTCAGCGACCAGCTCGAATCGTCCAACCTCGTGACACTCGTGGGTGTCGGGGGTGTTGGCAAGACGACGCTTGCAACCGAAGTTGCACGCCAGCACGCCTCGGAATTCGAAGGGGGCGCCTGGTTCGTCGACCTCACAACCGCAGCGGAAGCTGAGGAAATCACCGCAGCGGTCGTCTCAGCGCTGGGTGTCACCCAACGGGCGGGGATGACGGCGATGGAGAGCCTCAGCGACGTACTCGTGAGCGCACGTCACCTCATCGTCCTCGACAATGCCGAGCAGGCGATCGACGTGATCGCCGACTTCACTTCGGCGATCCTCGACGCCGTGGATGACATCGGCGTCATCGTGACGAGCAGGGAACCCTTGTCGATCTCAGGTGAGACGGTCTACCACCTCTCGCCGTTGAGCGTCCACGGCGAGGGAAACCTGTCCCCTGCCGCGGCGCTCTTCACCGACCGGGTTGCCATCGCTGCACCCGACCTCGACCCGTCGATGATGGACTCCGCTGTGATCGAACGCATCTGCGAGCGTCTCGATGGACTCCCCCTTGCGATCGAGCTCGCCGCTTCCCATGCACAGACGATGATGCCCTCCGAGATCCTCGCAGCGCTCGACGCAAACGCCTTCACCCTCCGCTCCGACTCCCGCTCCACGACGGCCCGTCACCGAACACTCGATGACCTCGTCGGTTGGTCGTACCAGCTCCTCGATGGCGGTGCGCAAACGGTCTTCCGGCGCCTTTCGGTGTTTCGCGATGGATGCACGACCGAGGCGGCCGTGGCGGTGTGCTGCGACGAGGATGTCGACGAGATCGCAGTCAGGGAGGCGTTGAGGATCCTTGTCCGCAAGTCCATGGTGGTCACCGATCGATCATCGGGCTCGACCCGCTTCGGGATGCTCGAGACCCTGCGCGTCTACTCGGACCACCGCCTCGCCGAAGACCCAGACCGGGAGGACGTCGAGAAGCGGCATGCAACGTGGTTCGCCTCACTGGCGCAAGCCTCGGGCGCGGGCATGGCAGGGCCCGACGAGGCAGAGCACCTCGTACGTCTCGTATCCGACCTCGACAACATTCGAGCTGCGTGCGCATGGGCGAACGCTCACGAACGATTCGACCTCGTTCAGGAGATTGGGACTTGCCTTCCTCCTCTGATCATCTCGCGGATGCGCCCTGGCATGGACGACTGGGCTCGGGAGGGGGTGGCTGCACTTCCCGATTCACACGTCGCACGGATCGACTTCGCATACGTCATTGGATACGTGGCGTTGTTCAATGGCGACCTCACCGGTGCAGACGACGCCTTCGGCGAGGTGACGAACGACATCATCGACTCCGAACGCAGGGCTGTGACCATGCAGTACTTCAAACTCGTCAGTGCGTTCTTCCGTGGCGATCTCGAACTGACCCTTCGGGACTCCGAGGTTCTCATGAACGAAGCCTGGGCAATCAACGAGGTCCGGGTGGCCGGTGCCATCGGGAGTGATCTTGCCCTGTCTCTCATGTACTCGGGTGACAAGACCGAAGCCAGGCGGATCGCGAACGAACTCGCTGAGCGGGCCGATCGTTCAGGTAATCCGTCCATCCTCGGATGGTCGCGATACATCCTCGGAGAGATCGAGGCCGACACCGACCCGGCGCGAGCGATGGAACTCCTCGAGGAGTCCGTCGAGTACGCGGTCAGTGTGGACAACGAATTCCTCGCCGGCATCGCCCTCGTTGCCCTCGGGTCGACGGCGGGTCGAAACAATGAGATCCCGACCGCGCTCGATGCCATGTACCGAGCTATCCGGTGGCTGTGGTACGGCGCAGGCAATCGCCCGCAATTGTGGACCGCCATCAGGAATCTCGTAGAGATCCTGCACACCCTCGGGCACGACGAGGAGGCGCTGACGCTGCACGCCGCGGTCGAGGCTGACGCGGCCCAGGCGCCGAGGCTCTTCGGTCCCTTCGGGGATCAGTACCTGGCCATCGTCGGTGCAATCGAAGAAGGGCTCGATCCCGACACGAGGCACAGGGCGACTGACCGCGGAGCGAACCTCGGCTACGCAGGCGCCGTTGAACTCGCCCTCGAGGTGATCGACGGCATCACCGCAGCCGAATAGACGACTGCGTGATCTCAGGCCGGCGCGGGTTCCGCTGCCATCCCACGGCGCTGCGCGATCAGATATCGGATGGCGGCGACCATCAGGTAAGACGTGACAACGGCAACCGCAACCGGTGCCATCGATTCGGCATTCAGATACAGCGCGATCGTCGCAATGAACACCATGCTCACCGGGGCCTTCAGGAACGAACCGGGCACGGCGGCAAGCATGCATGACACGGCAAGCGCAATCGGGATTTCAGGGAACAGCAGGTACACGATCGTACCTGCCGTACCACCCATGAAGATCATCGGGAAGACATTGCCTCCCATGAATCCAACCTCGAGGCTCAGCGCCATGGCCACCATCTTGACGAGCAGCACCACGATCAGAAGACCCGCTCCGAGCGCGGGCGCATCGTCGATCACGACTGACAGCTGGTATTGACCAGCCCCAACGGTCAGTGGCAGGGCGAATGCCATCAGCCCGATAGCTGCTCCACCGACGATGCCGAGGACGTAGCGATTCTTCACGAATCCGGTGACCTTCTTGACCGCCAGGATGACGGCGACGAACACGAGCATGACGACGGCGGAGAGGGCACCAAGCCCCACACCAATGAGCAAATCAACGATTTCGAACTCATAGGACGAGACGCTGTAGGTGCCGAGGAAGGTGCGGCCCACGACTCCATAGAAGATCGCAAAGCCAATCATCGACGCGATCAGCTGCGGAATGATCGACGCCACATACCTCTGCCGTGGAATGGGCTCGAGCTCGGAGACGAGGAAGGCCCCGAGGATTGGCGAGGTGAAGGCACCACCGAAGGCACCTGCGATCCCGGTGAGGGTGTAGTCAGGGTCCGCAGCGGATTCGCTCCAGCGCCTCGATGCGATCCACGACCCGAGCCCACCACCCATGAGCACCAACGCAAATGACGGGCCCAGGCTGGCGCCGGCAACCGCAGACACGGCAGCGATCGCGACCCACTGCGGCGCCGTCGTATGGTCGACCTCGGCCGCTTCGATGATCGCAACACCGCCGGGGGTCTTGTCAGGGATGTGCCACGCGTTCCGAAGAATGACGACAACGAGCCCCCCGACTGCGACGAGGAGGATCCACCACCATTCGCCGGACCACGCGTCCCCTGAGGTTTCGGGAAAGATGTGATCGATCGCCCAACCCGTGGCACCCAGGTACACAAGGCCAAGAACGCCACCGGCAATTCCGAGGATCACCGCAATCCCGAGCAGTCTCCGATACCAGGGCAGATCGAAAGGCATCATCGCTCCCACTCTTGATCGATCACGGTCGCAGTCGCCGCATTCGGATGCCCTTGTCGATCGCGATATACAGCGGACTGATCAGAGCGAGACCGAGGACAGCGAGCCATTGGACCCCAGTCAAGGACACCGTTCCGAGCAACCTCTGCATGAATCCGAGTTCGACCGCAGCGACTGTGAGGAACCATCCGAAGAAGATCCAGCCCATGTACGGGAACACGGGTGGCGACCAGAAGGGCTCTCGCTCCCGACGCATGACAAGGCCGTTGTTCACGCCAGCCAGAGCGTCGACCGCAAACGCCATGGTCATGGAGATCGACCCAACCGTGGTGCTCGGTTGGTCGGGGCCGAATTCGAGGAGGTAGAGCGCGGGTCCCGCGATCAGAAACCCGCCGATGACCCAACGGACCAATTGGGCACGATTGGCGATCTTGGTGCCGGGCCTTCGTGGCGGACGTTGCATAACGCCTTTGTCGGGAACATCCACGATGAAGCCGACGACGACGGTCGCCACCACGAAGAACTTCGAGAATAGGAGCTGCATCGGGAACAGGGCAACACCCTCGTTGATGTTGAAGATCGTCGCCAGCAACATGAGCTGGAGCACCGATGAGAGCACGGTGAGCTGCAGCGTCACGTAGGACGATATACGTCGGTAGATGT
Organism: Acidimicrobiia bacterium; assembly: GCA_032127155.1. Taxonomy (GTDB): domain Bacteria; phylum Actinomycetota; class Acidimicrobiia; order Spongiisociales; family UBA5794; genus SZUA-442. The sequence continues at coordinate 5,373 of JAQAZV010000294.1, forward strand.
CGCGACCGAGCTCGACAGCCTGCACCAGTGTCGCGAAGTTGTCGTCGGTGAGGATGAGCTTGCCAGCCTGTTTCGTGACCTCTGAGCCGCTCCCCATCGCCACCCCGATATCGGCCTGCTTGAGGGCGGCGGCATCGTTCACGGCGTCGCCGGTCATCGCTACGACCTCGCCGGACTCCTGCATGAGCCTCGCGAGCCGCACCTTGTCCTCAGGGGCGACCCGTCCGAAGACATGCAGTTCGGGGAGACGCTCGATGACGGTCGCATCGTCCAGCGCCTGGAGATCCGTCCCAGTGATCACCCCCGGTCCGAGACCGAGCTGGTCGGCGATCGCCCGGGCGGTGATGGTGTGATCGCCCGTGATCATCCGAACGTCGATACCAGCGGCGAGTGCCTGCTGAACGGCACCCCTCGCTTCGAGCCTCAGCGGGTCGATGATGCCGACCAGTGCGACGAGATCGATGTCGGTCACAGCGCCCATGGGATCATCCTTGGCGGCGGCGAACTCCTCGTCGGACAAACCCTTTGCCGCGAAAGCGAGGACCCGCAGTCCCTTCTCGGACAGCTCACGGTTGGCCTCGACGAACTTGTCGCGGACGTCCGCCATGGGGACGATTTCGCCGTCCCACTGAGCCCAGCCGCACCGGTCGATGACGACGT
>JAQAZV010000295.1:0-3645 GCA_032127155.1 Acidimicrobiia bacterium
CAACGTCTTCGGGAAGATCAGAGTGTCGCCCTACGCATTCGCCGCTCGCATCTCGCACGATGTCCCTTCAGCGACACCGACAGTCGTCGTTTCGACCCGTGACCGCAACATCCTGGCGATCGAGTCCGAGGTGCGGGGCGCCCTCGGGAACGGCGTTCGGTCATTCCTCGTCGTCGTCGGCGACACCATGCCGCATGTTGACCACCTCGCCGACCACTACGAGATCGTTCGGCACCTCAGCGACCTCCAGGACCAGCTACCGGAGTTCGAGGTCGGGATGCCGACCCGCTTCCGGTCGTGGCAGAAACGACGGCGCATCGAAACTGGTGCACAATTTCTCGTCTGCGGTCCGATCCTCGACCCCACCATGGTGGCCGAACACATCGAGATGCTCGACCTCGAGCCAGACGACCCTCCCGTGTTCCTGATGGTGATCCCACCCTTTGGGCCGACGTGGGTGGACCGCATGGAGTCGATGGGCGCCGTCGAGTCGAGCGCGGCACTCAAGGAACGTCTGACAGAGGCAACCTCGGACGAGCGCAGGACGATCGCATGGGAGGCGGCGCGAGATGTCGCAACTGCGGCCGAGGAAGCAGGCTGCGCTGGAGCGATCCTCATGGGGCTCGCCTTCGACACGATCGTCGACGAAGCTGCGCTGGAGTGGCGCGGTCGGCCCTCAACCAAGCCTGCTGTCGATCCGGCCTAGCCCTACCCCTCCCCTGTGGGTATCGGGCAGATCCCGGCAAGGCCCGCCTCGAGGGGCCGCCAACCTGCAAGGAAGGCGAGCCCATGGCGGTTCAACGCAGAACAGGTGAACTCGGGATGTGATCCCGGGCGTCAGCGACCGCCAGCTGCTGCTGCGGCTCGATCGATGTCGGTGAGTAGGTCCTCGATCGACTCGAGCCCAACCGAGATTCGTACGACGCCATCGGTGATACCCATGGTTCGGCGGACCTCCGGACCGAGCCTTCGGTGGGTGGTGGATGCAGGATGCGTGACGAGTGACTTGGTGTCTCCGAGGTTGTTCGAGATATCGATGACACCGAGGGCATTGAGGAATCGGAAGGATGCCTCCTTGCCGCCAGCGAGTTCGAACGTGACCACGGTTCCCCCTCCCTCCATCTGACGCATGGCCAGGTCATGCTGTGGATGGGATGGGAGGTACGGGTACCACACACGATCGACTTCTGCGGTGCCCTCGAGGTGCTTCGCAACAATCAGGGCATTCTCCATTTCGGCGCGCACCCTGAGGTCGAGGGTCTCCAGGCTCTTGACGAGTACCCAGGCGTTGAATGGGCTGAGTGCAGGGCCCGTGTGCCGGATGAAGGGCTGAACCTTCTCCGTGATGAACTCGGTTCCACCGAGGATCGCCCCACCGAGGGTTCGACCCTGGCCATCGATGTGCTTCGTGGTCGAGTACACGACCACGTCCGCGCCCAACTCAAGTGGCTTCTGCAGGATGGGCGTGGCGAAGACATTGTCGACGATGACGGTGGCTCCGCGGGCGTGTGCGAGGTCGGCGACGGCTGCAACATCGACGAGCCCCTGCATGGGATTGGCTGGCGTTTCAAAGAACACCACCTTCGCCCCGTCCTCGAGGGCATGCTCCCACCCTTCGAGATCTGCACCATCGACGAACGTGGTGTGGATCCCCCACCGCGGCAGCAGTTCGTCGAGGATCAGGAAGCATGACCCGAAGAGCCCCCTGGCTGCAACAACACGATCACCTGAACCGAGCAGGGAGATGAGCGACGTGAACACCGCAGCCATGCCCGATGCCGTGGCGTAGCACGCCTCAGCACCCTCGATCAGCCGGATTCGCTCCTCGAACATACGAACGGTGGGGTTTCCGTAACGCGAATAGATGTAGCGATCGGCTTCCCCTGCGAACGCGGCCTCGGCTTCTTCTGCAGAGTCGTAGACGAATCCCGACGTCAGGATCAGGGCTTCCGCCGTTTCGTCCCACTCGGAACGTTCCAGTCCCCCACGAACCAGATCCGTCCGGAGGTCATGTGTGCTCACGTTTGCCTCCAGGGAAGGTCGCTTGCCTTCCAACCGGACGTTGCACCCCTGTGACCGCTCTGGTCGATGTGTCCCTCGAAGCCGTCGGCGACGTTGTACGCCTCCGAGAAGCCATTGGCTGTCGCGGCAACTGCGGCGAATCGTGAGCGAGCTCCCGACCGGCAGATGAACAGGACAGGCCTGTCACCCGTCACTCCCTGGTCGGCGAGGTCAGCGAGGAAACTCTCGTTCTGCACGCCAGTGGGAAACTGCTGCCATTCCACCGCGACCAGGCGCTTACCGAGCGAGGAGAGGTCCGGATACCCGACGTAGGCGAGCTCAGCGCGCGTGCGAACGTCCACGAGCACCGCGTCGGGGTTCTCGGCAAGGATCGAAAACGCATCGGTCGGAGACACATCGCCCGCATAGGTCATCGGTATCGACCTTCCAGGATCACGGCCTGCGCGGTTGCGATGGTGCCGTCGGGAAGGACGCCAATGGCGGGCGATCCGTAGAGCGCGTAGCCGTCGGCGAGGGCCTCGGAGACCCGCTCACAGAACTCCCTCGACGAATCACCAGTGAGGAGTCGGTAGGTGAGGCGTTCCTGCTTCGTTTCGTCCATTGCACATGTCCTTTCCGGGTGCCTTTGAGTACGGGAGGACAGGCTCGACCTCATCGCTCAGGCATTGGCACCTTGCCGAAGCAGGTTGCCGCAGCTTCTTCGGGCCTGTCCCTCGGCTGCTCTTGATGAGACCGGGAGCATACACCGCCCCCGCTGACCCGCCGCCGATGACGGTGGCGACACCCAAAGCTGCCGAACGACGATCTGCACAGCGAAGACCGAGGAACCGAAGGTGCAACCAGGGCGTGCAACACCGACCACAATCATCCCACCCAGGCGGATATTGGTGGGTGACTGGCCTCGCGTGGCCAAGGGGTGTGGAGCTATCGTGGCCAGATGTCCTTTACACATTCTCCAGAGATCGAGGCGGTAGCCCGAAGGGTGTTGGCAACCTGGGGCCAAGGCGACGCGGAGACCATGTCGAATTTGTTCTCGTCCAGCGCCGATCTCCGGGTCCTCGGTTTCGACGCTGACGAGCAGTGGAGCGGTGCTGACGAGTTCCTGAAGGTCTTCACCACCCAGATGGACGAAATGCCTGAGTGGCGCCTCGAGAATCACCGGGCTGAGGGATTCGAGGACGGGTCCTGTGGCTGGGCAACGTTGCATTCGACAATCGTCTCTCCAGAGGGCGAAACGCCTATCCGCCACACGGCCGTGTTCCAGCTCGATGGAGGGGTTTGGAAGGTCGTTCAGTGGCACAACTCGATAGCCGTCCCCAATCAGCAGGTATTCGGCGTCGAGCTCACAACCACATTGAATCGCTTGGTTGCATCGGTTCTCGAAGCCAGCTCTGATCTGGCTGGGGCCTCAGATTCTGAGGGCACTGCGACGTTGGTATTCACGGACATTGTTGATTCGACGGTTCTCGCTCAGTCCGTAGGAGACGTTGCGTGGGCAAAGGTGATTGGTTCGCATGAACGCACCATCGAACGCATTGCAGGCTCGCATGGAGGAACGGTTGTCAAGTTCCTTGGCGACGGATCAATGTTGGTCTTTGAGTCCGCCCGCGCGGCGATACGAGC
>JAQAZV010000296.1:0-14049 GCA_032127155.1 Acidimicrobiia bacterium
AGGGACCGCTTTCCCGACGTGGACCAGGTCGCCACCTTCATCTGGGAGGCAACCCTTGCATCCCTCCCATTCAAGGCAACCGCGGGACTTCACCAGCCGATCCGTCATCACGACGACGCGCTCGATGTCTGGCGCCACGGATTCCTCAACATCCTCATGGCGTCTGCGGCATGCGACGCAGGCGAGGACCGCTCGATCGTAGAAGCGATCATTGCCGAGTCCGATCCGGCCGCGTTCTCCGTCTCGGCCATGACGGCATCGTGGCGGACGGTTTCGCTTCCTGGTTCGGCCATTCGGAGGTCGCGACAGAGCGGGTTCGTGGCGTTCGGATCCTGTGACCTCGAGGAGCCGCTGACCGCGCTCGACGATCTTGGATTCCTCGGGGAGGGTTCGTGATCGTCGATCCCCTCCTCGAGTCGTGGGTGCCTGTCGGACCCAACTCGGACTTCCCCATCCAGAATCTCCCCTATGGCGTCTTCTCGGACGTCAACGGGACACGCTGCGGCATCGCCATCGGCGACCACATCTTCGACCTCGCAGGGGCCGAGTCAGCAGGTCTCTTCGACAACACCGGGTTGGAGCACGACACATTCCGCCACGAATCGCTCAATACCTTCCTCGCCCACAATCGCGGAGTCTGGACGACGGTCCGGGCAAGGATCATCGACGTCCTCACCTCCACCAACGCTGAAGGGCGGGCATTCTGCGAGGAGCACGACCTCATCGTCGAGCATCCCGTCTCGGTTCGCATGCCGATCCAGATCGGTGACTACGTGGACTTCTACTCATCAGAACACCACGCGACCAACGTCGGGAAGATGTTCCGACCTGACGGCGAACCCCTCCTGCCGAACTGGAGGCATCTGCCGGTCGCATACCACGGACGCGCGGGGACGGTGGTCCCCTCGGGCACGCCGATCCGCAGGCCGGTGGGGCAAAGGCGAGGATCAGACGGACCAGTGTTCGGACCAACGGAGAAGCTCGACGTCGAACTCGAAGTCGGCTTCGTGACGGGTCACGGACCTGCGCTGGGAACACCGATTCCTGTCGACGAGGCAGAACATCACATCTTCGGTATTTGCCTCGTCAACGACTGGTCCGCTCGGGACATCCAGGCATGGGAGTATGTACCCCTCGGTCCGTTCCTCGGGAAGTCGTTCGCCACAACGATCTCTCCCTGGATCATTCCCATCGAGGCGCTCACCCCCTTCCGAGCCCGGGCCGAACCGCAGGATCCACCACCGCTCCCCTACCTCCACGAGGAACGGCGCAGCGCGCTCAACCTCGACCTCCGCGTCGCCCTCATCACGGCAGAGGGAATCGAGACGACCATCTGTTCGACCTCATTCGCATCGATGTACTGGACAATGGCCCAACAGCTCGCCCACGCCACCGTGAACGGTGCCACGGTGCGCCCGGGCGATCTCTTCGCCTCAGGAACGGTGTCTGGTCCGACCCGTGACCAGTTCGGATCACTCCTGGAATCGACCTGGAACGGGACCGATCCGCTGGTCCTTGCTGACGGATCAACGAGGACCTTCCTCCACGATGGCGACACCGTCCGCATCAGCGGCTCCGCATCCGCACATGGCCACGTGACGATCGGGTTCGGACCGTGCGTCGGCACCGTCGTTGCATCATGAACGACCACGGACTGACCCCATGATCGCGCCCTGTGCCGACGGCACGAACCTTCGGATCCTGGGTGGTACGAACGCCGCCGGCATCGCCATTGACGTCACGATCATCGACGGCATCCAATCCACGAACCAACTGGACGGGCGATATCTCGACGCCACAGGGCTGACCGTCGCCCCCGGATTCATCGATCTGCAGATCAACGGTGCGTACGGCTGGGACTTCACGACCGATCCGGAATCCATCTGGACCGTCGGCGCGCAGCTCCCGAGCACGGGTGTGACATCGTTCTGCCCGACGATCATCACCGCCCCACCGGAGCGCACAGAGGCCGCACGAGCCGCCATCGCCGCACGCCCCGACGGCTACGTCGGAGCCTCACCTCTCGGGCTCCACCTCGAAGGACCGCACCTTGCACCGTCCCGCCGCGGAACGCACCCTGAGCATCTTCTCCGCGACCCCGGCTCCGATCAACCGCCAACCGATGGTGTTGCCATCGTCACCATCGCACCGGAGCTACCCGGAGCGATCGAGCGCATCCGTCACCTCACGAATGAAGGCATCGTCGTGTCCATCGGACACTCGGCAGCGAGCACAGCGGAGGCACTCGCGGCCCTTGATGCCGGCGCCACCTTCGGAACCCATGTGTTCAATGCCATGCCGCCGATCACCGGACGAGAGCCAGGAATCGTCGGTGCCCTGCTGACAGATCGGCGGTCCCACTTCGGACTCATCTGTGACGGGCAGCATCTCGATCCGACGACCATCAGACTGGCCTGGATGGCGGCCGCCGATCGGTTGGTCCTGATCACTGATGCCATCGAGGCAACTGGCATGCCACAGGGTCGGTACCGCATCGGGGACGTGGATGTGACGGTGGAAGGCTCCGCCGTGCGGAACGAAGCCGGGGCGCTCGCTGGGGCAGTCACCACCCTCGACACGGCGCTACGGATGTTCGCTGCCATCATCGATGAGGACCTCACCACCGTCCTCCCCGTGGTGACCACACATCCCGCCGCAGTCGTGAGGCAGCCTGACATCGGAGCCGTGCAGCTGGGGACCAGGGGGGACATCGTCCTCCTCGACGGATTCACCGTTGTCGCCACCGTCATCGGGGGCCATGTCGCCCATCTCAGCGAGCGTGGGCGTCTCGTAACGGGCTGAGGTGGCTGCGGGCACTGCCACCTCGCCGTACCGTGACTGGATGAACGTACCCCGCTACGATCTTCCCCAATGGCCACGTTGCGATTGTTCGCGAACCTCAGGGAATCCGCAGGTACGGACTCCATCGATATCGAAGCTGGCACCGTTGCCGAGCTGATCTCGGCGGCCTCGAACCAATTCGGAGACCAGTTTGCCGCGGGCGTGGGGGCTGCAGGGGTGTGGGTCAACGGTGACGCCGCGACGGGCACGACCACCATCACGGATGGCGACGAGGTCGCCCTCATCCCACCGGTGAGTGGCGGGGCAACCGCTGCGCAGGCTGTGGACATGGCACCGAACATCCTCTCGGTGGCCCTGGTCTTTGCGCTCCTCGTCGTTGCGTGGGCTCCACCGGAGTGGTTCGTCGTTGTCGCTGTGGGAGCCATCCTCGCCTGGGTATGGGATGTGTCAGAAACCTCCGCCGTGACCCGCGACGGTTTCGTCGTCTATCCCCCGCTCATCGCGGCCACGGTCGGCGGCGCATTCTCCTATGCATGGGGTTTCGAAGGGTTTGCGGGCGCACTCGCACTCAGCATCATCGTCGCGGTGTCGTGGCCTGTATTCGACAAACATCACAGGGATTTCCGCACGACGGCCTCCACCGCCGTCGTCTCGATGATCGCAGCGTCCGCAGCAGCCACCCTCGTGCTTATTCGCCTGACCGGTTCGTATGCGGTCCTCGGATTCGTGCTGATCACGGTCTTCGCCCTGGTCGGAGCGTGGGTTGCGGGTGTCTACGGCGCCGCGATCCAATCCGTCGATGCCAACGTCGGAGCCCTCCTGGGGGCCCTCCTCGCAGGGCTCATCGCGGGACTCACGGTAAGTGAGTTGGACATTGCCGCAGGACTCCTCGGTGCCGTCGCCGCAGCAGCCGGCGTGATCTCGGGCCGCGCACTTGGATCGATGCTGAGGACGGGAACGGTGACACACACCGAGGACGCTCCGGGATCCCTCGCGATGTTCGACGGCGCCGTCATCGCTGCCCCGCTGTTCTGGCTGGTGATCTGGGTGTTCGGGTAGACAGAGTTCTCGAGTTTTGAGTTTTGAGTTGTGAGTTTTGAGTTCTGGGTCTCGAGCATGCGGGTCGACTGGGCCTGTGGTTTGCTGGATCTCGGCCTAACCTCTCCAGTTCATGTTCCGACCATTCGCTCGGCGCTGGGTAATCCTCTTTCTCGCGATCGCAAGCCTTGCTGTCGTCCCCATCGGCGCGTCCGCACAGACCCAGGCCGACGTCGACGCGGCGGAACGGAACAAACGCATCGCAGAGGGCCGCAAAGCTGCGGCCTACCAGGACTACCTCGAGATCACGGCCCAGCTCGATGACGCCGTTGAACGATATGAGCTGATCCACGCCCAACACGAGGACATCCTGTACCGCATCTCTCGCATGGAGTCGGCCGTTGAACGATACGAAACCGAGGCGGCGGAGCTCCAGGAGACCGCGCGATCGATCCTCATCGACGCGTACATGTCAGGTCAACGCAACCTCATCGGATCGGCATTCACCGCCACATCGATCCAGGACCTCGTGACATCACAGGCGCTCATCGACCGAGCCGCGGAACGAGAGCTGGCGTCCATCGACAACCTCGACGCCGTCTCCCGCGAGGCAGATCGGTCGACAGCAGAGCTCGATGTGAGGAGGGCCGAGGCCGCAGCGAACGAAGACACTGCCGCCGTCATCGTCGAAGAGATCGGCGTCCTCCAGGTCCGTCAACGCGAGATTCTCGACAAGGCCGACTCCAACCTCCGACTGGCCATCGACACCCTCAACCAGGAGATCAAGCAGAAGAAGATCGAGGATGACCGCCGCAAACGACAGGCGGCCTCACGGTCATCCGCACGGCCGGGTGCGGCGGGCGGAGCTTCAGCCGAATCGACACCAGGGTTCATCTGTCCCGTCCAAGGGGGAGCAGCCTTCATCGACTCGTGGGGGTTCCCCCGCTCCGGAGGAAGAACCCACAAGGGTGTCGACATGTTCAACGCACGAAACACGCCACTGGTTGCCGTGGTGGACGGTGCGGTGAAGTTCAGCTCGAACAGCCTCGGCGGCAAATCCACCCATCTGTATGCCGACAATGGCGTCGTCTACTACTACACCCACCTCGAGGGATATCCATCCGGGATCTCGTCAGGGCAGCGAGTCTCGAAGGGCACCGTTGTGGGGTATCTCGGGAACTCAGGAAACGCCAGGTACACCTCACCGCACCTCCATTTCGAGATCCGCCCCGGAGGGAAAGCGGTCAACCCGTACCCGACGGTGCGGTCTGCTTGCTAAGTTGTCCGCACCATGACACAGCAACGGAGACGACTCGACAGGGCCCTCGACCCGACGTTCATCGAAGATCTTGAATCGGTGCCGATCGCGGAACTCCGCGAACGCCGTCAACTGCTCGACATCCTCGACACAGAGCTGTCGTACTACCGAAGGATCCTGCACGGTCGTATGGATCTCCTCGACTTCGAGCTCCGCAGAAGAGCGGGCACCGAAACCCGCTCGCTCATCGAGGCGCTGCCAGAGATCCTCGCTGATCCTCCGTCCGGCAAGACGTCGAACCCGCTCGATCGTGAACTGTCCATCGAGACGCCCGAAAACGCCGGTGCAGGACGCAGGGAGGTCGACCAGGCACTCAGCGACGACTTTCTCTCGCACCTGCCAACGATCGAAGACCCCGACCTTGCCGCGATCCGGGACAGCTTGGCGGCCACAGAGGCGATGGTGTCCGAGCAACGACGTGCCGTGCACGATGCCCACGACTTGATCACGGGTGAACTCACCCGACGCTACCGAGACGGATTGGCTGACGCCGACGAACTCCTGTCGACGAACTGACCCATGCGTTTCGCACGGTTCCGGTCCGGTCTGGCCGAGACATTCCATGATGTCGCAGGGATCGCACTCGACTCCGATGGCACCGTGGTGTTCGCAAGCGGAGATGTCACCACACCGCTGTACTACCGCTCTGCGATCAAGCCGTTCCAAGCCCTTGCCGCAGCGCGAGCAGGTCTGAAGCTCCCTGATGAGCACCTCGCGGTGACCTGTGCGAGCCATGGCGGCTATCCCGTCCACCTCGCCATCGTCGAACGGATCCTCAACGACCACGGATTGACGACGGACGACCTTCGGTGTCCGCCAGACTTCCCACTGTCACCGGGTGCCAGCAGGGTCCAGGCGGCGACCGGACACTCGACGAAGCAACGGATCTTCCACAATTGCTCCGGCAAGCATGCCGGTTGGCTCGCAGCCTGCACTGTCGCCGGCTGGGACACGTCGACCTACCTCGATCCCGACCATCCCCTCCAGCAGTCCGTCGCGGCGATCGTCGGTGAGCTGACCGGTGTCAACCCGCTGCCAACCGGAATCGACGGTTGTGGTGCGCCGACCCTCCGTGGCACGATCGAAGGGCTTGCCCGCGGGTTCCTCCGGCTCGGAACCGACGAGGAACTCTCCCCGATTGCGACGGCCATGAGCCGCTTCGGAGCGCTTGTTTCTGACAACCTTCGGGGGTCTGGCCGCATCGGCGTCACCTTGACCGGACCGTCGAAGGTTGGCGCGGAGGGTCTCTTTGCCCTGTGCGGACCCGAACTTTCGATCGCTGTGAAATCGACGGATGGCGACGAAACCCTTGCCTGCGCTGCGGCACTCGAAATCGCCGACCGACTCGGCATCCTGCCCGAAGCCTCCGCCCAATCGCTCGCAGGCGTTCGGTCACCCCCGCAATTGGGTGGCGGCCTCCCCGTGGGCACCCTCGAACTCGTGGCGGTCTGACGTGACCGACGCGTTTGATCGCCTGCCAGACCATCTCCCACCGGTTGCACCCAACACGGGACCATTTCCACACCGCGCATTCCTCTCGGCCGTCGAGAGGGCGGCGCTGGTCGACAGCGCCGAGACAATCCCTGTCGATGGACCAACGGGAGGTGCGATCCTCGTTGCTGAGGGCGGTACGGTGCGTTTTGCCGGACCGGAGGATCTCACCGATTACCACAGTCCGCTCGGGGACGTCAGGGACCTCCTCGAGGAGACCTTCTCTGGCCTCTCAGGTTTGCCCTTTCGATTCGACTCGATGCCAACCGAGGCCTGTGACGTCGTGGTCTCGGCTTTGACAGCAACCTCTGCGTCGTTTGCAGTGAGCGAGCACGAGGCGACCGCCGTACTCGATCTACCGGAAACCTTCGATGATTGGCTTGCATCGATCGGAAAGAAGGAACGACATGAGGTACGGAGGAAGCGTCGGCGATTCGAGGCCGAGTTCGGGGCCATCGAGATCGAGCGGATGGGGGCAGACGGAATCAGCGAGTTCTCCACGATGCACCGCAGCTCCGAGGGCGAGAAGGGAACCTTCATGACCGACGAGATGGAGGCGTTCTTCTTCGACCTCCTCGAGACGGCGGGCGCGTCCATTCACCACCTCGTGTGCGGAGGCAAGATCCGAGCATCGGCCTTCGGCTTCGAAACCCCAAATGGCTACTTCTACTACAACAGCGCCTACGACAGGGACGCAGCCATGGCATCCCCCGGTGTGGTGCTGTTCTCGAGCCTCATCGAGCTCCAGATCGACCGAGGTGCAACGGTGTTCGACTTCCTCAAGGGGCAGGAGCCGTACAAGTATCGTCATGGTGCCGTTGCGAGACCCCTCTACGTCGCCGAGGGCACATTCACATGATTGGCTCCGTCGCCTACCTCGCCATGCACACGTCACCACTGCACCTCCCTGGGAGCGGGGATGCCGGTGGGATGAATGTCTATCTCGACAGGCTTTCGCGGACCATGGCGCTGAAGGGCATCGATGTCACGGTCTTCACCCGTCGCTCGGACCTCGACACACCCATAGTGACCGAGATCGAGCCGGGCTATCGCGTCGTGCAAATCGAGGCTGGCCCGATGCACGAGCTGTCGAGGAACCAACTGATGGTTCTCGCCCCTGAGTTCTCAGGGAACCTCATCTCCTGGATCGACGAACGGGACCTCCGGTTCGACATCATTCACAGCCACTACTGGCTCTCTGGTCGCGCTGGCGTCCGTCTGAAGAAGCACCTCGGAGTACCGCTCGCCAACTCCTTTCACACGCTGGGGAAAGTGAAGGACGCCGTCCGATCACCCTCCGAACCCACGTCGAGCCGGGAACGACTGCTCACGGAGGAGGAAGTGATCGCACTATCAGATTGTGTGATCGCATCCACGCCGTTCGAATTCGAAGACCTCCTCGAGCACTATGCCGCTTCACCCGAACGCCTTTGCGTGTCGCCACCCGGTGTCGACCACGCAATGTTCCGCCCTGGCAGCCGGGAAGAGGCCAGGGAACGCCTCGGCTTCGGATCCGAGCGCATCATCCTCTACGCAGGCAGGGTCCAGGCGCACAAGGGAACGAACGTCGCGGTGCAGGCACTCGCCCAACTTCCCGACTATGTGAAGGACGGATCCGGCCCCACCGTGCTCCACATCGTCGGAGGTGCCAGTGGCATCGACGGCGAAGCCGAACGCAGCCGCTGCCTCGACACGATCAGGGACCATGCCCTGGAGGGCAGGGTTCGGTGGTTCGAACCCGTTGCCCATCCCACGCTCGCCGACCACTATCGGGCTGCTGACGTGGTCCTCGTACCCTCTCGGAGTGAGTCCTTCGGTCTCGTGGCAGCGGAGGCCCAAGCCTGCGGAATCCCTGTCGTCGCGTCGAATACCGGTGGTCTCCCCTACGTCATCAATGCGGCCGAGTCCGGTCTCCTCGTGGACGACAACGATCCGGATGCGTTCGGCGCCGCCCTCAGGGCCATCCTGGACCACCCGACGTTCGCAGAACGGCTCTCGCAAGGTGGCGTTTCCTTCTCACAACGGTTCTCATGGGACGCGACGGCTATTCGCCTCATGGAGCTCTACGAGGGCATATCCGCCTGACGACGCGACATGTTCCCTTCCCGCGGTTGCGCACAACCCCTGTGGACAAACCCCTGTGGACAACGGTGGACATGTGGACACATCGTCCTCTACCCCAGCCATCTGGTGGCGGATGACCCCACGGGCGAGATGCGCCTGCCGCAGATCGCGAAAAGTGGACGCCGACAGCCCTATTGATGCGCCACACCTGGTGTCGTACCTTGCACATCGGAAGGCCCGATGTGCCGATGCAGGCAGGATCTCGTCAGGGGAAGTGCGGGACACCACTGTGGAGGTTCGTCGGGTCATTCCGCGTCACCGTCGAGTGGACACCACGATGGGACCCAGCCCGTTCGGCGGCGATCGCTGCCATGTCGAGCGTCTAGCCTCATTCCCATGCCGACCATCTCCGCGGTCCAACTCCCGATCACCTGGACCGACTTCGGATGGCCCGAGGTGCCGAGCCTCGGCGGCGTCTCCCTGACGACAGGCGACCCCCAGTGGTCTTGGGAACCGGTCGCCCCGTCCTTTGCCGTCCACGTGATGGAGCCAACAAGGGGCGCGCCGATCGATGATTTCGTGGTTGATCATGTCGTCCTGCTGGTTCCAGATCTCGAGGCTGCCGTCGCCACGATGAGTCGCATCGACCTGGAGCCCCGTCTCAGGATGATGATTCCCGGCAACCGCCCAGCAGCCTTCTTTCGGGTCGGCCCCGTCCTCGAAGTCGTCCAGGCACCGGTTCGCCAGGCATCCCTCTATGGGATCGCACTCGCCACGACAGGGTCACTCGAGGCACTTTCGATAGCGTGGAAGGGTCTCGGCCTCGACGTCGGTGACGTCAAACCTGCGGTCCAGCCGGGGCGTCGGATCATGACGGTCCACGGCATGGACGCCGGCTTCGCCGTCATGTCACCGGACGGACCTGTGCGGTTGACACCGACATGACTCCGGTGTCGACAGCGGGGGCTCACGGCTCAGACGCCGAAGATGACCTCGCGCAGGCGGACCCGGCTCGTCGCGTAGGTCGCAAGATCGAGGCGCATTGACCCCAGCCTGAGTCCTCGCATCTCGTCGCCATGCTGCGTCGCCACGCGGACGGCACCCTCAGAATGCTCGAGGACACCGAGACCCATACATCGCCCGTGCTCGTCCTGCACTCCCACGAGCATGCCCTGGAGCCTGCTGACGTCGAACCCGTCAGGAAGCGTTGGCGCAAATACGGTCGTTTGGACACGCCATCGAGGAGGGTCGATCCCGAGGTCCTTACGAAACGCCTCCGCCCTCGCCTCGTGTCGCATGATCGGATCCATCGGAACGAGGTCGTCCGGCGGTTCGAGCTCGGCCACGCGAATCGACAGAAACCGACGCAACATGCCGATGACCGGTTCGAGCTCGGACCCTCGTCGAAGGGCGATGACCAGGTCTGGCTTCGCGAGCTCAGCGATGTGGTACTTCACGGTCTGGCCGACCACGCCCGTGATCGTATTGGTGGTGTCGAGGATGACCAGGTCAGCGGCACCACGCGCGAGGTCCACCAACGCCGAGACGGCGACGACATGGGGAAGGACCACACCGTTCGGCTCGACCGCACCGACGAAACGGAGTTCATCCGGAACGTCGAGTGTGTCCAGGTCGCTCGGTGACGAAAGGATCCTCAGACCGACACACGCCGCAGGGCCAACCGTTGCCGCCCCGACGTCGCCGTCGACGAAGGCGACCGTTCGACCTGCTGCCGTGGCCTCGATGGCGAGTTGGCGCGCGAGGTGCGTCTTCCCTGTCTCGGCATCGCCAATGACCATGACCACGCCCGAGACGTCCTTGATCCGGTCTGCGAGCAGGGCATACGCCGCGTCACCAGCCATGGCTGTGACCTCCTTCGATGGACCGAGTCTACGGCGACCCCGAACTGCGACCGAAGCTCACCCTCCCGAGGGTTGCGTTGTACCCGCAGCCGATCCGCGCACATGCATCTGGGCCTCGGTGATCCATGCCCCGAAGAAGCGATCCGCTACCGCGTCGACCGTCGCCATGTCATCAACGACCGCAGCGAGCACCCTCGCTGGGTCCGCACCTGCCTGGTGGGCGAGATCCACACCCGACGCGTGAGCGAACCAGGAGGCGACGATGTCCGCATCGACCTCAGGATGAGTTTGGATACCAAGCGCCGAGCCGAGGCGGAACGCCTGGTTGTATCGAGTGCTGCGGGCAAGGAGCACTCCACCCGGAGGCAGGTCCCAGGTATCCCTGTGCATCATCAGCGACGGTTCCGTGGTGAGGACGTCGACGACCGGGTCCTTCGCAACGCCATCCATCGGAGCAAATGCGACCTCGGGTACCGGGGCGAGATACGCCGAACCGCCGAGTGTGTCAGCAAGGAGCTGGCACCCGAGGCAGAGACCCAGGACCGGCACTCCACGGTCGACGGCGGACCTGAGGAACGCCTTCTCGTCCGCCAGGTACGGGTAGAGATCGGTGTCGTACGCACCCATCTCTCCGCCGAGTACGACCACAGCCTCGACTTCGGAGATGTCGGGCAGCGCATCGCCAGCGTCGAGGGCCACAACATCCACGTCGACTTCACGGTCAGCCGCGACCCGCAGCAGCGATCCTGGAGGGACGCCCGGGTCATTGCGCAGCACGGTGATCTTCATACCGTGAAGCCCTTCCGGAGCGTTCGTCGCATCACCTTGTGGGATGCCGTCCTGGGAAGGACATCCACGACTACGACCTCGTGAATCCGGAACAATGGGTTCAGATGGGTGCGGATGCGGTCCTGCATGTCCGCCTTGAGGGCATCGCCATCAATCGAGCTCTCTCCACTGACCACTACGAAGACCACGAGCCGATCGGGACCGCCCTCAGCTGGGGACACGGCAATGGCTGCGCATTCGACAACCCCTTCCGCGGCGCCGACGACATCCTCGAGTTCGGCCGATGAGACCTTGATACCGCCGAGATTCATCGTGTCGTCGACCCGCCCGAGTACACGGAACATTCCTCCTTCCTCCCTGGCGATCTGGTCACCGTGCCGCCGCAGCGGACCGAATCCCGCAGGAAGATCGCTGTAGTAGACATCGTCGTGATCGCGGCCGATGAGCTCGGTCGACATCCCCATCGCGGGGGGCACGAGGTACACCTCCCCGACGTCGGACGCATTCCCATCCTCACCAACGATGACCACGCCGGTCCCGAGCGCAGATGTCGTGAAACGAGACGGCACAGCTGGCTGGACGATGGTTCCGGTCAGATATCCGCCACCGACCTCGGTGCCGCCGCAATATTCCACGACGGGCACACCACCCGCGGCCTCCATGAGCCAGCGATAGTCGCCAGGGTTTGACGCCTCACCTGTCGATGCCAGCACTCGCACGGAGCTCCAATCCCCACCATGAAGCGTTCCTGCACCGCGCCACGCGGCAACGATGGAAGGGACAAGCCCGAGCACGCTCACTCCAGCCTCCTCGACGAAGGCGACGAAGGCGCGTGTCGTCGGAGCATCGTCGAACAGCGCCATGGCCGCACCGTTCAACAGCGAGGCGTAGATCAACCACGGGCCCATCATCCAACCGAGGTTCGTCGGCCAGGCAACCACGTCGTCGGACCCGATATCGAGATGGAATCGTCCATCCATCGCGGCCTTGATGGGCGTCGTCTGGGTCCAGGGGATCACCTTCGGTTCCCCGGTCGTCCCCGACGAGAAGAGGATGTTCGTGTGGGTACCCGCTTCACTCACGACGGGGTCGAACACGGCGCCGGTTGCCACGAACTCGTCCCACGCCACATCGGTGGGCCTCAGCGGAAGCTCGGCTCCCGTGCTCACGACGACGCACGGAAGGTCGCTGGCCTCGACACACTTGGCATACATCGGGAGCGACCTCCCCAAGCGCATCGACCGGTCCTGGGTGACGATGCCAACAGGATCGGTGAGGTCCAGTCTCACCGCGATCTCGTCGGGAGCAAAGGAGTCCGCAATCGAGACAACGACACCCCCTGCTGAAATGGTGCCGAGGTACGCAACCACAGCCTCGACGG
Source organism: Acidimicrobiia bacterium (assembly GCA_032127155.1). Classification (GTDB taxonomy): domain Bacteria; phylum Actinomycetota; class Acidimicrobiia; order Spongiisociales; family UBA5794; genus SZUA-442. The sequence continues at coordinate 12,746 of JAQAZV010000296.1, forward strand.
TCATCGGCATCACGATCGCGATCCGGTCTCCGATGGAGAATCCCGCCCTCGAGAACCCGGCGGAGAACGCAGCAACCCGCTCCCTGAGCTGACCAACGGTGATCGTCTCGATGTGACCTCCACGGGCGTGGAGGATCGCTGGCGCGTCGTGCGGTCCGTCGAGACACGAGGAGGTGATGTTCAACGTGGCGTCGGGAAGCCAATCGGGATGGCGGGGATCGGAGCTGCCTCGAATCGACCGCGGATTCCTGTCGAACCGGATGTCCAGTTCGTCGATCACGGTCTGCCAGAACGCATCGGTGTCGGCGACGGACCAGGCGTGGAGGTCCTCGTACGTGTCGACGCCGACGGTCGCCATCAGCCTGCGAACGTTCGACTGGTCGATGGCTTCCCTGTCCGGGATCCACGCTGGGGTCGGCACCTGAGCCATGTGGCGAGGGTAGCTGCACCCACCCCTGACAACCGCTCGTTCGGCGCGTATGGTTGATCCGGGGAGAAGGGAGAGAAACGATGCAGAGACGTCGAAGAGCCAGTCTCGGAATGCTCGGTGTGATCACGATCCTCTGGGTGGGAGCGATGGCCGCGCCAGCCTCGAGCGAAGTGATCGAGGGCGGCTGCACGGGAGACGCAACATTCTCGGACGGCACGAAGGTCGACCAAGCGACCCCCCTGAGCACGACGGTGATCGTTCCGGACGGCGACACCGTGACCTACAACGGCAGCATCAACAAGCCAAAGCCTGACGGGCCCGTCCGCTTCGACGGTGGTATCGACGTCCGTCTGCCATTCGGCGGATGGACGGTTGTGACATGGGGAGGCGATACGGAGGAAGTGTCGATCACCAACGGCACCTACACGTACGAGGTTCCTGGCTTCGTCCCTCGTGGGACGGGTGGGCTCGAGGTGACTGCCACCCATGTCCAGCTCGGCCAAACGTGTGTCGTCGCCGTGACGATGGCCCTGGAGGGTGATCCAGGACCTGCCGCGATCATCGGTGCGACCGGCACGCTCGTGTTCGCCGCCGGGATCATCGGCGCAGGGTTCAGGAAGGCGGTGGCATGATGCAGGGCCATCCGATCCTCGGCACGATCTCTGGTTTCTTCTTCGGCCTGTTCCTCGGCATGACGTTGTTCATGTTCGGCGTCATCCCGCTCCACTCCTCACTGCTGTGGATCCTCCCGATCGTCGGCGTCCTCCTCGGCCTGGTTATGGCGGCCTGGGCACCGTTCGGGAGGGACGGAAGGAAGGAAGCATCGACGAATTCACCCCCATCGAGCGGTAGCGAGGATCACACTCCCCAATCG
>JAQAZV010000297.1:0-13262 GCA_032127155.1 Acidimicrobiia bacterium
CGGCGGGTGGTGTCGCCCCCGACCATCCGGAGGTGCGCCGCCTCGAAACCATCGCCGCAAGCGGTCGCAACGCCAAGCAGGGGTGGACCGATGTCGCCAGGCTCACGGCACGCGGAGCCGTAGCGGTGAACTATGGCCCCGGTCTCGTTGCGCAGGCCCACCAGGTGGGGGAGTACGTCCCGATCGAGCACCTCGAGACGTCCTATGCGGTTCTGAAACGATTCATGTCAGGAGCAACCGAACCGATCCCGGTCGGCTGAGTTCGATCAGCCGTTTGCTTCAGCCCTCGGCATCGATTGCTGCCACCGTGCGGAGGGCGAGGTACAGGGGCGATTCGTCGAATGCTCTCGTGGGAACGGGGAGCTCGAGCCTGACCATGCCGCCCTCGGCATGGGACTTCTGTGCACCGATCGCCGTGAGCGCCTCGAGGACCGGGCGATTGTTCATCGACACGTAGGCACGGAAGCGCTCGATGCCGTTGGCGTGGGCTGCATCGGACAGTGCCTGGAGGAGGATCCTGCCGAGCCCCTGATGTTGCCGCTCGTCGACGACGGCGAGCGCTGCCTCTGCGACTGTTGGATCGTCGATCGTGCGGATGTACCTGGCGATCCCGACGCCGGGTGGGTCATCGACATCGAGGATTTCTGCCGCCCATGCGAAGTGGTCGTCGTAGTCGATCTCGGTGAGATACGTGAGGTCCTTGTCGCTGAGGGTCGGCTTCGACTGGAGGAAGCGGAGGTATCGGCTCTGGGCCGAGAGGTTCTTCCATCCTTCGGCCAGTCGGCCACGATCCTTGGGGGCGATCGGTCGTATCCGCACGGGTGTGCCGTCCTTGAGGGTCGTTGTGAACGCCAGACGCTCCACGAAGGCGTTGATGTCCGCGACCCGCTCGCCAGAATCCATCCTGTCAGTCTCGCTGACCATTGCACGGAGTGACAATCGCTTGGTGACAATCGTTTGCTGGCAATCGTCGTTCGTCTGAGGAGTACTCGGTCAGGGAGACCTGCCTCCGGCCATGTCCGTGGTGTAGGTGTGGCCGAGCTTGGTGGTCCAGGACGGACGACCATCGGACAAACGCTCGTACGTCCAGCCGGAGCGATGGCGGATGCCATGACAGTGGCGACAGAGCGGAGCGAGGTCATCGGTGACGGTACGACCCGACTCGGACCACGGGATGCGGTGATCGAGGTCGGATCCGAGGGCAGGCATGCGACACCCTGGGAAGACACATGTCCTGTCGCGTGCTTGGACCTTTCGTCGCTGCTCTGCTGTGGGGCGGCGCCTGGTCGTGCCGGTGTCGAGGACGGCACCACCGTCGGGGGTGGTCACGGTGTACCCCCATGCACCATTGATCCCCTTGGCGGCGACCCTGCGAGCGATATCGGCGACAACAGGGCCGAAGCCAGCAAGGTCTCCCGGGTGATCTTTCAATGCGGCGAGTGTGTCGAGGTCGACAACGAGGTCGATGGTGCCCTTTCGCGTGGGTGCTGCATCGTCGTGTGGGCTGTCGAGGAGATCCATGAGGATGTCGGCCCGCTTCTGATCGATGGATCGACCGTCGGTAGCAAGGGTTCTGGCGGTGTGGCTGATGAGATCCATGATGGAGGCGGCACGATCGGGCGGCAGATCGAATGCGTGGAAGTTGGCGGTGCCCTGTGGTGTTGGCTCCAGGATGACCCTGCGATCCTCGACGGCGTGCTCGAGCCTCGTGGTCGCAGCGTCGGGATCCACCTCGATGCGCAGCTTGCGGAGCCGAGCGGCCAGTTCGCCGGTCGTGAGGTGGGGAGCCTCATCGATGAGGTTGTCAACGATCGATCTGGCGAGGCTGATCGGAAGGTCCGTTGTGTTTCGATCGAAGACTCTGGCGCGGCGCACATCGATCGCCCCTGTCGAGAGGGCTTCGAACACCTTCGGGATGCGGCGGTGGAGCTCGATGGCAAGGGACAGTTCGCCCTCTGCCGATCGTCGGGTGAGGCTGAGCGCCACCCGGATCTCGGCCTCGGCGTCGAGGCACGCCTCCTCGAAGGCTTCGTCCTGACCGAGAACCTCGACGAGCGCCATCATGTCGGCATAGACAGCGGCCTGGAAGTGTGAGGCGAGTCGCTGATGGGTCCGCAGGACGGTGACGAGGTCGTACCCCGAGAGTTTGCCGACATCGACCGATGCCATGAACGCGGCGAGGATCGGTCCCGGCGCCATCTCGTCGAGGCGTTTCGGGATGGATTCCTTTGTGTGGCCGGGTATCGGACCCATGCGCCCGTTGGGAAACGGGTCGACCCACGTCGGTGGCACTCGTTCCATCGAAGCTCGTTCCTCGCCGAAGGGAACTTCGAAGGGGTCGACCATCGCTGGTTCGGTTGTGATATCTCCCATTTCGAGCATGGTTCATCGTCTCACCAGGGTGTGACACGTTTGCGGGCCGCACACGAGCTGCGATGTGCATGTGTGCGTGCGGACGCGGACGTCCTCAGGCCTCGTCCGGAATCAGGATTGCCGTCGTCGCGGGAGTGACCCTGCGGCCCTGTACGGGTGATATGGCCAGGACGGGAAGCATCCACCCGACGAGCGGGCCGATGCCGAACGCGAACAGGAGGGTTCCGATTCCGACTGTTCCTCCGAGAAGGAAGCCGAGCCCGAGGACGGTCAGCTCGATCGCCCCCCTGGCAAGACCGATCGGGACACCCCGCTTCCCGATGCCTGTCATGAGACCGTCCCTCGGACCAGGGCCGAGACCAACGCCGATGTACAGGCCCGTTGCAACGGCGATGATGAGGATGCCGGCAATGAGAAGGATCCATTGGTGCCAGGCCGCGGTCGGTTCGATGGGCGCCAGCCACAGGGTGAGGTCGATCACGATGCCGATCAACACCACGTTGAGCATCGTCCCGATACCGACGCGCTCACGGAGCGGGATCCACAGCAGGAGTACCAGGGCACCGGTGATGATGCCGACCGTCCCGATGGGAACGCCCGTCGTCCGTGAGATTCCCTGGTGGAGCACTTCCCACGGTGACAGCCCGAGATCGGCAAGCACCATGAGGGCGATACCGAACCCGAAGAGGGCGAGACCGATGACGAGCCTCGGGACCCTGCGGACCAGTTCTCCATTGGATGGCATCGGGAGCATCGTGGAACGGTACCGGCGCTGTCGGCACGACGCTGTGCTTCGGTACCATCGTCTCCATGCCCGTTGACATCGACATCGCCAAGGTCGCGAACCTCGCACGGCTCGCCCTGTCCGCCGACGAGCTGGAGGCCTACGGCGAACAGCTCCTTGGCATCCTCGAGCACGCCGAACGCGTCCAAGCACTTCCGACCGAAGGGGTCGAGCCGACGTCACATCCGCTCCCGATGGTCAACGGGTTCCGACCAGACGAGATCACACCATGCCTCGATCGGGAATCGTTCCTCGACGCCGCACCCGATAGTTGTGACGGCCAGTTCCGTGTACCGAGGATCCTCGGAGAATGACCGACCTTGCCGACCTGACGATCGTTGAGGCTGGTGCCGGTCTCCGTTCGGGGGATCACACCGCACGGGACCTCCTCGCCGCCGTCACCACACGTGCGGCGGTAACCGAAGCGCACCTGCATGCCTATCTGACGATGGACCACGAGGGCGCCGAGCGTGCGGCGTCCGCGGCCGACGACGCGTTCGCACGGGGTGAGGACCTCGGACCCCTCCAGGGCATCCCCATCGCCCTCAAGGACAACATGTGCACGAAGGGCGTCGACACGACGGCATCGTCGAAGATCCTTGCCGGATGGAAGCCCCCATACGACGCAACCATCGTGGCCCGCCTCCGGGCCGGGGGAGCGGTCCTCACGGGGAAGACGAACCTCGACGAATTCGCCATGGGTTCCTCGACGGAGAACTCGGCCTTCGGGACGACACGGAACCCTTGGGACACCGACCGTGTCCCTGGGGGGTCCTCGGGAGGGTCGGCAGCCGTCGTTGCCGTCGGATCGGCCTTTGGTGCGTTCGGAAGTGACACGGGCGGATCGATCCGACAGCCAGCTGCCCTGACGGGTACGGTCGGCATGAAGCCGACGTACGGACTCGTTTCACGGTACGGGTTGATCGCCTTCGCGTCGTCGCTCGACCAGATCGGACCGTTCGCGCGGACGGTCGCCGATTCGGTCACCCTGCTCGAGGCTGTGGCTGGATGGGACCGCATGGACGCGACGAGCATCAACGGTCCGGTTCCTCCCATCGGTCGGTCCCTCGACGAGGGCGTCGCAGGCCTGCGGGTCGGCGTCGTAACCGAGTTCATGGGTGACGGCATCGACCCGGCCGTCCTCGCCGCAACGCGGTCGATGATCGACAAGCTGTCTGGCGCTGGAGCGACCGTCGGGGAGGTCTCCCTGCCGTCCTCCGAATACGCCCTTTCCGCCTACTACCTGATCGCGCCCGCGGAGTGTTCGGCAAACCTGGCTCGATTCGACGGGGTCCGCTACGGACACCGTGCGACCGTGGACGGGACGACCGAGGACATGATGCGCCACAGCAGGGCAGAGGGCTTTGGGCCAGAAGTGATCAGGAGGATCCTGCTCGGGACCTACGCGTTGTCCGCTGGCTACTACGACGCCTTCTATGGTCAGGCGCAGCGTGTTCGCACGCTCGTGAGGGATGAGTTCGCCGCCGCCTACGCAGATTTTGACGTCCTGGTGTCCCCAACGAGCCCGACGACGGCGTTCCGCGTCGGTGAACGGGCCGCAGACCCCATCGCCATGTACTACTCGGATGTCTGCACCATCCCCTCGAACCTGGCCGGTGATCCCTCCATGTCCGTGCCGGTAGGGCTCGATGCTGATGGTTTGCCGATTGGCTTCCAGGTGATGGCGCCTGCCCTCGGCGAGGAACGGTTGTTCCAGGTCGCAGCCGAGGTCGAACGCCTCGCGGGATTCACAGCCAGGCCGTGGCTCGCAACCTCCGAGGTGCACACCCCATGACGACCGTGAGCAACGAACCGTGGGAAGCCGTGATCGGCATCGAGACACATGTGGAGCTATCGACGGCCTCGAAGATGTTCTGTGGATGCCCCGCAGACGGAGAAGGTGAACCGAACACAGCATGCTGCCCCGTGTGCCTCGCCCTCCCCGGTGCACTCCCGGTTCCGAACGAGAAGGCCATCGAGGGGATCGTCAAGATCGGGATGGCGCTCGGCTGCGACATCAACGAGCACTCCCTCTTCTATCGGAAGAACTACTTCTACCCGGACCTGCCGAAGAACTACCAGATCAGTCAGTACACGTTCCCAGTGTGCGAACACGGCTCCGTGAACGTCGACGTCGATGGTGAAGCGACCACGATCGGCATCACCAGGGTCCACATGGAAGAGGACACGGGAAAGAGCTCACACGTCGGTGACGGTGGCGGACGAATCCATGACGCTGACCACACACTCCTCGACTTCAATCGTGCTGGCGTTCCCCTCGTGGAGATCGTGACGGAACCCGACCTCACATCGCCGGAGCAGGCCCGCCTCTACGGAGCCGAATTGCAGAGGATCGTTCTTGCCCTCGGGGTGTCGGATGCACGGCTCGAGGCAGGATCGATGCGGTTCGACGCCAATGTCTCGGTTCGCCCGAAGGGCACCACGGCGTTCGGCACCCGGACCGAGACGAAGAACGTCAATTCGCTCCGGAGCCTCCAGCGGGCGATCGCCTTCGAGATCGACCGCCAGATAGCGGTCCTCGAGGGTGGGGGGACGATCCGGCAGGAGACCCGCCATTGGAACGAGGACACGGGGAAGACGACGTCCATGCGGTCGAAGGAGGAATCCGAGGACTATCGATACTTCCAGGATCCAGACCTGCTCCCCCTCGAGGTCTCACCGGAGTGGCAGGCCGAGATCAGGGCAACCATCCCCGAGCTCCCCGCTTCGCTGCGTGCCCGCTATGTCGCAGGGGGAGCCGAACCATCTGCTGCCGAGATCCTCGCGGACACACCCGATCTGGCCCGATTGTTCGATGCAGCTGTGGATGCTGGCGCCCCCGGTCGTGCCGTGGCCATTTGGCTGACCGGCGATGTGACGGCCTATCTACGACGTGAGGATCGCGACATTGATGCCACAGGGCTCACGGCGGACCACCTCGTCGAGCTCGCCGCCATGGTCGAGGAGGGTGAGCTCTCATCGACCGCAGCCAAGGACGTTCTCCTGGGTGCTCTCGACGGCGAAGGGACACCACGTGTGATCGCCAGCGCCAAGGACCTGATCCAGGTCACGGACGTCGCGTCCATCGAGGAGGCGGTCGACGCGGTGCTGGCTGCGAACCCCGATGCGGTCTCCAAGATTGCCGAGGGCGACATGAAGCCGCTCGGGTTCCTCGTCGGCCAGGTGATGCGAGAGACAGGCGGCAAGGCTGACCCAACCATCGTCCAACAGCTGGTGCGGACGAAGACGATCGGCTGACGTCCTAGCCAGTGTTCCGCAGGCCGGAGGCGAGGCCGTTGATCGTGAGCAACAGCGCCCGTTGAAGCTCCGGATCCGGTGCCTCCCGACCACGCCACCGACGCAGCAGCGATACCTGGAGGTAGCTGATGGGATCGAGGTAGCGATCACGAACCTCGAGTGTTCGTTTGAGAGAGGGGTCGTGATCCACGAGGTCGGATCCCGTGATGCTCGTGACGGATTCCTTGGTTCGTTCGTGCTCTTGGCTGATGGTCGTGAACACGGTGCGGTGTTCGGGCGGTGCGAGGGCGGCATAGCGCTCGGCAATCGTGAGATCCGTCTTGGCAAGGGTCATCTCGACGTTCGAGATGAAGGTGCGGAAGAACGACCACCGTTCGTACATGTCGTCGATGGCATCCCTCCCGAAAGCATCGATGGCGGCATCGAGGCCCGTTCCGACACCGAACCAACCGGGCACGATCTGCCTCGATTGCGTCCACCCGAAGACCCACGGAATGGCTCGGAGTCCCGCGATGGAGATCTCCCCGGTTCCCGGCCTTCGTGCCGGGCGCGAACCGATGTTCATGTGGCCAAGCTCGTCGACCGGGGTCGATGCCAGGAAGTAGGGCACGAGGTGTGGCGAGTCGATCAACGCCCGATACGCCCCGAAGGCTGTATCCGAAACGACATCCATGGTGCGATCCCATGCACCGAGCAGATCGCTCGGCTGGCGGGAGGTTCGATGGAGGAGCGATGCCTCGAGGGTGGCCGCAACCGTCAGTTCGAGGTTCCTGCGCGCCAGAGCGGGAAGGGCATACTTGTCCGAAATGACCTCGCCCTGCTCTGTGATTTTGATCCGTGCATCGACGGTTCCCCACGGCTGGGCGAGGATCGCAGCCTCCGTCGGTCCGCCACCCCTCCCGACCGTCCCTCCGCGTCCGTGGAAGAGCCGGAGGGCCACTCCGTGGCGCATGGTGACGTCCCGCAGATCCCTCGAAGCTCGGTAGAGCTCCCACTGGCTGGTCGCGATGCCGGCGTGCTTGTTGGAGTCCGAATACCCAAGCATCACCTCCTGGAGGTCCCCCCGCAGTCGGAGGTGCTCACGGTACGGCTCGAGGGCAAGCAGCTCCTCGAGCAGGCGTCCTGCGTCCCTGACCTCGTCGATGGTCTCGAACAGGGGGACGAAGCCGACCCGTGCGACGCCCGCATGCGTGTCGATGAGTCCGGCCTCCCTGGCCACGACCATGGCGGCAAGCACATCGCTCGGCCCTGTGGTCTCCGAGATGACGTACGACTCGATGACGTTGGTCCCGAAGAGGTCCTGCGCTGCCCGGATCGTCCGCATCGTGTCGAGTGTCCGCTGCGGGTCACCGTCGATGGCGACCGCGGTCGAAGCGATGGGACGCCTCCCTGAGAGCTCGGTGACGAGGAGATCCCGTCGATCCGCCGCCGACATGTCCCCGTAGGCGATGTCGACATTGCGGTAGAGGGCATCGAGCGTCTCGTGGTGCTTCGCCGCGTGCTCCCTCACATCCATGGTTGCTAGTCGGAATCCGAAGGCTGAAACGAGATGGATCAGCCTGCTCACCGCGCCGGAGGCGATCACCTGTCCCTGGTTCAGCAACAGCGACCTCCGGATCAATTCGAGATCCGAGACCAGGACGTCGGGGGATGCGTATCCATCATCACCCGGTTTCGCTCCCTGCTCAAACGCCTCGAGGGTGCTGCGGAGGCGCTGATGGATGAAGGCGAGCTTCTGGCGGTACGGCTCCCCTGCGGACAGCGTCGTGAAGCGGCTGTGGACCTCAGGGAAACTGACAGCCTCGGCCGTGAGGGATTCGACGAGCTCGTCGCTGACGCCGACGATCCGATCCGAACTGGACAGCTCGGCGGCGAGATCCTCCACCTTCGCTATCAGGGTACGAACGGCATGGACGTGCTGGATCCTCAGGACGTTCATGGTGACGCTTGGTGTCACATTCGGATTCCCATCCCTGTCGCCTCCGACCCAGGTTCCGAAACGAAGCGGTGTGCGTGTGGCATCTGGTTCGACACCGAGGCGAGCGAGCTGATGGTCGAGTTCGTCGTAGACGTCCGGTACGGACCCTGCGATGAGCGCATCGAAGAAGTGGATCACCGATCGTGCCTCGTCGATCGGGGTCGGACGTTCGACTCTCAGCTCATCGGTCTGCCACATGGCGTCGATCAGCTCCGCCATCCTTCGCTTCACACGCTCTCGCTCGGCAGAGGTTGCTGATGGTTGGCGGACCGCCCTGAGGAGTGATGCGATCTCGACCGTCTTGGACTGCACCGAACGCCTGGCTGCTTCGGTCGGGTGAGCCGTGAACACCGGGCGGACTTCGAGGCGTTGCACAACGTCGAGAATGGTGGCCTGATCGAGTCCCGCTTCGAGGATGCGGGTGACGGTGTGGTCGAGGTCGATCTGGAGGTCGGCTCGGTCGTAACGATGCTCCTGCTCAGCGACGTTGGCCAGGGCGAAGTACATCGAGAAGGCCCTGACGAGTTGAATCGTTCGGTCGAGGTCGGTGGCATCGAGAAGATCAACGAGATCACTCGCTGCGCGCCGCGAGACGACCGGATCCGTGATGTCCCTCACCACCTTTGCGAGTCTTCTCACCTCCTCGACGAGCGCGAGGAGTTCCTCACCGTGTTGGCGAACGAGGGTCTCGCCGAGCAGTCCTCCGAGGAGGCGCACATCTGCCCTGAGATTCGGATCGAGCTGCTGGTCGTTGTCGGTCACCTCGACGAGAGTACCCGTGGCGGGTCAGAGCGAATCCACGTCGTTGGTGGCGTTCGACCCCTAGGTTCACGGGCATGTCGTTCATCCTCGACGTGCTCGGCGACGGGTTTTCCTACCTGGGGAACTTCGGAGGAGAGCTTCGCGAGATCATTGTCCTCACACTGCTTGTTTCGCTCACTGCGACGGTGATAGCGACGGTCCTCGGCGTCCCCTCCGCCCTGGCCCTCGCCGAGGCCCGGTTCAGGGGGAGGGGCGTCGTGATGACCCTCGTCAATGTCGGTATGGGGATCCCTCCCGTCCTCGCCGGTCTGTTCGTACTTCTCCTCGTGTGGGGGAGTGGTCCCCTGGGATCGCTCGACCTCGTCTTCACACCGGTCGCCATGATCATCGTGCAGACGCTGCTTGCTCTTCCGATCGTGATCGGCCTCACAGTCGCTGCGGTATCCGGTCTGGCCCCCGGCGCACGCGAGCAACTGGCTGCGCTCCGGCTCCGGCGTTTCGACCGCAGCAGACTCCTGGTCCTCGAGGCACGGGCAGGCGTGATCGCGGCCGTGGCTGCAGCGTTCGGCCGAGTGGTGTCCGAGGTTGGCGCGGTTCTCATCGTCGGGGGGAACATCGCCGGCGAGACCAGGGTGCTGACCACGGCGATCGTCCAGGAGAGCCGACAGGCGAGGTTCGGGGCTGCCATCGCCCTCGGAATCGTGCTGCTGACGATCTCGATCGTCGTCAACGGGACGCTGACCTGGCTCCAGGGATGGGACAGCGACGATGTCTGACCGCTTCACCTTCGACGGTCTGACGTATCCCAGGGACGGGTCTGTCCTCGATGGCATCAACCTGTCGGTCGGGACGTCAGAACGTGTGGTCATCTTCGGACCGAACGGGGCTGGCAAGACGACGCTTCTGCGGCTCGTCGCCGGAACGGCCGTCGGGTCGTCCGCTCGTGCCGATTGCGCATACCTTCCCCAGACTCCGTACCTGTTCCGCGGGTCAGCGAGGAAGAACCTCCTCCTCGGACGTGACGATCCTGACCGTGCCGTGGCGGCGGCCGGTGTCCTCGGCGTCGAAGATCGGCTGGATGATTCGTCGGCCCGTCTCTCCGGCGGTGAGCGACAGCGTGTCGCCTTGGCCAGGGTGCTGTGTGGCGACGAACCGCTCGTCCTTCTCGACGAGCCGCTCGGCGCGATCGATGCCAGGGACCGGGCTTCGGTGACGGGAGTGATTCGAGAACTCACCACGGGGAGAGCCGTCCTCCTCGTCACGCACGAGGTCGACACGGCTGCCGCCCTCGCCGACACCATGGTGGTCATGGATCGCGGACGGATCGTGCAGCGTGGCACCGTTCCATCGGTGCTTGCGATGCCGGCCGATGAGAGCGTCGCGGCCATGGTTGGCATTTCGAACATCCTTCACGGTCGTGTCGTTTCGCGTGTCGGGCCACTCGCACACGTCGAGGTGGGTGCAACGGTGATGGTTGTGGTCACGGATGCCGAGCCGTCGCGACCCGTCGTCCTCAAGGTCGACGCCTCCTCGATCTCGGTCTATGCGGCACCTCCGAGTGTCGCCTCGCATCGCAACGTGTACCGAGGTGTCGTCTCGGGGATCGTGTCGAGGGGTCCACTTCTGGAGGTGTCGATGGTCGGCGAGATCGACCTCGCTGCCCTCCTCACGCAGGGGGCGCTCGACGCACTCGATCTCTCCGTCGGAGCGGACGTCTGGTTCGGTGTCAAGACAGCGGCCATCGGCGTGGTCGGTGTTGGGTGAGGAGACTCGGCAGCGTCCTTGCCATGGCAGCCCTCGTCGCCGCAGGGTGTGCAGGGCACGGCGAGCAGCGTGTCGTGATTGCCGCTGGCACGACCCTCGTCGACTCGGGATTCCTCCAGGCAGTGATCGATTCCTACGAGGTTGACCACCAGGACATCACGATGTCCGTCGTACCCGTCGGCTCCGCGGAAGCGGTCGCCTACGCGAGGGCGGGCAGCGCAGACATCATCATCACCCATGAGCCACACGTGCTCGCCACGTACCTGGCGGAGGCACCCGATGCCATGACCACGTCGCCCTTTGCCAGCAGCTTCGCCGTCGTTGCACCACCGACCGCCAATGTCGATGCGAGCGATGTGGTTTCGGCGTTCCGATCGGTTGCGCTTGCGGAGATGACATTTGTCAGTCGCGACGACCGCTCAGGCACCAATGTCCGTGAGCGTGAGATCTGGGAGTTGGTCGGCATCGACCCGGTCGGCGAGAACTGGTACCTACGGACCGGAAGCGGGATGGGATCCTCGCTCCTCGTCGCCGACCAGCGGTCGGCTGTCTCCCTGACCGAACTCGGTGCCTTCCTCACCGCAGCCCCTGCACTGAACCTCGCGATCGTTCCGCTCGCCGACACGACGGCACTCGAGAATCCGTATGCCGTAACCGTGCCGTCTCCTGCAGACTCGGCTACAGCCGTCGCGTTCCAGGCCTGGCTCTCCTCCGAACCGGGACGGGCCGCCATCGTCGACGCCAACAATCGGCTGTTTGGAACCGTCGTCTACCGGGTGCCGTAGGCTCTGGCGCTCAGTGTCTTGAACGCATGACGAGCGCTCCGCCACCTCCAGGAGAATCCATGAACCTTCCCAAAGTGATCATTGCCGAGCCGATCGCAGAAGCCGGATTGGACGCCCTCGCAGGCACTGCCGATGTCGTCGACCTCGTCGGTGAGGGTCGAGACGTGATCATGGAACACATCGGCGATGCGGCAGCAATAATCGTGCGTTCGGCGACCAAGGTCGATCGAAGCATGATCGAGGCTGGCCCGAACCTCACGGTGATCGGTCGCGCCGGGATCGGAACCGACAACATCGATGTCACGGCGGCCACCGAGCTCGGTGTGATGGTGGTGAACGCACCGAACGCGAACACGATCAGTGCCGCAGAACACACAATGGCACTGATCCTGGCTCAGGCGCGGCACGTCGCGGAGGCCGATCGATCCCTTCGGGAAGGTCGGTGGGATCGAGCGAAGTTCCAGGGAATGGAGCTGCACGGGAAGACGCTCGGCGTCCTCGGTCTCGGCAAGATCGGAACCTTGGTCGCTCAGCGAGCGTCGGCGTTCGGTATGCACATCATCGCCTACGACCCGTATGTGTCGTCGGATCGTGCCAGGAGGCTGGGGGTGTCGATGCTCACGCTCGAAGAGGTGTTGGCCACCGCAGACGTCATCACCATCCATCTCCCGCGCACGCCCAAGACCGAGAACCTCATTGACGCGAACTCGATGGCACGGATGAAGGATGGCGTGAGGATCGTCAACGTTGCGAGGGGCGGCATCGTGAACGAGGCCGATCTCGCCGCTGCGGTCGAATCGGGCAAGGTCGGTGGCGCTGCGATCGACGTGTTCGCGACCGAGCCGACGACCGAGAGTCCTCTGTTCTCCGTTGAAAACGTGACCGTGACGCCACACCTCGGAGCGAGCACCACCGAAGCCCAGGGGAAGGCTGGTGTCGCAGTCGCCGAGGCCGTCGCCCAGGCATTGCGGGGTGAACTCGTCCTCAGCGCCGTCAACCTGGATCTCGGGCCTGCTGTTTCCCCGACCGTCAAGCCCTTCATCGGTCTCGCGGAACAGCTCGGCAAGATCTTCACGGCGCTCGCCAAGGGCCTTCCGTCCACGCTCACGGTGACGGTCCGCGGCGAGATCGCGGAGGAGTCGACGAAGCCGATTGCACTCTCAGCGCTCAAGGGTGCCCTCGCGGCCAGCACCGAAATCCCTGTTTCGTACGTGAACGCACCACTGATCGCCGAAGCACGGGGTGTCTCCGTGATCGAGGAGTCGCAGCTCGATGTCGAGGACTACCAGTCGATCGTCAGGCTCTCGGGCGAGGTGAACGGCAGGCAGCGTACGGTCGCAGGAACCTACATGGCCAGGAAGGGTGCGGTACTCATCGGTCTCGAAGGGTACGCGATCGAGGTTCCGATCACGATGCACATGCTGCTGATCCGCAACGAGGATGTCCCCGGTTGCATCGGGCGCGTCGGCACCTACCTGGGGGAGACCGGCTACAACATCGCCGTTATGGTCGTCGGTCGATCGCCCGAGGGAACGGCTGCGATGATGGGGATCGCACT
>JAQAZV010000298.1:0-4435 GCA_032127155.1 Acidimicrobiia bacterium
CCAGAAGGGGAACAATCCCGTCCTGCCGGTGCTTGGAATTTCGAGCGCTTTCTTCCCCTGCGGAGCGGGGGAAGTGGACGAGCGGAGCCAGGTCGTTGGGGGCTTCTGGATCCAAGTAACAAGTACGAAGTACCGGTTACGCCGAGCGAAGCGAGGCTTTCCCTGCCTCCGGTAACCTTGGGTTCGCAGACGTACCGAGCGAGAGGAAGCGCCATGTCCAAGGTCACCGTCGTCGGAGCTGGCAAGTACGGGTCGACGACCGCCCAGCGACTCGCAGAGTGGGACATCGTCGATGAGGTCGTGATGACCGACATCGTTGAGGGTCTGCCGCAGGGCCTCGCGCTCGACATGAACCAATCGCGCCCCGTGCTCGGATACCGCACGATGGTTGTGGGAACCAACGATTACGCCGATACGGCCGGTTCCGATGTCGTCGTGATCACTGCAGGACTCCCACGAAAGCCCGGTATGAGCAGGATGGATCTCCTCGGCGTCAACGCAGGCATCGTGAAGGGCGTCACCGAGGAAATCGTCCGCTATTCGCCGGATGCCGTGATCATCGTCGTGACGAATCCCCTCGACCAGATGACGACGCTGGCGGCTGACGTCTCGGGATTCCCTCGGAATCGCGTCCTCGGACAGGCTGGCATGCTCGACAGTGCACGGTTCGCCCATTTCATCAGTGAGGTGACAGGGAGCGACATTCTGGCCGTGGAAGCCGTGACCCTCGGTTCACATGGGGAAACGATGGTCCCGGTTCCTTCGCTGTGCACCGTTGGCGGCGTGCCGCTCACCGATGCCCTCGACTCAGCTGCGATTGACGAACTCGTAGACCGGACACGGAAGGGTGGTGCCGAAATCGTCGGCCTCCTCAAGACGGGTTCGGCCTACTACGCCCCTTCGGCGGCCGCGGCGAGCATGGTGAGGGCGGTCGTTCAGGACTCGAACGCCGTGATGCCCGTGTGTGCGTGGATGGACGGTGAGTATGGAATCGACGGTGTCTACCTCGGTGTACTCGCCAAGCTGGGTCGCGGTGGTGTGGAGGAAGTCGTCGAAGTCGACCTGACGGACACCGAGCGTTCTGGTCTCGTCGAAGCCGCAGCTGCCGTCAAGGCGAAGGTCGCCGAACTCGGAGACCTGGCGTAGCCGAGCTTCGCTCGGCGGTAGCAGGTAGCCCGTCTGGCGGGGGAGACAGTGGTTGTTCCCGGCGTCGGTGGTCGGGGCTCGCACGCCCCCCTGGCTCACTTCGTTCGCCTGGCCCCCCTGAAGGGAGGACAGTTCGGGTGGTGTCTGGTACTTGCTGCCTGCTACGACGCAGCGGAGCTGCGTCATGTACCTGCTACGGCCGAGCGGTGCGAGGCTACGCCTGGGCGGCCTTCTCGGCGGCGTAGGCCTCGGCGGCGTCTGCGATCTCCTTGGCGCTGATCTCAGCGGCTTCACGCTGCTTGCGAGCCCTGGCGATCGCAGACACGATGTCCCTGCGCTTCGCCCAGAGTCCGACCGCGCCGACGAAGAGGATCGTGACGCCGAACCCGGCCAACCACCACCCCGCAGCTGCCTGGGTGTCCTTGTACTGGACGGAGAGTCCGGTGACACCTCCGAGTTGTGCGGTTTCCATCTGGGTGTCGATCAGTGACTGACGGATGGCGCCTGCCGAGAAGAGGATGACCCCCCACGCGCCGACGGATGCGAGCATCAGCATGCGATTCGCCGCCATGTTCACCGGCTTGATGGTGATCGAGAGACCTCCGGCGAGGATCGAAATGAGCAGGATCACCGGCCACACCGGCGTGGTTATCACGGATCCGACCAGGGTCACGTGGATGAGGCCCGCGAACATCACGAAGGCGAGGATGAAGACTGGCAACGCTTTCGAGAAGAAGCGAACGCGCTCACCGAGCAGACTCCGCAGCGCCATGGAGAGCGCAGCGGCGAGCATCATCGAAAGCAGGACGTTCATCACGGTTGTGACGTCGAACTCGAGGTCGCGGCTGGCAAAGACGAACGCATAGCCTGTGCCGGCGAGCACGAAGTAGGTGGCGACGATCATCGACCAGCTGTTGGTCAACGATCGTTCCCATGACGTGGCAAGGCCGCCAACAAGGAGGATGATGCCGAGGGCGAGGAACGCCGCTCCATGACCGGTCTGATATCCGCGGAGCGACCAGGGCTCGATGAGGAAGTTGTAGCTCGGATTGGTGCGGGCGTACTCCCACACGAGGGTCGCAATGATGACCATCGGTCCGAGTGCAATTGCGATCTTCGTCCAGTTCTTCTTCACAGGTGCCTCCGTCGGCGGTCACTCTATCGGATTCCGGTTCGTCCGGCACACCACAAATGCCTATTGTTGCTACACATTCGGGTGCTGGGTAGAGTTACACTCGTGTCATTCGTTCCACGACAGTCGTGGACATGAGGAGGTTTCCCAGTGAACAAGGGCGAACTAATCGAAGCAGTTGCTCGCAACACCGGCGAGTCGAAGGCTTTGGCCGAGAAGATGGTCAATGAGACGCTCGACGTCATCGTCAACGGCGTCGTTGCTTCCGGCAAGGTATCGATCACGGGATTCGGAACGTTCGAGGCCCGCAACCGGGCAGCTCGCACGGCTCGCAATCCCCAGACCGGCGCAGAGATCAAGGTCGCGGCGACCAGGGTCCCGGCGTTCAAGGCTGGCAAGGGCTTCAAGGACGCTGTGCGTCCCGGCTGAGGCTCAACAACCCAACAATCAGAAACGGCGCCCATCGGGCGCCGTTTCTCGTTGAGGTCCTGCTACTTGGTACTTGGTACTTGAGAGATGACAGCTGGCACGCCTCCTTCACCCGCGGAGCGGGGGAAGTGGCCGAGCGGAGCGAGGTCGATGGGGGCTGCTGGATCCGAGTGCCGAGTACCGAGTACTCCCGCCGTGCGGGCCTAGTACTCCACGTCGAGCCCGGACAGAACCCTCGCGTAGTCGTTGATGACACCTTGGTGCATCATGATCTTGGCCATGTTGCCGCCGACCTTGATCTTCCCGGTCATGAAGGCCATCTGGACGTTCAGCTCACCCTTGGCGATCGCCTGTGACGTTGCGTAATCGCTTGCAACGGTGACGTCGGCATCGTCGAGCGGTCCACGATCGGTCATTGCCGAGCCGTCTGCGACCTTCAGGTAGTAGGTGATGTCGCCATCGGGACCACCCGAGACATCGAACTGGACGCCGAGGTCGACGTTGGCGATGGCATTCTGGAAGCCGGGATCGGATGCGAGGGCTTCCCTCGCCGCTGAGAAGTGGTCGTCGCTGAGGAACGTTGCCACGGATCGTCCTTTCATGGGATGACGCTTTGGGCGCAGTGTACCGCTCGGTGCTCCCGAGGCTCTGATGCCCCGCGGTCCCTGCCAGGATCCGCTGGTTCAGCCTGACGAGGAGATGGCGGTTTCGGGCTTCAGTTCTGGCCGGACCGCACGGAATTCCTGAAGTGGGCTTTCACGTAGTCGCGATTCATCATGGCGATGAAGTCGATGGAGATGTTCTTCGGGCAGGCTGTCTCGCACTCACCGTGATTGGTGCAGGAACCGAAGTACTGCTCCATTGTCTCAACCATCGCGACGGCACGCGAATACCGCTCCGGCTGACCCTGTGGAACCAGGTTCAATTGCTGCATCTTCGCCGCCGTGAAAAGGTTTGCCGCGCTGTTCGGACACGCAGCGACACATGCAGCGCAACCGATGCAGGCTGCAGCATCCATGGCAGCGTCGGCTGCTTCCTTCGGAACAGCGATGATGTTCGCATCCGGTGCGGCGCCGGTATTGATCGATATGTAGCCGCCAGACTCGATGATGCGGTCGAACGGGGACCGATCGACGACGAGATCACGTACGACAGGGAAGGCTGTGGCCCGCCACGGTTCGATGGTGATCGAATCCCCGTCGTTGAACTTGCGCATGTGGAGCTGACATGTCGCGGTACCACTCTGGGGGCCATGGGGATCGCCGTTGATCATCACTCCGCACATTCCACAGATTCCCTCACGGCAATCGTGGTCAAACGCAATGGGTTCCTCGCCGATCTCGTTGAGGTGCTCGTTGACCTCGTCGAGCATCTCGAGGAACGAAGCCTCCGGGGACACGTTGGTTGCTTCGTAGATCTTGAAGGCTCCCTCGGCGTCCGGTCCCGCCTGGCGCCACACCTTCAGGGTCAGGTCCATTACTTGTAGCTCCTCTGGCTCGGTTCCACATATTCGAAGACGAGCGGCTCCTTGTGAAGGGACTGGGGCGTCGCGTCGTCGTTCCAAGCCCACGCCGAGACGAAGGAGAAACCCACGTCATCGCGCTGCGCTTCACCATCCGCCGTTTGGTGTTCGACCCGGAAGTGTCCGCCACACGATTCCTCGCGGTCGAGAGCATCGCGGCACATCAGCTCGGCAAGCTCGATGAAGTCTGCGACCCGTCCTGCCCG
>JAQAZV010000299.1:0-20919 GCA_032127155.1 Acidimicrobiia bacterium
ATCCGGCTCCGGATCGGTGGGGAAGAGTTCGCGGCAGAGAGTGTCCGAACCAACAGGATCCCACCGCAGCATGGCGTTGTCGTGCATGAAGAGGTTCACGCGGCGTGCGTCGTCTGCCCAGAGGGCAAAACCCGAGATGTCTCCGGCCGAGGCGCCTCCACCGAACACCCATCCGCTCTCGTCAACGTCACCGTCCGAAGGAGTGGTGAAGTATCCGCGCGTCAGCTCAGGAATCCCGTCGACATAGACGTAGCCCTCAAAACACCCTTTGTAGGTGTCGGCACGGTTGTACGAGAAGGGATCGAATTCGAAGAAGTCCTCATCCGTGCCCTCGACATCGGAAATGACCCGGTCGAGATTGGTGGCGTCCGGGATCCCATAGATCCGATTCATGTAGGCGACCGTGTCAACCGAAATCGGCGTCGACTTGTCCGCCGCGACGCCGAGCGCCATCGCGGCGATCTCCAGTGGGCCCATCGGCAGCTCGAAGAAGACACCGTTCCCGCCACCATTCTTGTCCTTGTTCTCCAGCGCCCCGTAGACGAGCAGTTCGCGGAAGATGGATTGATTCATCGGTGAGGAATCGATTGCAACTCCGTTTGCTGTGAGCCTGCCTGCAGCATCGAGCCCGATCGGGGAAGTAGCGCCCGCCAGCATGAGGCTGACCTCTGCGTACTGCTGGCGAAGCACCCGCTCGGGTGCCCGTCCCAGATTGAGCCGCGACAGGGGCACCTCGTCCATGAACGCCGCATAGTTGGCATCGGCCTGCGCGATGACATCGCAGGCCTCAACCCCGAGCACCTCCAAGTACTCCTCGGTGACAACCACCGGGTCAGTGTTGGGGTCGTCGTCGTCGATGACGACTCCCTCTTCAACAGCTGAACCCCACAGCGGAAGGAGCCAGATGCCGAGGTTATCCACGTAGGTGACCAGACCGGCGTACGTGGGGTCGGTGATAGCCGAGTCAGCTCCGGGGTCAACCTCGGAGAACGGTTGCACACAATCCAGCGGCACGTCGAGTTCCCCCCATGTCGGGAAGATCGGCACACCACGGGAATCACGGTAGATGAATACGAGATCCGAATACTCGCCTGGTGCCGCTTCGGCAAGGGGTACCACCCCTGCGATCAGCGAGAATGTGGCGAGGATGGCGAACAGGACGATGGGCGTCCTTCTGATGGAGTATGTGCGCATCGTGCGCTCCTTTCCCACAGACCCTCGCCGTCCCACGCCGAACTCCGCTTCGGTCGCCTGAGGCGCCGGGAGTCGCTCCTGTCACGACCGTATGGGGTGATGATGCAGGCGACCATCGGGAACAGACCTGAGAGACGCATCCACCATCCATCGAGGTGTTCCAGCGGTATCGGGAATCCTCCCGAGGAGGACCACGCCGACTGGTTCAGGCGACCCGGAGGTCAGGGACGATCGCCGCCAGATCGAGGCGTGGGAGCATCCTCCGGTTGGCCGGCCGTCGACGGGGTCGTCCCATCGGTTCCCGCGTCTCCGTCGGGACCGGACCCACTGCGATCGGTTTGATGTTCGGCCGCCGGGGTCGTGGTTGTTGGCGCCGTCGGTTCGGACGTACCGTCTCCGCTGCGCGACTCCGAACCGGACCCGGAAGTCCCACGATTGCCGGAGTTGGGATCACCCGTACTCGAGTCCCGATCGCGGGCACCGCTCACGATCGGTGCCAGGTCCACGCCGTAGCGCTCTCTCACCCGCTCGCGTGCCTCTTCGACGCGTCGCATCAGCTCGAATTCCTGCTCGTCGACAGCTGCGACCGAGGCATCGAATCGATCAGTGATCACCGCGATCGGCGCCCCCCGGTCCACGACGATCTCGAACTCCTGCACGCGGTGCTGCTGGACAACACCATGGTCCACGAGGGATCGTGCCCACTCCGTCGACTGCTTCACCGGATAGAGGAAGTCACCGGGGACGGTGTCCTCTGCCGCGAAAGCCGCCACAGGGACCAAGAGTGCGAACGTCGCCGCAAGGGTGGCGACGAGGCGCCTCCGTGCGTGGCGAGGTGCGACAACCGGTACCGGTGGCGAAACCAGAGGAGCCGCCCTGAGCTCACTGAGCATCACGGCCGTCTGGCGTTCCGCAACGTCAGGATCGACATCGATGCGCAGCGCCCGCAGACGGGAAGTGGTGCTCTGGTCGATCATGACGGTGTTCCTTGTCCTTTCACGTGTTGAGACGCCGCGCGGTCCGCCGATTCGACGGCCCGCAGATGTCGTTCAAGGCTGCGTTCCGCTCGCGCACACGCTGCATACATGGCGGTGCGGTTCGATCCCATCACCTCGGCGATGTCATCGAACGACGCACCGAGCACGTGACGGAGCACGACGATCGCACGCTGGCGGGCGCTCAGATCCATCAGTGCCGCCTGGAGTGCTGGATCCGGGAAGTCGATCGGGTCGGAAGTGCCAGCATCAGGGAGCCGTTCCGTTGGTTCCTCTGGGTGGCGCTTGCGTCGACGGATCTCATCAAGACAGCTGAAACGGACGCTGCGGTAGAGCCAGGCACGCAGTGACCGCCCGTCGCCCTCGATGCCGGGGGCGGCCCTGGCAAGTTCGAGGAATGCCTGTTGAACGGCGTCCTCGGCCGCCCCGCGATCTCGGAGCATCCCGAAGGCAAAGGAGAGGAGATCGGACGCGACGAGCTGGTAGACGGTGGTGAAGGCTGTATCGGAGCGCTCCCGGATGCCGTCTACCAGCTCGCTGTCGATCTCACGACGGCTCACGGTGTGTGCCATGTCGTGAGAGGGAGACGCTCAGATGGCGACGTGCATGGTCCACCCATGCGCGTGGGCGAAGTGCCATGCAATCTCGCAGCCGTCATCGCAGTCGTGCAATCGCTGCCGCAACTGGTCCCTGTCACAGGGTGTGTCGCTTTCGCAGTCGGCGACGCAGTTGTCACCGGTGCCGTCGCGCAGCTGATCGCGATCGCGGTCACGGGCCTGGTCGCCGTCACAATCGGCGACGCAGTTGTCACCGGTGCCGTCACGCAGCTGGAGACGGTCACGCTGCAGATCCATGTCCCTGTCGCCGAACTCGGTGACATCGGGCTGACTGAACCGATTCTGGTTCTGATCCATGACCCGCTCGGTGACCTGCTCGGTCGTTCGCTGTGGCGTATCGTCGCCTTCACCACCCAAGGCAGCTGCCGGAGTGGCCACGACCATCGTCGCCACAGCACCCAGCGCCACCATCTTCCACCATTGTCGCATGACTCCTCCTTCTCGAGGCCTGCATCCTTGGAGACGCCGCGGACGGCAGTGATTCGACGGGCATCAGGGCAGGGAGATGCAGCGATGCTGACCGGCGCTCCCGTCGCACGCGAGCCGTCCGATGACGAATCACCGTGCCGATCGACATGCCGCCGGCGTTGAAAGCGAGCATCATGCCGAGCATCCCCTGGCGCCGTAACACGACGTCCCGCAACGGGTATGCAACGTCCTCGATTCGTGCGATAGTGGTCCTTGGAAGGGGAGTATCCCGAAACAGCACGACCGTCAGCACGGTTCCCCAACGACCCGGTCTGCTGACCCCACGGGTGGGAGAGACCTTCGCGGAAGGATGGAACGTCCAGCGAAGGTCAGGAGCATGCAATGCCCACCACCACCCCACTCGCCGCTTCAACGCTTGGAGCCCTGGTCCATGTCCTCGAAGAGCGCAAGTCATCGCTCCTCCATTGCCTCGAAGGGCTCCGTGAGGAATCCGATGCCATCGTGCACACACGAGACGTCAGCGATCTCTTCGATCATCAGGATCCGTCCGGCGACATCGACTTCGAGCTTTCCGAAGCCCTCATGCAGCAGGTTGAGGCATACCTCGCTGCGGTGGCGGACGCCCTCCTGCGGGTCGAAGACGGGTCCTATGGGTTCTGCATCGCGTGCGGCGGTCGCATCCCACTCGATCGACTCAGCGTGCTGCCAACCGCTGAGCGCTGCGTTGGCTGCTCCCGACGCGATACTTGAGGAAGGAACGGATTCCGGCGCTCGAGCCTCGTCCCGTCGCGAAAGAGTTCCCGTACTGATTGAAGAGGACGACACCCAGAAGGAGAGAACGATCATGTTCGATGCCAAGGACGCTGAACGAGCCCTCGATGCTGCAGGCATCGACATCTCCCACGAGAGATACACCGTCGAGGACATCGCGGCGGGTATGAACGTCGAGCTGGAGCACGGGAAGCGGTTCCCTGACCTCGACGTGACCGGCGATGATCCCGTGATCAGCCTGAAGATCGCCCTGGCGCACCTTCGCGAGTTCCCTGATTACTACGCCCGCCTCGAAGTCATGGAACGGGAAGCCGAAGCCGCCTGGGATGCTCAGAGCGACACGCCCTAGGCAGGTCCCCTCTGCGCTTCCGGAACCGATACCCCTTCCGTCGTCTCGGAAAGGGCGGATTCATCAGTACTGACGGGCGCCTATCGGTCGAGAGCCAGCGACGTTCACGTGGTTGATCGCTGCGCCGTCACCCCAGCGGGACGCCACCATCAACCGTCGGTTCGTACGTCGACGGTGGTCGTGATCTCGCCAGCCTGCTCAAAGGTCAACGTAAGGGTGAAGTCCGTTCCATCGACGAGAGGTTCTGCAAGCTGCATCAACATCACGTGATACCCGCCGGGCTCAAGCATCACCGTCCCGCCTGCCGGCACTGCGATCGACGTGACCTGCTGCATGCCCATCATTGTCCCGCCATCATCGTTCTGGACCATGGTCGCCTCGTGGAGTTCGGCCACCATCGCTACTGACTCTGGTACAGCAACGCCGACCAACTCGTCTGCGATGTCACCGCCGTCGATCGTCATGTACACCGCTCCGGCGCTCTGCATGCTCGCCGATGCTCGCGCCCAAGGGTCGACGATCGTGACGTCACCGGAAGCGTCGGCGCATCCTGCTGAAAGGACCGCCAGCATCGCCACGACGATTGAGATCCGCTTCATCATCTTTCCCTTCTCATGACCTGCGCCGGACGGTACGACCGCGTTGCTCGGCTGCCTCGGTGATCTTGCGCGCCATCCTCTTGAAGATCGCAGAGTGGATGGGCAGCAGGCTATACCAGTAGAGACGCCCGGGAAGGCCCCGCGGTGCGAAGAGGGCCGATTGGATCAGTTCGGACCCGTCATCGATCGGTTGGACCGACCAGCCAAGCCACGCCGTCCCCGGAACCTTCATCTCGGCGCGCAGAAGAAGCTTGCCGCGATCCGGATCCACCTCTGCGACGCGGAAGAAATCGAGCGCCTCACCGGGGCGGAGTTCCTCAGGGTCCCTCCGTCCCCTCCTGAGTCCAACACCGCCGATCAACTTGTCGAACCATCCCCTGATGATCCAGGTCCAGTTCATCGTGTAGTACCCGACCTCACCGCCGATCCGGCTGACCGCCCAGAAGAGATCGCTGGGCGTGGCCGTCGACCGGACCGTCCTCTTGTCGGACACCATGGTCGCCCCCGACCACACCGGGTCAGACGGTGCCGGCAGGGCCGGGGAGGTCAGCGCATCGGACCAACGCGTTTCCACCTCCGATTCGGAGATCCTCCTGAGGGCAAGTCTCACGGCCTCCCCGTAGGGGATCAGATCTGCTGGATCAAATCCCGGCGGTGGTTCGCCACTGACGACAACGTCGTGCCGGAGGCTTCCGATGAGTGGTCGGGCGATGTCCACCGGCAAAGGCGTCGCGAGTCCAACGAAGATCGGGGACAGACGCTCGCTGAAGAGGGGAAACGGGATGACCAATCGCTTCCTCAGACCGGCGACCTTGGCATAGCCCTGCATCAGCTCCTCATAGGTGAGGATGTCCGGCCCGCCGATGTCGTAGATGTGATCCGTGTCCCCGTCCTCGCTCACCGCTGCAATCAGGATCTCGAGCACGTTCCTGACCGCGATCGGTTGGCACCGTGTCTTCACCCACCGCGGCCGCATGATGACCGGCAGGATCTCCGTGAGGTGCCTGATCATCTCGAAGGACATCGATCCGGACCCGATGATCACTGCAGCCCGAAGCTCGGTGACCGGTGTGTCGCGCGAACGCAGGAGTCTCCCCACTTCGTGGCGGCTGTCGAGGTGGTCGGATAGATCATCCACGTCCGAGCCGAGCGCTCCCAGGTAGACGATGCGACGAATGCCCTGCCGCTCGGCGGCATCAACGAAGTTCTCTGCGGCACGACGATCGACATCGGCAAATCCTCGCGTTGAGCCTGCCATGGCGTGGATCAGGTAGAACGCCGCGTCGCAACCAGCAAGGGCACGGTCGAGGCTCGAGGGGTCCATGGCATCGGCGCCGACGACCTCCACCTGATCTCGCCACGGATCCAGCGACAATCGCGTCGGATCCCTGGTCATACACCTCACCTCGAACCCACCGTCGACGAGGCGAGGGACCAGCCTGCCCCCTATGTATCCGGTGGCGCCCGTCACAAGGACCTTCATGGACCTGAACTTACCGCACTTACCGGCGGTGGCGACTGGGCATGGCGCTCGAATCGCAGGCGCACGTCGGGCGCGCCCTCAAGAACCACCTGCGATCACTGAGGGGCTGCGCCGAGCCGCTCGAGTGTTGCGTTGGCTGACTCGAGTTCCATGGTTGCCGAAGCCGCATTGCCAGAACGGAGATGAGCCTCACCGAGGCGAAGCCGTGATCGTGCTGCCTCGTATGGCATCCGGAGTCCGTTCCAACCGGCTATCGCAGCCTGGAGGTCAGGCAATGCATCGGTCGGACGTCCTTCCAACAGCGCGATGGCGCCCCTTCGATCAGCTGCTTCGGATCGCATTGCAACCGAATGGCACAGCTCCGCAGTCTCCTCCAACTCGGTCAGGAACGTCCGAGCCTCGTCGAGATTGCCGAGCTCGAGTTCGGTGTCGATGAGGACCGGTAGGTACTTTGCCCGGTCGAGGGGTTGGGGATTCTCGACCATCGCTCCCAGGAGCAACTGCTCAGCGCCCACTGCGTTGCCTTCGGCCAACCGGAGAGCGGCCAATCCTGGCAGCGGGGTGAATCCGTGTTCGTGGGCCGACCGGAAGTGTTCAGCAGCGCGTTCGAACGCTCCCGACCGAAGCTCCACCTGTCCCATCTGGTAGAACGCGGCGCCAATGATCGGGGTGTACCCGGTCAGTTCATCGATGGCATTGTGGAGATCATCGGTTGCGGCTCGCCAGTCACCCTGGAGCCACTTGAGTTCGGCCCTGAAGATCCTGCAGATGCCCGGATAGGCCGAGTCGGAGTGCTGGTTGCACCATGCTTCTGCTGCGTCGCTCCACTCGGCGGCACGCTGGTAGTCCGCCACCTGGTCGCACACAGAAAGCATGTTGCAGAAGTTCCGACCAGTCGCATCGGGGTCGATATCTCCCGATACCACTGCGACCATCGACTCGTCGACGAGAACCATCCCCTCATCGACATGGCCCATCGAGACGAGGAAACGACCCTTGTCCATGAGCCCGAGCGCCTGAAGGCTTCGATTGTCGAGAGAGGCTCCGCAAGCGATCACGAGGTCGGCAAGCTCGATGGCACGCTCCGGATCGCCGCGATCCTCGAAGGCCTTGATACTCCGCCACCGCATGAGGTAGCCGAAGGCCTCGGTTCCTTCTGCGTCACCCACGAGCTCGTCAGCCCTGGCCAGCCAAGCGTTGGATACTGCTGTCGCCAAGCGATAGTGGTACAGGAATGCGAGGTCGAGAGCCGTGCGAGCCGCTGCTTGGGTCTTGCCATCCCTCAACAGCTTCCCGTACGCCCTTTCCTTGATCGTGAGAGCTTCGTTGGCGCGGCCGGTCCAATAAGCGGTCTCACCGAAACGCTGGAGGTCATCGGACTCCAGCTCGGAAACCTCACCTGCGGCGCTGAATGCTGCGTGGGCATCCTCCCACCGTTGCGCCGCATGGGCCTGACGCCCCTCGGCGAGGAGGTCGGCAGCATTCTGGATCGGACTACTGGATCGAAGCGGTGGAAAGTCCGACATGAGATCGGGATGCGCCACCTGGAACACGTGTTCCGCTCGATCGAGATCCTTGAGTGCATGGGCACCAAGATCGACAAGGCTGACGTCGATCGGGAGGTCACCTGACACGAGCTGCGCAGTCGCAGATGACACCAAGATCTGTCCGCCATGACCGATCGACAGGAGTCGCGCACAGCGGTTCAGGGGCGGTCCGAAGTAGTCCCCGTCTCGTTCGTCGGCGTTGCCTGTGTGGAGCGCCATCCGGACTCTGAAGGGCGCAACGTCACCCCACTCTTCGGCATCCAATCGTTGTTGTATGGCGACTGCCGCGTCCATCGCCCGGTTCGGCGACGAAAACGCAGAGCAGAACTCATCCCCAGCCGTGGTGAACACCACACCGTCCAGGATCTCAATGGCCGAGCGCACGATCGTGTCGTGACGCGCGAGCGCACCCTTCATCGCGTCTGGGTGCTCCTCCCATCGACGGGTACTTCCCTCGACGTCGGTGAAGAGAAAGGTCACCGTTCCGGTTGGGTTTGGGGGCATGAACCGTCCTGTTCCGTGGGAACTGTACTTCAGCAGCGCCGCCGCCCGGCGGACGAGCAGGATGGTCGCGTTCGACCTCGCTGGGATCGATGCGATGTGCCGTGCCAGCGGACCGCACTGAGGATCGACGAATACGACTCCGATGGAACACTGCAGCGACGGCCGCCTCTGTAGGGTGATTCGATGCCCATGCCCTCCCACGTACGGCGCCTCTGGAAAGACCTCTTCGCCGTCGGCGAATACGACGGCGAAACGAGCATCGACCGCGGAAAGCGCCGCATCGTCATCGGCTACCTCTTCTTCGGTGCGCTTACACGCTCCATCGCAATGGCGTCGGAGTACAGCGACGGCGTGATGGGGAACGGAACCGTCGATCTCATAGCAGGGATCCTGAGCCTGGCGTTTCTCGTGCTACTCGGGTTCAATCCCCACTGGTTCCTCTGGATCGTCAA
Source organism: Acidimicrobiia bacterium (assembly GCA_032127155.1). Taxonomy (GTDB): domain Bacteria; phylum Actinomycetota; class Acidimicrobiia; order Spongiisociales; family UBA5794; genus SZUA-442. The sequence goes on from JAQAZV010000299.1 coordinate 8,941, forward strand.
CGCCGTCCTGTTCGGGATACTCGTGGAAGTCCTCGCCGCGACGGTCCTCTACGGAGGCGTCGTCGAGTCGGACGCTGTCATCCTTTTCGGGCTGCTGGCGGTAATCGGTGCGCTGATCGTGCTCAGCACTCGTGCTGCCTTCGCATGGTTCGTGGCATACGGCGTCACGCTCGTCCTCGGCGTCGCTTTGCCGGAGCGGATTGAGCCGGTCGACCCCGGAGGAGGGACTTCGGCGGGTATCGCATCCATGATCGCCGGAGTCGCGATCTTCCTTTTCGCGGCCATGGCCTATTTCGTCAGACAGCGGGACCGGTTCCAACATGAGTCAGATGATCTGCTCCACAACATCCTCCCCGACGAGGTGGCGACCAGACTCAAGGCCAACTCCGGGATGATCGCGGACGACTACCAGGAAGCGTCGGTCCTGTTCGCCGACGTCGTCAACTTCACTCCCATGTCGGCAGAAATGTCCCCGCCAGAACTCGTCGGGCTGTTGAACGCGGTCTTCACGACGTTCGACGGTCTCGTCGAGGAGCTGGGCCTCGAGAAGATCAAGACGGTTGGTGACGAGTACATGGTGGCGGCAGGTGTGCCACACCCGAGGGAGGACCACGCCCACGCCATCGCTGACCTCGCCCTGCGCATTCGTGACCACACCGAACAGCACCAATTCGGGGATCACCGCATCAGCCTGCGCATCGGCATCAACTCGGGACCCCTCGTCGCAGGCATCGTCGGCACCCACAAGTTCGCCTACGACCTGTGGGGCGACGTCGTCAACACGGCAAGCCGCATGGAGTCCGAGGGCATCCCCGGATCGATCCAGATCACTTCGGCGACCTATGAGCTGATCCGCGACCAGTTCATCTGCGAACCTCGCGGGGTCATCTCCGTCAAGGGAAAGGGCGATATGGACACCCACCTCCTCATGGGGCGGAGGATTGCCAGCGTCGCACCATCGCCGACACGCCTCTGAGCCTCACGTCCCGGCCATCGCTACGACCTGACCCGCTGCGTACATACCGGTGATGAACGCATCCTCGAGGTCACAGACATTGTGGTCTCCGATCACATAGAGACCAGGCCCCTGGTTGCACTCGATGAGAGAGTCCCCCACGAGGTTGAACGCTGGGTTCCAATGCAGATACTCGGCGACCTCCCACCTGCTGAAGTATCGCCCGAAGTCCGGCTCGGTCGACGTCGAGCAAAAGAGGATCGAACCCCCGACCTGACGAGCGATGGCCAAGGTGGCGTCGCCGTCTGGGAACAGACTGAAGGATGCACGATCCCACGGGGAGCGAAGCCTTCCCTCGATCACAAACATGTGGGCGTCGATGGGCTCCTTCACCTCCGGAAGGGCGATCAGGGCAGCCGAAACACCGATCGGAGTGGCAACCACCACGTTGTCGGCCGTGAAGGCCCCACCACTTCTCACATTGATCGCATACCCCCCGTCGACGAGGGCCGCGACGGCGGTGACCGAATCGATCTCCAAGCTCTCGTCGAACCCCGCCGTGAGCCGATCGAAACGGAACCGGTACTCGTAGATTCGTGTGATGAGGGGGAGGACACCGACGATCAGCGTGAGCGCGGTCAGACGGTTCAGCGACGTGAACGCTGTGCCCGTCGCGGCAGGGGCCAAGTACGACTGGGCAATGTCCTCGATCCGAAGTCGCTCGATGAGCTGGGGCGCGGGCTCGTGGTACAGCCGATTCAACTGCGGATCCGCCCGGATCGCATCGGCCTGTGACATGACGAGGCAGTTCCTCTTGAAGGCCTCGTAGTGCCGTCGGAACCTGCGCATGAAGCGGAGGAAACGAAACGCCTGGAACGGGTGGAACACGACAACGATGTCGGTGCGAGTGAACGATCCGTCCGGCTGGCCACGGAGGATGTCTTGCCTCCTGATCCTTCGCCCTCGGTCCACGAACTCGTTGACGTGTCCGTAGTCGCCTTTCACGTAATAGGCGCCGAGGTTGATGGTTCCGTCTTTCGAGGTGCGGACGCGGCCACCGACATTCTCCGTGATGAGCAGAAAGGATCGCCCGTTGTCATGGAGGTGACGGGCACATGCCAACCCGGCGATCCCGCCGCCGATGATGACGGTCTCGTAGTGACCCTTCAACGAAGACCTCCCTTTCGGGTCGAGCCTATGGAGTAGAGGCCCAGCGCAGTATGGCGCTTCGACAGTCGGATGATCGGCCCATCGGCTAGCTGTTGCTGTCGTTGCGCAAACCGTCGTCGGTGACGTCCTCGACGATCGTCTCGAATCCGGGATCGAGGAACACCACCGATGCTCCGCCTCCCGCACGACCGAGCGAACCCGGCAGCACCTCATTCGTGATTGAGCTGACGTCCATCTCCATGGCCGCGGCTCCCAGCTGGATCAGGTCTGTCGCGGTCAGGTTGGTCGTTGTGTACCTCGTCAGAATGGCGAGCAGGCCGGGAAGATCGTCGATGGACTTCTCCTGGATCATCGTCAGCGCCGCAAGCATCACGATCCCCTGGTGATAGGACCGGGTGAAGTCCCCGCCGGGAATCAGCTTGCGCGTCCTCGCGAAGTCCAGGAGACGTGTGGGGTTGAGGCGTTGCTCCCCCTTGCTGAAGCCATCGAACCACTCCTGGGTCGGGATCGGAATCGGAATGGACAGCTCGACCCGGCCAAGCGCTGCCCCGACGAGATCTTCGAAACCGGCGAACCCCGTGAGGATGTAGCCCTCGAGCGGCACCTCCCAGGTCTCGGTGAAGAAGGTGAACAGGGCGTCGGGCCCACGTCCGGATGACGTGAGCGCGTTGATCCGCATCGACCCGTGGCGAGACTCGATCCAGCTGTCACGGGGGTACCCGAGGATCGAACCACTGTGCTCCGAGGGAACCGAGGTCAGGATGTGGATCGAGTCCATGCGATGGACATCGGGGTCGCCACCGGGGCGAGCATCTGATCCCAGTACGAGGACGCGCCGAGGCGATTCGCCGTAGAACGGTGCTGCACCAACTGACGACAGGTTCGTTCCAACGATCTGCCATCCCGAACCCTCCTCGGCGAGGAGCACGGTATCTCCCGAGTCGAGCGTGGCGACCGCTACCCGATTGCCGTCGGCGAGCTCGGCAACTGAAGCGACGACGGCGTACGAGTCTGCGAGGGCAGCCCCCGACTGGCTCTCCACGACAGCCTCCGACACCGCACCCTCGACCCGAGGATCTCTGATCGTGGAAAGACCACCTTCGAGGGCATCGGCGAGTCCCGCATCGTCGACGCCGGATACGGTGATCAGGACGATCGGAGCCTCAGACGTCGTCGTGCTTGGGATCGTCGCCGTGGATGTCGGTGACTGCGTGGTGGTCGACGTCACCGTCGATGTGGGGGTCGCGGACGAGGTTGGCGCCTCGCCGCTCGGGGAACAGGCAGTTGCCACGACGGCGAGCACCACAACTGCGAGACATGCTCGCCGAACAGCGATCACGGCGAACTCCCTGCGACCGAGAACAGCTCCCATTCGCCGGGGACGCCCTTCAACTCGAAGGCACCTCGCCGTTGGAACCGGATCCCCGAGCCAGCGACGAGATCTCGCACCGTCCTGGACACCAGCACCTCTCCTGGTTCGGCAAGGTCTTCGACTCTCGACGCGATGTGGACCCCGACGCCGCCGATGTCCTGGTCCCTGAGCTCGATCTCTCCGGTGTGCAGCCCGGATCTGATGGTGACCTCGAGCGACTGCATTCTGGTGCCTATCTCGCGGGCGCACCGAATCCCCCTCGCAGGACCGTCGAATGTCGCAAGGATGCCGTCGCCCGTCGACTTGATGAGCCGTCCCCTATGCCGCTCGACCACTTCGCGACTGATGGCATCGTGTGAGGCGAGAAGCTGAGACCACCTCGCGTCACCCATCTCGGAGGCTGTCGCCGTCGAATCGACGATGTCCGTGAAGAGGATTGTGGCCAGCACTCGATCGAGTGCTGGTTCTGGTCTCGAGCCAGTAACAAACTCTTCGATCTCATCGAGGATCGCCTCAGCATTCTCGGTCCATGGGACGTGGTCATTGCTGTCGAACTCGATCAGGCGAGCGCCGGGGATCGCCCTCGCCATGTACCTCGCTCCCTCGACCGCTGCGTCGAGATCACCGGTGTTGTGGAGAAGCAACGTCGGCACGGAGACAGAAGGGAGGATGTCACGGATGTCGCTCTGATTGTTCATCTCGAGGAGTGCCTGCGCCGCCAGCGGACTCGCTGCTGACCGGAAGTAGCGCTGCGACGAGCGGATGAAGTCATCGTCGTTTGCCTTCGACGGAACCAAGTCCTGCACCATCTTGCGATCGACCCAGCGATCCGAGAGCGAATCGATGAACTCCCTGCGCTCTGCGGGATCAGGCGCCCACGGGTAGTCAGCTGATGGAACCCGCGTGGCAAACGCCCCGAACAGCACGGTGCCCCGCGTTCGCTCCGGATACGTGGCGGCGAACAGCGTCGTCATCACCGAACCCTCGGAATGCCCGAACAAGAAGGTCGTTCCGGATCCCGCTGCATCGAGGACTGCACGGACGTCATCCATGCGGTCTTCGAGGGTCGGAAGGTTCTCAAGTGCAACGCGGTCAGAGAGCCCCACACCTCGCTTGTCGAAGGTGATCAGCCTCGAGAATGAGGAGAGCCGGCGGATGAAGTCGCCCTGGTAGGTGTCATCCCAAAGGAGGGCGAGGGTCGATACCCACCCTGGGATGTAGATCAAGTCCGGTCCGTTGTCCGGGCCAACCTGATAGGCGATGGAAAGGCCATCGCTCGTGACGTATCTCAATTCGGGCTGTTCGGCCATCGGTCACCTGTTCGGGGAGGGCATTGTTGCACACGGACCCAAACCCGAGGCAGTCAAGCAGCGGGCCGCTGCGAACCCCCTGCTGCTCGCCGGATATCAGGCCACCAGCGTGGCCATCACGCGGTTGAGACCCTCGATGACGGCGTCCCGGTCTGCTGAAGCGTGGCACACCCTGAGGAAGCCGGGAACAGCGATGCGACATGCCGAACCAGGGGTCAGGTTGACATTCGCGCGGTCGAGGATCCGCCGCCAAAGCTCGTCCTCTGCCGCCCACGTTGGCGCGTTCAGGTGCTCACGGAAGTCGGCGAGTAGGAAGATGCCGGCGTCGCCCGGAATCGAGTCGATGCCGTGGCGCGCAAGTGTTGAGCTGGCAGCGTTGTACGACGCCGCCAGCCTGCTGCGCAGTGCCGCGAGATACCGATCGACCCATTCGTTGTCGGTGATCATGTTCACGAGAAGGTGCTGGGTGTCGCCGGATGTTGCAGAGAAGTACAGGTGCTGCATCAGGGCGTCGCGAACGATCGGGTTCGTCGTGATCGCTATGCCTCCGCGGAGGCCACTGGCGGCGAAATCCTTCGAAAAGCCCCACACGAAATGAACGTCGTCGGGGATACCGCCGAGCCGGGTTGCTGCGGAGATGAAGGACCCACCCCCATGGACGGACAGGCCATAGACCTCATTCATGATGACAGGGAGGTCACGCGATCGCGCCCAATCGATCGCACCCAGGACCTCGGCCTCGGTGAGCGTCCGGCCGAGCGGGTTCGAGGGGTTTGTCAACAGGAGGGCACCGATGGGGACAGGGGCTCCCGCCGACGCAGCCGTGAGGGCCTCAGGGGTGATTCGGAAGTCGTCCCCAGGGAGTGTTGGGGCAGGGACGGCACGCAGTCCTGCCCGTGCCTCTATGTCGTTCCAATAGCCGGAGTAGCTCGGCGTAGGGATCAGCACACCGCCGCCAGGATCGACAAGGGACCAAGCAAGGGACTCGACGACGACACCGGCCCCTGCCATCACGACAACCGACTCGGCGTCCACCGAGCACCCCAAGAGACGATCCCCCAGGAAGGTGGCGGCAGCTGCACGCAGCGGTGAATCCCGCATGTCCTGGTAGGTGAAGGCCCGTGGGGCGACGTTGCGCACGGCGTTTGCCTTCTCGGACAGCAGATCCCACATCAGGTGGTTCTCCGCCACGGCCAGGCACAGGTAGCCGTCATCCCTCGGCTCAGCCAGTCGCGTGATGTGTTCAACGATGTACGGCGCCACCGTCGAATCGGCAACCATCCGCTGTGCCCGTTGGGACACTCGATCGACGTTGGAGCCACGCGCCATGACACTCACGATAGACACCTGTCGTCAGCCGAATCGGCTCAGATGGGATCAGTGTGTCTTCGAGCTGACCAGGTTGCCATCAGCATCGAATGTCTCCCACGCACCCGTTTGGACGCCCGACCGGAAGCTGCCGGTGCGCATGATGCTGCCGTCCCTCCGGTGCCACCTCCACTTCCCATGGAGGAGCCCATCCTTCATCGACCCCTCGGCCTTGAGCGAGCCATCGGCGTGGAACACGAGCCGCTTGCCGTTGGTCACGTCGGAGATCTCTGCGAGTCGTGCCGCAACGAGCCTTCGCACGAGTGCGAGCGTGGGCGGATTGTCGATCGGGAACTGGAGGGTCCCCTGCAATGTTGCAGCGCCTTCGGGAATCCCCGAGACCGTCGCAAGGACCGATCCGCTCATGGGGAAGTACGAGCAATGGTTCGAGAACCCGTCATACGCCGCCACACCGATGCCCCGCACGGAGATGGACGGCATCCGGTACTTGATGCCCTCCTCGGCCCGTGGGAGCACGGAGATCAACATCTCACGAAGCGAACGAAGCGTGCCCTGCTGGGGTTCTGGAAGACCTGCAAGATGAGCTTCCACGAGCGCTGGGCCGTCAACCACACCGGGCTCGGACCATGCAGAGACCACATTCTGTTGCCATCAGGCGATTCTATCGGGGGGCTCAACCCAGCTTCTGCCAGATGCGACGGTCCCTCAGGGTGCGAGGACGGACCCATTCAATTCGATCAGGTGGTGATCTCGGACGATGGCACCCAACGTGTGATCGTCGTCCCACGCGACCTCGTATCCGATCTCGATCGCACGTTCTCGGTCGAGCGTCATCACCCTGACCCATGCGGGGACCGGATCCGACCACCCAGGATCAAGCATGCCAGCGTCAACCGCTATCGATCGATGCTCGAGGAGAGCTGCGTCGATCTCATCCGCTGCGGCTGCGAACTCGGCGTGGATGGCACGGGCAAGGTCGATGGCCCCAGGATCGGGCCGTGATCGCGTCCCGGGAACAGCGAGGACGATCTGACCATCGCCGAGGTCGATCGATCCGCGCCACCAACCCCCCGACCGCTCGAAGGTCCCCAGAACGGGGTCCTGATGGGTCTTCGCCGTGAACCATGAAGCCACGCCTAACCCCCGGACCGCCGTACGAGGATGACCTCGGCCATGATCGAAACGGCCGTCTCGGCTGGGGTCCTCGCACTCAGGTCGAGCCCGATCGGCCCATGAATGGCTCCGAGTTGCTCAGGAGTCCAGCCTTCTGCGGCCAGCCGCTCGAGGCGACCTGCGTGCGTGCGACGGGACCCCATCGCCCCGATGTACGCAACCTGGGCATCACGGACCGCAGAGAACACGGGATCCTCGAATCGTCGATCGTGGCTCAACAGAACGATGAACGTTCGGGCATCCAGCGGATGGAGATCGAGAACTCGGTCCGGCCATCCGACGACTCGGCCGTCGATCCCGGGAAACCGCTCGTGGGTGATCCAATCGCTTCTCGCATCCGATACGACCACTCGAAACCCTGCACTCTGTGCCATCGGGGCCAGCATCTGCGCCACATGGCCTGCACCAAAGATCAGCATGGTCGGCGGTGGAGCGACCACATCGACGAAGAGCCGCCGATCCCCATGGGTGATTGCGAGGCTTTCCTCCCGCGCCATCAACGCGACCACATCCGCCATCAGCGGATCATCCAGCCACGTGGCATCGATCTCGCGTGAGCCCGATGCGCCGTCGATCACAGCGAACGAACCGATGTCGGGGCCGTCGATGATCGTGACGACGGCACCGCGTCTGCCGTCGGAGACCAGTCGATCGATCGCCTGCAACGCCGAGGTCACCATGGCGAGATGAACACTTCAATCGTTCCGCCGCAGGTCAGCCCCACGTTGAAGGCGTCCTCATCGGCAATGCCATAGGTCACGAGCCTCGGCTCTCCCTTCGCGAGGACGGCAAGCGCATGCTCACGGACGTCGTTCTCCACACATCCGCCGCTGACGCTCCCAGCCATTTCGCCGTCGCCAGAGACGATCAGCTTCGCTCCGACACCGCGGGGTGCCGAACCCCTGACGGATACCACCGTGGCGACCGCGACACGCTTGCCCTCGGCGGTCCATCTGACATACGTATCGAGCACGTCCCTCATGGGGAGGACAATAGGGGAGAGCCTCGCTGCGCTCGGCGTAGCAGATAGGAATAGGTGAGCGGAGCGAACACCGTGCTGTCTCTCCCCGCGGGAGAGACGCGGAGCGAAGCGACGCAGAGAGGGCCGCACCAACCGAAGATGTCCGTAGCCATCAGCTCCCCCCTCTGCCCTCCGGGCTTCTCCCCCAAAGGGGAGACGAAGAGAGGAGCGACATGGGCTACATCGTGATGATGAGTTTGCCGAGGGCTTGGCCCGAACCGATGCGGTTGAGGGCGTCCGGGGTCTTTTCGAGGGGATAGCGGCGGTCGATGACGGGTGAGAGCGTTCCTGCCTCGACCATGGCGTTCACCTCATCGAGGTCGACGGGATTCGGGCGATGAACCAGGATGCCGACGTGCTTGCCATCGACGAAACGCAGGACGGCTCCCCCAACGGTCGACGTGGCGAGCGTCCATGTCCTCCCACCGATGATGACGTACCGGCCCCCCGGACGCAGCACCCTGCGGTGTGCGAACACCGAACGTCGTGCAACGACATCGAGGACGGCGTCGTACCGCTCATCGCTCGTCGCGAAGTCCTCCTCCCGGTAGTCGATGACATGGTCGGCACCGATCGATCGGACCATCTCGAGCTTGCCCCCGTCGTCGATCGCAGTCACCTCGGCACCGACGGCTTTCGCCATCTGGATGGCGAACGTCCCAACCCCGCCACCGGCACCATTCATCAGGAGACGGGTTCCCTGCGCCACCCCAGCCTTGCGCAGTCCCTGGAGGGCGAGCACTCCGGCCTGGGGGATCGCTGCAGCCTCGTCGAATGTCGTTGTCGATGGCTTGCGGGACAGGACATCCGCAGGGATGGCGACATATTCTGCGAACCCACCGAAGCCGCACCCTGACGTATCTCCCATGACCTCGTCCCCGACGGCAAGAGACTCCACGCCACTGCCGACGACCTCAACGACGCCAGCGATGTCGCACCCGAGGATCGGGTGTTCAGGCGACCGGATCGAATCGATACGGGCGATGAAGGGTGACCCCGTGAGCAGATCCCAGTCCCATGAGTTCACGGAGGCGGCCCTGATGCGGACCAGGACTTCGCCGTCCTTCGGCACGGGAATCGGAACCTCGCGTAGCTCCAGGCCGTTGGCTGGCCCGTAGTCGTCGTATACGACTGCTCTCATTGCGGATCAACCGTTGATGGCGGGGATGATGTGGCGGCCATATGCCTCGAGGGTCTCCTCGCGCTGGTCATGCATGAGATAGATCCCGAACTGGTCGACACCCAGGTCCTGGAGGATCCTGAGCTTGTCGACGTGGTCCGCGACCGGTCCCACGATGCAGAAGCGGTCGACGATGTCGTCAGGGACGAAATCCGTTGACGGATTGCCAGTCTTCCCGTGATGGGCGTAGTCATAGGCCTCGCGCTCTGCGATGTAGTCGGAGAGGGCAACCGGAACCATGGTGTCGTCATCCCCGTACCGGTTGACGAGGTCAACGACGTGGTTCCCAACCATGCCCCCGAACCAGCGCAGCTGCTCTCGCTGATGCGTGAGATCGTCTCCCACATAGGCAGGCGCGACGACACAGATCTTGATGTCATCGGGATCCCTCCCCACCTCGACGGCGGCATCGTGCACCGCACGCACCGTCCACTCGAGGATCTGGGGATCGGCGAGTTGGAGGATGAACCCATCGGCATACTTCCCGACGGTCGCCAACGCCCGTGGCCCGTATCCAGCCCCCCACATCGGGAGATCCCATCCGTCGTCGATCCATGGGATCTTGATCTCGAGACCGTTGTAGATCACCGGCTTCCCCGCAACGAGTCCCTTGATCACCTCCATGCAGTCCACCATGGTCGCCAGCGACGTCGGTTCCCGCCCGATGTAGCGCAGGGCGGAATCGCCTCGACCCATTCCGCAGATCGTTCGTTCACCGAACATCTCATTGAGGGTGGCGAACAGCGAGGCGAGGACCGTGGGGTCCCTCGTGCCGGGATTGGTCACCATGGGACCAACCACCATCTTCTCCGTGTTGGCGAGGATCTGGCTGAAGATGACGAACGGTTCCTGCCACAGCACATGCGAGTCGAACGTCCATGTATAGGTGAATCCGTAACCCTCAGCCATCACCGCGAGGTCGATCACCTTCTGGGAGGGTGGATCCGTCTGGAGGACGACGCCGAAGTCCATCAGATCAGGTACTGACTGGTCGCTCGCGGCAGATACTCGCCGTCACCGGGGGCACCGTGATACTCGTTGTCCTGGATGAGGACCTTGCCCTTGGCGATCACCACATCGATCGAACCGTGGATCTGCTTTCCCTCGTAGCAGGTGTAGTCGACATCCATGTGGTTGTGTTCCACCGACATGGTCCGGGTGGTCTCGGGATCGAGGACGATGATGTCAGCATCGGAACCAATCGCGATGGTGCCCTTCTTCGGGTACAGGCCGAACATCTTGGCGGGCGTCGTGGCTGTCACTTCGACGAACCGGTTCAGGTTCAGGTGACCCTCCGCAACAGCGCCGTCGTAGATCAACTGCATCCGTTCCTCCACACCCGGCAAACCGTTGGGGATGGCGGTGAAATCACCCTCGCCAAGACGCTTCTGCATCCCGAGCACTGGGTGGTCGTTCATGCAGAACGGGCAGTGGTCGGTGGAAACGACTTGGAGGTCATTGGTGGCGAGAGCGGTCCACAGTGCGTCCTGATGGCCATCCTCCCAGTTCCTGACCGGTGTCGAGCACACGTACTTGGCGCCCTCGAAGTCCGGTTCCCGCAGGTTGTTCCAGCCAAGGTAGAGGTACTGCGGGCAGGTCTCGCCGAACACGTTGAGGCCGCGGTCGCGGGCCATGGCCACCTCGGCGACTGCCTCCTTCGCCGACATGTGGACGACATACAACGGTGCCCCCGCCAGCTCGGCGTAGGCGATCGCTCGGTGTGTCGCTTCGGCCTCGGTGACTGGTGGCCTGGTCACTGAGTGATAGATCGGGTCCGTCTCACCCCTTGCCAGGGCTTGCTCCCTGAGGACGTCGATCACGATGCCGTTCTCGGCATGCATCATGATCATCCCTCCGTTCTCAGAGGCCTTCTGCATCGCCCTGAAGATCTTCCCGTCGTCCGAATAGAGGACGCCCGGATAGGCCATGAAGAGCTTGAAGCTGGTGACGCCATCGGCGACGAGCGTGTCCATCTCCTTGAGGGTCTGGTCATTAACATCCGAGACGATCATGTGCATCCCGTAGTCGATGGCGCAGTTGCCTTCAGCCTTGGCCATCCATTCGTCGAACCCGGCTGCCATGGACTCACCGATGGTCTGCACCGCGAAGTCGATGATGGTGGTGGTGCCGCCCCATGCAGCAGCCCTCGTGCCTGTCTCGAAGCTGTCGGCGGCGAAGGTCCCGCCGAAAGGCAGCTCCATATGCGTATGGACGTCGACGCCTCCCGGCATCACATACTTGCCGGTGGCGTCGATGACGGTTCCGGCGCCGATCTCCGTAGCTGCGCGCGCAAGACCCGCAGCGAATCCGTCGCTCGATCGTCCGTACAGGGCGACCACCGTGCCGTCCTCGATCAGGACATCGGCGTCCATGATCTCGGTCGCTGTGACGACCGTTCCTCCCTTGATGAGCATTCGTGCCATGCCTCTACCTCCTCGGAGTGACCCGAATCTCAGTCGACCACGTCGT
>JAQAZV010000300.1:0-4293 GCA_032127155.1 Acidimicrobiia bacterium
CCTACATTGGCGTATCCGATGGAGGGATCAGGATGTTGGAGATGGCACTCGCAACGTTCCTTGTGACGATCGCACTCGTTGCAATCGGGGGTCGGTCACAGTCGCTCGGCGACAACCGCTCAGTGATGAGGCTCTCGTTCACGGGAGACGGAAGCGACCTGCCCTGCCCCTGGTGCAGGGCCCAGACCAGTGAGTCGGATCACCACTGCCCAAGCTGCGGGCAGAGGTTCGGCTGACGAACCAGCAATCACATTGCTGGTTCGAACTCTCGGTTCCGTCGTTCGACGTGCATGCCGGTGGTCGTGTAGAGGGCCATTGCCGTTGCGTTTGATTCGTCCACCCACAGCGAGCCCCGTCTGACGCGGTCGTCCGCCGCGAGCAACGTGAATCCTGCAGCCAGGAGGGTCCGTCCGAACCCTCTGCCGTGATGATCAGGATCGACACCGATGCGGAAGATCTCGCCGTCGCCGTTGTCGTGCACCTTCGTCCAGCAGAATCCGACGATCGCTCCGTCGATTTCGAGCACCACGATGCCTGCTGGATCGAACCAGGATGCCCCGGCGTAGTCGAGGAAGTCGTCCTCCGACATGGACCCGACCTCACGGTGTCCGGTGAACGCGGCGTTGTTCAGATCCACGAGCGCCATCCGGTCCCCATCTTCGAACGGCCGCACGGTTTGTTCACCGTTGGAAACGTCTACGGGCAGGTCCACGACCATGTATGCGAGTGATCGGACCTCCCTGAAACCCATGCCCGATAGGGCGTCGACCGTTGCCGAGCGGTGCGCCCACACCGACCGTGGCGCCCTGCGCGGCACGAGCTCGAGCGTCGCGCTCAGAACGGCACGCTCGAATTCAACGAATTGGAGTGACGGTTCGACGGCTGTCTCTGCGGACCAGTGTTCGTGGCCTTGCGGCTGACGGTGGGGTGCGACCACGCCGATGCCGACGATCGTGCGGTCCTCTGCCACGACCGCGACGGCAGACGGCTCTCCGAGCATCGCCACTTTCGCGGCCGACATCTGCGGGTATCCGTGGTGTTGGCGCACGCGTTCGAGGAACCTGTCGATGTCGGAACGAGCGTGCACAGTGTCACCCTATACATCATCGGACTCCCCTGGTTGGTAGCCGCTGTGTTGGGCACCCCGGCGGTATGCTCGACAACGTGAGCTCGGTAGGACTCGTTCTCGGTGGTGGCGGCGTCACGGGTGCAGCGTTCCATTTCGGAACGCTGCTTGCGATCGAGATGGCAACCGGCTGGAATCCCAACGACGCCGAAGTCGTCGTCGGCACTTCGAGCGGTGCTTTCGTGGCAGCGATGGTGAGGGCCGATGCGGTGCAGCTCGATACGTTCGCAGGGACCGGCGAAACTACCCAGGAGATCCATGATTGGCTCAACGGATACCTCTACCGGAGGGGGGCCCCAAGGGGGGCTGTGCGATGGGTTCGCAGGGGCCTGCTCCCTGCCCTCCGACGACCGAGCCTCCACGTCGCCCTTGCGAGCCCCGGCCTGTATCGCACTGACGGACTTCGCGAGTGGGTGTCAGTCGCTGCCGGCGACCTCGCAGAGTCGTGGCCGACAAAGCCGACCGCAATCGTTGCGTACGATGTCGAGGGTCGATGCCGCGTTCCCTTTGGAACCGAGGCTGCACCGGAGGCTGCGCTCGCAGATGCGGTCGCGGCATCGAGCGCTGTCCCGTTCGTCTACGAGCCCGTCCGCATCCATGATCGCTGGTACGCGGACGGCGGACTCGCGTCTGGCACGTCGGCAGACCTGGTCCTTGCACATCCCGAGCCCCTCGACCTCGTTCTGATCCTCGCGCCGCTGGCGGCAACGGCACCCCGGCGGGGAGGGCGCTTCTACGAAGACATGTTCGACCGAGTAGGACGCACCGCACTCTCCACGGAGATCGCCCATATTCGTGAGACATGGCCGACGACGGAGATTTTGGTCCTTCGGCCGGATGAACACGTCCTCGAGGATGCACGACCGAATCCGATGTCCGTGGAGGCGGCCGTTCCAACCTTCATGGCGACGCTGCGCTCCATGAAGCATGAGCTCGCACATGCATCGATCTGGGCCACGTTGACGGCTCACCTCGATGGCGACCGCGCCGTCCACTGACCTTCACAGAAGCGTCACCCACAGTCTTCATACCCCCCTAACGTATCGGCACCATGACATCCTCTGATCCTCTTCCCGCAGACACATCCAACGACGTCGACACATCAGATGTCGGTGATGCATCGCGGTTCTTCGGTTCCGGGGATCGCATCGAACTCATCGCCACGATCGTCCTTGCGATTGCAACCGTGCTCACGGCCTGGTCGGCATTCCAGTCAGCCAAATGGAGCGGTCACCAGTCGATCAATTTCTCCGAAGCCGGTGCTGCCAGAACGGAGTCCACCAGGGCAGACACCAGGGCGGGTCAACTCACCCAGATCGATGTGGCGATGTACATAGACTGGATCGCAGCGATCTTCGACGACGTCGATACAGGCGCCATCACCGTCGATTCGGGCGATACGTACGAGCCGACACCGAGGACGCTCTCGGGATTCCTATACATCCGCTTCAGACCCGAGTTCAAGCCATTTGTCGATGCTTGGCTCGCGACCGACCCGGTGAATGATCCGGAAGCCCCAACGAGTCCGTTCGCGATGGTCGGCCCTGACGGCCAGCCGCTGTACGAACTGGAAGCCACGCGTGAGGCACGGGCGCTCGTCGCCCTCGCTGACGAGAACGCGGCCGAGGCCCGTCAGGACAACCAGAACAGCGACAACTACGTCATCACCATGGTTCTGTTCGCCTCGGTGCTGTTCTTCGCTGGCATGAGTTCGAAGCTCCTCAAACCGCGCAACCGGATGCTCGCCCTCGGGTTCGGGATCGTCCTCCTGGTCATCGGAATGTCGATCCTCACGACGCTTCCGAAATTGAACCTACGCTCATAGCCAGCAGGATCGCGCCGATGACACCGGCGTCGTCACCGAGATCAGGTGGGACGATGACCGGACCATCTCCGTCGAACGGCACGGGCGGATAGCCGCCGGATACCGCGGGGAGTGCCGCCGACACGGACGCATGAAACCCATCCATGTGCGACACGCCGCCACCGATGACGACCGTTTCGACCGGTATCACCGAGCAGAGTGCAACCACTCCCCCAGCCACGTAGAAGGCGGCGAGATCACGAGCCTCGCGTAGGGCAGGACCTTCGAGCATGTACCCCGGGCGCCCGAAGCGTTGCTCGATGGCGGGCCCGGAGGCCATTCCTTCCAGGCAGTCCCCGTGATAGGGGCAGACTCCTTCGAAATCGTCGCCAGGCAGCCGTCGCACCCGAACGTGTCCGATCTCTGGGTGGTTCGCGCCCATCACCGGACCTCCGCGGTCCCAGATGCCTCCACCGATGCCGGTGCCAACCGTGAGATACGCCGCGGACTCGCCGGATGCAGCGCCATATGCGTGTTCCGCGCGGAGCGCGACGTTGACGTCGGTGTCGATCGCCCAGGGCACACCCAGGCCTTCGGTCACCCCTTTGACGATGTTCGCACCCGACCAGGCGCCCTTGGGACTGCGAACCACGGAGCCGTACCGAACGCTGTCATGCCTGAGATCGAGCGGTCCGAAGGAACCGATCCCGACGGCTGCGATCGGCCCATGGGAGGCAAGACCTTCGAGGGCGGCCCTGATCTCGACGAAGGTCGAAGACGGATCCGTCGTCGGTAATCGTTCACGATGCGTCAGGTCGCGACCGTTCTCGCTCGCTCCTACGATGACCTTTGTTCCTCCGAGCTCGATCCCGACGTCGATGGCCCCCATCGCCGTCAGCTGGTCCGAGGCCGCGACTTCTTGAGCTGGTCCGCGATGATGAACGCCAATTCGAGGGCCTGGCTGGCGTTCAGCCTCGGATCACAGTGTGTGTGGTAGCGATCGGCGAGGTTCTCCTCATCGATCCGGAGGGCTCCTCCGGTGCACTCAGTGACGTTCTTGCCCGTCATCTCGAAGTGCACACCGCCGGCGTGCGTTCCGAGGGCACGATGGACGGCGAAGAAGGTCTCCACTTCCTTGACAATCCGCTCGAATGGTCTGGTCTTGTACCCGTTGGAAGAGATCACGGTGTTGCCGTGCATGGGATCGCACGCCCACACCACGGCGAGCCCTTCCCGTTGGACGGCTTCCACGAGCGGTGGCAGATAGCGTTCTGCGTCGTCGGCACCGTGACGCGTGATGAGCGTGAGGCGTCCTGGATCGTTGTCGGGGTCGAGGATCGCGATCAGTCGGAGCAGGTCCTCG
>JAQAZV010000301.1:0-3601 GCA_032127155.1 Acidimicrobiia bacterium
GTCTTTGCCGGTCGGCTAGGTCGGTGTGGCGTTCCCGTGCTCGGCGAGGATTCTGTTTGCGGCGTAGATGCCGGTGATGTATGCGTCTTCGAGGTTGCACACATTGTGATCTCCCACCAGGTAGAGGCCCGATGCCTGTTCGCATTCGAGGAGGGCGTCTCCTTCGAGGTGGAACGCCGGGTTCCAGTAGTGGTGTTCGACGACGTCCCACGTGGTGAAGTACTGCCCGAAGTCGGGATCGTCCGATGCCGAGCAGAACAGTGTCGATCCGTCTGCCTGTTGGGCGATTGCGAGGATAAGGTCACCGTCGGGGAACAGGCTGAAGGTGGCTTGCCTCCAGGGTCGGCGCAGCTCGCCCCTGACCAGGAACATGTGGGCGTCAATAGGGCGCTTCACTCGGCCCAGGTCCAGCAGTCGGGCGGAGACGTCGATGGGAGTGGCAACCACGACGTTGTCGGCTGACAGGACGCCGCTGTCGCGGGTCTGAATCGAGTATCCGTCACCGCTGGGGGTGACCGCCGTCACGGAATCGATGAGCACCGCGTCTTCGAAACCAGCGATCAAGATGTCGAGGCGAAACGTGTATTCGTAGATAGGGACGATCAGGGGGAGGACTCCGACCAGCATCGTGAACGCCGTTAGCCGGTCCATGGAGGTGAAGGCGGTGCCTTGTACGGCAGGGGCAAGATAGGACCGGGCGATGTTCTCGATCCGATTCCGCTGAATGAACCGGGGCGCCGATTCGTGGTAGAGGTCGCACAGGAGTGGATCTGCCCGGATCGCCTGGGCCTGCGAGATCGCTACACAATCCTGCTTGAGCATCTCATAGTGGCGACGGAACATGCGCATGAAACGAACAAAGCGGACAGCTTGCAGGGGGTGCAACAGCAACGGCACGTCTCGTCGTGTGAACGAACCGTTCGGGTCGCCGCGCAGGATATGAGGCCGCTTGATCCGGCGACCCCGGTCAACGAACTGATTGACGTGGTCGTAGTCGCCCCTCACGTAGTAGGCACCGAGGTTGACCGTTCCATTCGCGGATGTGCGGATACGACCACCAACGTCCTCCGTGACGAGCAGGAACGATCGCTGGCTGTCGTGGAGCCGACGCGCACACGCCAGACCAGCGATCCCGCCGCCGACGATGACCGTCTCATACCGACCGGTCAACGGTCACCTCACATCCTGCCTCACGACAGTCAATCCGTGAACTCAACGCCGAGCAGCTCACTCGGTTGGGAATCAACGCCGCGGGGCCGTCGCTCTGATCACTCGAAGCTTGGGCCATTCCTTGCCGACTCTAGCCAAGCGACTCTCTGCTACACCCGGAACGCGGACCCGGCACGCGCACGACCTGACGTGCCCATCGTGACCGCCCATTGGTGCCCACATGCGCTGCTCAGCTTGGTCGTGAGAGCGGGCGGGAAGTCGCTGTTCAGAACAGCGATCGAGTGGAGGCGTCCCCGCTCGTGAAGATGGCCACGATGATGCCCAGGGTCGCAACGGTGAAGAGTGCCCCGACGATGACGGCTCCTCGTGCGAGCCAGAGACCCCGCTGGGCTTCGTACTCGCGAATCAATCGCCCCTGCTGTACACCCGTGTACATGACGGTGGCTGTGAAGATCAGGGCCATCACACCCCATGTGACGAATACGAAGGTGGAATCAGGACTTGTGGAAGGGAACAACTCGGCCAGCAGATTGATGAGGATGAGCATGAGGATCCACCACACCGGAGTCAGAATCGCAAAGATGAACGCACGACGAGCCTGACGAAGACTCCAATCCTCAGGACTCAGACCCTCGATCGATTGTTCTTCACCGTTCCGGTCTTCTGGCTGTGTGGCCATACCCGCCTCCATTCGATGAATGACGATAGGGCACCCTGGACCGGGGGCGACCCACCTTCGATCGAGATCCCACTCGATCAATGCCCGGCACGATACCCTAGTCAGAACACCCTGGCGCCTGCACGCGAGAAGCGATCCAGTCTCCGTCTGTTGTGTGTGGAAGCCCGCATTGCTACGTGCCGTTGCCTGATTCGTGTCTGCGTGTTCAGGGACGGTGAGGTCAGGGCCGGAGTGTCGGCTTCAGGCGATTCCGTTTCCGTGTCCGATCGCGGCGCGCTGCTCGGACGGGTGGCTCGGGGTGAGGGTGGAGAGGGCGTCGCCGCCGACGCTGTCCGCGAGTTTCCCGAGCAGCGCTGCAAGTTGGGCAAGTTCGTCGTCGGTGAGGTGTGATCCGACGTGCTCGTCGATGCCGCGGAGGTGGACGCGCCCGGCCCCCTTGAAGACCTCTTCGCCTCCCGGTGTGAGTACGACGAATGTACCCCGACGGTCCGAGCCGCACGCGCGCCGCTCAACGAGCCCGTCAGACTCGAGCCGATCGACGAGTCGGGTGGTCGCGCTGCGGCTCAATCCGATTTGGTCGGCGAGGTCACTTGGCCGCATGGCTGCTTCTTCTGACTGCGCAAGCATCAGCAGGATCGCGTACCACTCGAGGGAGATGGTTGTCTCGGCCTCCATTTCGCGGGCGAGGACGGCGTTCACTCGAGTGAATGCTGTGATCACGTTGCGCCAGGCATCTGAAGCGGGAGTGGTTCTGATCTTCACAGGGGGCATGCCCGAGACCCTAGAGAAACTAGTTGCATAACGCAACCACCCTGATATGGTTGTGCACAGCAATCATTGCACAGCGCAATCAAAGGAGAATGCAATGTCAACCACAACCCAGGAACTCACTCGAACCGTCGACGGGGTCACCGTGCCGGCAGTCGGTACGTGGATCATCGACGGGTCCCACACCTCGGCCGAGTTCGTGGCCCGCCACTTGATGGTCACCAAGGTGCGGGGAAGCTTCGGTTCCGTCACCGGGACGATCGAGGTGGCGGAGGATCCGGCTGCATCTAGCGTCGACGTCGTGATCGATACCGCATCCGTCTCGACTGGAGACGCCCAACGCGACGGTCACATCACGTCCGCCGACTTTCTCGACATCGAGAACCACTCCGAGATGAGATTCGTGTCAACGGCAGTGCGAGCCAACGGAACGTCCTGGGTCCTCGTTGGCGATCTTACGATCAAGGACATCACGAAGCCAGTGACTCTCGAGTTCGACTTCGTCGGCGTTGCCACCGATCCGTGGGGCAATCAGAAAGCAGCCTTCTCGGCCATTGCCACAATCGACCGAGAGGACTGGAACCTGAACTGGAACGTCGCTCTCGAGACGGGTGGGGTTCTGGTTTCGAAGAAGGTCAGCATCGAGATTGAGATGCAGGCAGTCCCCGCCAGCGGCTGACAACCAACGATGTGACAGGGGCTTGGAGCATCCAGCCCCTGTCACGCCTCCCGGTGTCGCTGCACCGTGGCCGGGACCGGAGACTCTCGATCTCGTCAAGAGCGGGGAATCGAATCCGAGGTCTGTGGAGACTGTTCGACCACCGCTACGGAGCAACCGCCCGGCTACCCGAAAGGAGTCAAGTGTCATCCTCCGCAAGAAGCAGCGTCCTCTCATCGGTTGCAGGGAGATAATGGCCCTGATGAGTGTCATGAACCCCGCAGTGCCCGGTGAGGCATACACGCGCTTTCTCGAGGAGCAAGCAC
>JAQAZV010000302.1:0-8014 GCA_032127155.1 Acidimicrobiia bacterium
ACGGAGATCAACCTCCCGTTCATCACGGCAAACGCCGACGGTCCGATCCACCTCCTCAAGACCCTCAGCAGGTCGGAGTTCGAGAGGATGACGGCGGATCTCGTCACGCGAACAAGGGCACCCTTCGAGCGTGCCGTGAAGGACGCAGGGGTTTCGGTGTCCGACATCGACCATGTCATCCTCGTCGGAGGTTCGACTCGCATCCCCTCGGTCCAGAAGGTCGTCGAGGAGCTCGCTGGCAAGGAACCAAACAAGAGCGTGAACCCCGATGAGGTCGTTGCGCTGGGTGCAGCCATCCAGGCAGGCGTGCTCAGCGGCGACGTATCGGGAATCCTCCTCCTCGACGTCACACCCCTCACGTTGGGCGTGGAGACCGAGGGCGGCGTCTTCACGAAGATGATCGAGCGGAACACCACCATCCCATCGAGGCGATCGGAGATCTTCACCACTGCGTCTGACGGCCAGCCGGAGGTCGAGGTCCACGTCCTCCAGGGTGAGCGTGCGATGGCGTCTGACAACATGAGCCTTGGGCGATTCAAGCTCCAGGGTCTCCCACCAGCTCCCCGCGGTGTCCCACAGATCGAGGTGACATTCGACATCGATGCGAACGGCATCGTGTCTGTCTCGGCCAAGGATCTCGGAACGGGCAAGTCACAGCAGGTGACCATCACCGGGGGCACGGCGCTCGACTCTGCCGAGATCGACAACATGATCAAGGACGCCGAAGCTCACGCAGCACAGGACGCTGAGCGCAGGGAAGCGGCCGAAGCACACAATGCTGCGGACCACGCAGTCCACACGATCGGTGCGCAACTCGCCGAGAACGGCGACAAGCTCACCGACGACGAGAAGGCACCGATCCAGGCGAAGCTCGACGAGGTCAAGAAGCTCCTCGAGGACGGCGGTGCCAGCACCGAAGCCCTCAAGTCAGCAACGACCGAGCTCATGCAGAGCGCACAGATCATCGGACAGAAGATGTACGAAGCGGCGCAGGCAGAGGCTGCAACAGCTGAAGCTGGCGATGCTGATACGTCTTCGGACGATGTCGTCGAAGCAGAGGTCGTGGATGCCGAAGTCGTCGAAGACGACGAGTCGTAGACGACAGTGAACACTCACGGACAGCGCATGGAAAGTGATCGACCAACCGTGGACGAGTCCCTGCCCGATGGAGGCGGGGAATCGTCCGAGGTTGCACCGGAACCAGAGCCAGTGGCAGAGCGACTCGGACTCAGTCTCCCGGATGACCCGCACGAAGCAACCGAAGTCCTCATGCGTGAGCTCGACGAGGCACGCCAGGACTCTGGCGAGCTCCTCGCGAACCTGCAGAGGCTTGCAGCTGAGTTCGACAACTTTCGGAAGCGCACCGAGCGGGATCAGATCGAGAATGTCCAGCGAGCGGGCCAGCGAGTCATCGAGTCACTCCTTCCCACGCTGGACAGCTTCGATGCGGCACTCGCCATCGAAGCGACCACCGAGGTTGAGCGGCGGATGATCGACGGCATGCGCGGAACCGAAGCGTTGCTCCTCGAGGCTCTCAAGGCCGAGGGGTGCGAGCGCATCGACGCCGTTGGGGCCCCGTTCGATCCAGCGGTACATGAAGCGGTCCAGGTCATCCCCGGCGACGGTGAACAGGTCGTCGAACAGGAACTCAGGAAGGGGTACACGATGCGAGGACGGGTCATACGCCCGAGCCTCGTCGTCGTCGGACATGCGTAAGGAATGGCTCGAGACGGACTACTACGCCGAACTCGGCGTGCCGAAGGATGCTTCTCAGAAGGACATCAAGAAGGCCTTTCGTGCCCTCGCGCGTGAACTCCACCCGGACAGCAACCCCGGAAACCCGGACGCCGAGTCCAGGTTCAAGGAGATCAACGAGGCCTACGACACCCTGAGCGATGAGGAAACCCGCAAGGAGTACGACCACGCACGCGAAATGGGGTACTTCGTGGGTGGCCCACAGGGTGGTCAGCAGTACGTCAGCGTCGAGGATCTCTTCGGCGGTGGATACTCCGGAGGTTCCACCCAGGACATCTTCGGCGGCTTCCAGGACCTCTTCACCAGAGGTGCCAGGAGGCAGCCGCAGCCCATGAAGGGCAGCGACGTCCAGGGAACGATCTCCCTGTCATTCCACGATGCCTTGGCAGGGGTGACACGTGAGTTCACCGTGGGCGATCGGACCACGAAGGTCCGCATCCCGAAAGGCGTGGCCGACTGGACCAAGGTTCGCGTTGCCGGGAAGGGTGGATCAGGGTCCAACGGTGGGCCTGCGGGAGACCTCTTCGTGACGGTCAAGGTCGGGAACCACCCAATCTTCGGAAGGACAGGCAAGCGGGACCTCACGATCACCGTCCCCGTCTCGTACACCGAAGCAGCGCTCGGTGCCGTCGTCACCGTTCCCACACTGTCGGGAACGACCAAGATCAAGGTTCCGCCGGGGACCCAAAGCGGTACGACCATGAAGGTATCAGGAAGAGGCGTCGAGACGGACCACGGAAACGGCAACCTCCTCGTGACGATCGAGGTGGCTGTACCGACGGAGATCTCGGCCCAGGAACGGGATGCCCTCGAGGCCCTCCAGGCCGCCGAGGTTGATTGGAATCCTCGAGCACGGTTGGGAGTCTGATGTGAACGAACAGAAGGACGCCGTCTACATCATCTCGGTCGCTGCCGAGATCGTTGGGATGCACCCGCAGACGCTACGCGTCTACGAGCGCAAAGGACTCGTGGCACCATTCCGCACACCAGGCGGGACACGCCGCTACAGCCAGGCGGACCTCGAACGCCTCCTCCTGATCCAGGAATTGTCGAGCGAGGGTGTGAACATCGAGGGGATAAAGCGGATCCTCCGACTCCAGGCGGAGACGTCCCGCCTCAGGGCACAGGTCGACCGCCTGCGTCGGCTTCTCGAAGATGCCGAGACGCGCCGCGGCGACCGCACAACGACGATGCGCATCGAGGTCGGAAGGCAGACGAAACGACAACTCCCCGCCCTCCGCAGAGACGACCTGTTCTGAGCCTCGCTCCGCTCGGCGGTACTTGGTACTTGGATGGCCTCGCCTTCGGCTCGGCGTAGCGAGAGGGAAGGGTCAGCGGAGCGAACGCGTTGCTGTCTCTCCTCGCGGGAGAGACGCGGAGCGCAGCGACGCAGGGAGGGCCGCACATCCAGGGACGTCCGTAGCCATCAGCTCCCCCCTCTGCCCTCCGGGCATCTCCCCCATGGGGAGAAGGAGAGCAACAGAACAGTCCCCCTTTCAAGGGGGACAGGCGAACGCAGAGAGCCAGGGGGATCGCGTGCTTCGGTCGCGTCTCGCCAGGCGCCGACTCGGGACTCGAGACTCGAGGCTCGAGACCCTCAGAACTCTCAACTCAAGACGCAGACATGCCGGACGCCGGCGAGGCTTCACTCCCCTGCCAGGGAGCGGAGTTCGGAGGCGACCATGGTGTCGGTGATGAGGGCGTGCTTCTCGATGGCGAACTGGGGCCACGGTGCGTCCGTCGCCGTCAGCCTCCTCGGGGGCGCAACGAGGTCGTACCCACAACGCTCAGCCACCTCAGCCACGACCTCGGCTGCCACGCCGCCTGTTCGCTGTGGTTCCTGGACGAACAGCATCCGACCGGTCCTGGCGACGGACTCGCTCACTGTCTCGATGTCCCAGGGATAGATCGTGCGGAGGTCGATCACCTCGACGTCGATGCCCTCCGCCGCAACGGCCTCGGCTGCACGCAGCGAGACCGGCACCATCCCCCCGTAGGTGACGAGGGTCACATCGTCCCCGGAGCGTCGTATCCGGGCTCTCCCGATGGGTAGTTCGTATCGCGCCTCTGGCACGGGTTCGCGACCTGCTCGATACAGGACCTTTGGCTCGAGGAAGATCACAGGATCCTCTGACCGGATCGCGGCAGCGAGGAGGCCCTTCGCATCAGCGGGGGAAGAAGGGACGATCACCACCACACCGGGGACATGGGCGAAGAAGGCTTCCGGGCTGTCGCAATGGTGCTCATGGGCACCTATTCCTGCACCGTTGGGCATGCGAAGGACCATCGGCAGCGCCGTGTTGCCCCTGGCGCGGAACCGCACACGTCCGAGGTGACTGGCGATCTGATCGAACGCCGGATACGCGAACCCCTCGAATTGGATTTCGGCAATCGGTCTCGCCCCTGCCATCGACATGCCGATGGCCGCCCCGACGATGCCTGATTCGTTGATGGGAGTGTCGATCACGCGACCGGGGCCGAACTTGGCGAGGAGGCCTTCGGAGATGCGGAAGACACCGCCTGCCACGGCGACGTCCTGACCGAGGAGCAGGGTCGTTGGATCGGCAGCCATCTCCTGGTGAAGGGCGGAGTTGATGGCCTCAGCCATGGTCATCTCGGGTGCAGGTCCGCCGGGGAGCTTGTCGTGGCCAACCGTCCATATCTGTGACGCTGGGATCTCGGAGAGGGAATCCCCTGCGTCCGACTCGAGACGTTGGAGTTGCTCGACGAGCACCTTGGGAACCTTCTCGAATACGTGGTCGACGATGTCGGCGCGCCCGGGCAGCGGCAGGTCGGTCACGGTATCGAGCGCGGTATCGAACTCGGCGGCAGCAGAGGCCAACAGGTCCGATTCAGCTTCGTCATCCCACCAGCGATTCGTTGTGAGGTACGCGCGCATCCTGATCAGCGGGTCGAAGGGTCGCCAGAGCTCCTCATCATCCTTGGTGCGGTACAGGGCGGGATCGTCAGCGGTCGCGTGGGGACCGAACCGGTAGCACAGGGCCTCGATGAGCGTTGGACCGTCACCCGCTGCACCCCGCTCGACTGCTCTCCGCGTGGCGTCATATACCGCAAGGACGTCGAATCCATTGACCCGCTCCGTCGCGACACCGTATCCGGGTCCCTTGGCGGCAAGGTTGGCTGCAGCTGTTTGTTGCTCATAGGGGACCGAGATCGCATAGAAGTTGTTGGACACGATGAAGACCGTCGGGGTCCGCCATACACCGGCGAAGCTGACACCACTGTGGAAGTCGTTCTCCGATGTCCCCCCATCACCGATGTACGCGGCCGTCACCACGTCGTTACCAAGGAGACGTTCTGCATACGCATGACCGACCGCGTGGGGAAGGTGGCTCCCGATCGGCACGGTGATGACCATCTGCCCCATCGCAGGGGGGTCCCACGTCCGGTTCGGAAGGCCGCGCCAGTACGAGAGAATCGTTTCGTACGGAACGCCTCGTGCGATCTGGACACCGTGTTCCCGATATCCGGGGTACACGAAGTCGTGTGGGCGGAGGGCATGGGCGCTACCGATCTGGATCGCCTCGTGACCCTCCGCGATCGCATACGTCCCGATGCGCCCCTGGCGCTGTGCGCTCGTCGCCCTGCGGTCGAATACCCTCGTTCTCACCATGTCTCGATACAGGGACACCGCAAGCTCCTCGGAGACCCAGCTCGTGTCCCGGGTGGGCGTTCCGTCGAGGGCAACGACCTCGGTGAGTTCGGCCCAATCGATGCTGGATGGATCACGCATGCTCGGCACCCACCGCATCGATCGCATCGAGGAATCGCTGGTTCTCCTTGCGGGTCCCGACGGTGACCCTTATGCCGCCCCCCAGAACCCTCACGATCACTCCTTGCCGCAAGAGGGCGTCCCCGAGGACGCTCGCATCGATGTCGGGCTCGAAGTACACGAAGTTCGCTTCGGATGGCGCGACCTCGAAACCCCGGTCGGTGAGTTCGTCCGTCATGTGTTGACGGGACTCGGCGTTTTCGACTCGCCGTTGCTCCACCTCCGGCTGATGGCGGAGCGCCTCGATCCCGGCGGCCTGTGCCGGTGCGTTCACGGTGAAGGGCGCCTGCGTCCTTCTCAGCTTGGCCAGGAGTTCGGGGGCACCGACTCCGTATCCGACACGGAGGCCAGCCAGTCCGTAGATCTTCGAGAAGGTCCTCGCAACCAGGACGTTGTCACGCTCCAGGGCAAGCGACACCATCGATGCGTAGCTTGCGTCGGTCACGTACTCGGCATAGGCCTCATCGATGATCACCGTGACCGTCGATGGGACGGCATCGATGAAGGCACCCACGTCGACGCCGGATCGGATCCCACCGGTCGGATTGTTGGGATTGCACACGTAGACGAGCGTGGTGTCCGGTCGAATGGTGCCGAGCATCGCATCGAGGTCGTGGTCGAATGCGGCCGTGAGCGGAACCTCCAGGGGCTCGGACCCGGAGATCACGGTGGAGATGGTGTACATCACGAACGAGGGCTTCGCGTACACCGCACTGGTTCCGGGTCCACCGACCGAGAGAGCCGTGCACCGGAGGATCTCGCTCGAACCGGCCCCCACCCACACAGCGTCCGGCGGAACACCGAGGTGGGAACCAATGGCCCTCGTGAGGTCGTAGCACGAGCTGTCCGGATAGCGGTTCAGCGTCGATGCGGCGGAGGCCACGGCCTCGATCACCGCAGGGAACGGCGGCTCCGGGGACTCGTTCGAGGCGAGCTTGTCAATCGATTCGATCCCGAGCTCGCGCGCCACCTCGTCGATCGGGCGACCCGGAACGTACCTGGGAATCGATTCGAGGTCTGGTCGGAACGTCGGCACTGATCAAGACCCTCTGTCGCGTGATCCAAGGCTAATCAGCATGAGAGCCGCACACCCGGTCACCGCTGTTTTACCCTCGCTCCATGAACCCCATGCGGTCACGGCCCTTCCGCACAGTCATCCTCACCGTTGCGGGCTTCGGATTGGCGTGGCTCATCGCGGTCATCTTCGCCCCCTTCTGGCCGGACTTCTGCGACGGATCGATCGTTGGAGCACCATGCGAAGCTGTCGAGGTGCAGACGATGGCCGGCTACCTGATCATCGTCCTTGGGGTTCTCACCATCGTCTTCGGACCCATCGCCGGGTCATTCATCGACCTTCTGGTCAACGGTGCGAAATGGGAGACACCGAGGGGAACAGAGAACGCGATCACGAACATTCCCCTCCTGGTCGGCATCATCTACCTCGTATCAGGGGTCGTGATAGCAGCCACGGCCTGAAGGGTCAGGCGACGATCGTCTCGCCATCGGGCTGCTGGAACACGAACGCAACGACGAGTGAGCGGTCATCAGGCCAATCGCTGAGCGTCCGCTGGCATGTGGTGTTCGCGTAGGCCCTGAATTCCGACCATGTCATCATCGGTTGGGTGGCCACCTCGACGTCGAGACCCTGCCGTGCGGTCACCACATCGTCCTCGAGATCCAGCCCTTCCATCTCGACCACCGCAAGGTCGAGTTCCTCACATCGGCTGATGAACGCCCTGGCGGTTGTTGAACGGAAGAGGCCCTCACCGTCCTCCGTTCGATACACGGCCTGCGGATCGAACTCGGCGAGGAGATCAACGGTGGCGGGATGTTCGTCGCCCCACGTCTGGGTGCTGGTCGCGGCACGGAGATCCTGCATCTCCTCATCGAATGCGTCGGGATCGACGATACGCACGGCAGTGTCGAGGAGGAGTTGGAGCTCCCTGACGTCGAGGTCATGGACGTCACCCTGTCCGTCGGGGTATATCTGAACGATCGGGACCTCACCATCCCAGAACACCATCCCGATGAAGTCGTCATCGCGCCAGAACTCAACGATCGGTCCGTCGAAGTCCTCGCGCTCGGTCTCGATGAGTCGAATCGGCAGCATGGGTGCACAGTAGCGGGCACCGGATTCGCTGCGTCACGGGCGGCGGCTCACACCTCGGCCATTCGGTCGGGCAATTGAGCCGGGGTCAGCCCTCGACCGTGACGCCGCGCCAGAATGCGATGTAGTTCTTGATATCGGACGCGGCAGGCTTTGGCTCCGGGTAGTACCACGCCGCACCAGCGTTGGTATCACCGTCGACGACGACGTCGTAGTAGCTCGCTGTGCCCTTCCATGCGCACACCGTATGCGCATCCGAGCTGGTGAGGTAGGCGGGATCCACCGACTCTGGCGGAAAGTAGTGGTTGCCTTCGACGAGGATCGTCGCGTCGCTCTCGGCGATCACGCGTCCGTTCCAT
>JAQAZV010000303.1:0-3746 GCA_032127155.1 Acidimicrobiia bacterium
CGACATTCTCGGTCCGAGGGGAACGCCGGTGCTGGCCGTGGCCGATGGGACCGTGGCCGACTTCGGAGAACAGCGACTGTCCGGCTACTTCATTCGCCTCGACCACGGGGACGGTTGGGTCACCACATACATGCACCTCAACAACGATGTTGAAGCAGACGACGGACTCGGTGGGCTGTGGACTGCCATCTACCCGACACTGACGATCGGTGCAGACGTTCATGCAGGTGATGTGATCGGCTATGTCGGAGACTCGGGGAATGCCGAAGGAACCCAGCCACACATCCACTTTGAGGTCAAGTACGAGGGCACGAAGGTCAACCCCTACCCCTTCCTCAAGGACGTCTGGGACCGCGAGCGACGAGGCGGTTCACCCGAACTCGAGATCCGCTAGGCCCGCGACCCGCCCGACCGCGTCGCTGCCAGCGCGACCGCCCTTGAGAACACCGCATCGAGCATCGGCTCGGTGAGGCGGCCCGTGAACGTGTTCTGCTGACTGACGTGGTAGCTCGAAAGAACGAATTGGCTGCCGACGGGAACCTCAGAACCGTGGGCAAATGCGGGTCGAGGCGACGGGAGGACCGCGTCAGATCGTCGAAGGTGTGACCAGACCGATTGGTAGGCGAACTGCCCGAGGGCGACGAAGACGCGAATCGTCGGAAGGAATGCAAGCTCTGCATCGAGCCACGCAGAACACGTGTCACGTTCCAACGGGGTGGGTTTGTTGTCAGGCGGGGCGCACCGGACCGGAGCCGTCACCCATGCCCCGTTCAATTCCAGGCCGTCATCGAGCGCGTGCGATGCAGGCTGGTTGGCGAGTCCCGCTCGATACATCGCACGGTAGAGCCACTCCCCCGACCGATCGCCGGTGAACATCCTCCCCGTGCGATTGGCACCATGTGCGGCGGGGGCGAGGCCGATCACAGCGATCGACGCGTCAGGATCACCGAAACCAGGAACCGGCCGGCCCCAGTAGATCTCGTCGGCGAACGACGCACGTTTCGTCGAAGAGGTTTCCTCGCGCCACGCCACGAGGCGGGGGCATGCGCGGCATCCCACGAGGTCCGCTTCGAGTTCGGTCAGCGAGGCGGGAGCGCGTCCGCTGAATACGACGCGTTGTTGCTCCACAGCTGGTACCCCATCCCCTTGTCGGTCACCAAGGACTGTACGCGTCGCTGGTCGGCTCCGCTGATGGCCCATGTCTGGAGCCACGGCCGCAGATACGCATGGCCGTCGAGCTTGCCACGGCCGCCGTTGAGGGCCGTGTCGACGATTTCGGCGGCAAAGGCATTGGGATCATCGAATCCCTTCCATCCCGCACCGTAGTTCGTCGAGTAGAGCGTCGGGGTGAGGACATCCACGATGCGCGACATCGTTCCCGGTCGCTGACCCACACCCTCGTCCGCCGTCGATTCGAGGACGATGCCGAGAAGGGTGGACGAAACGGCACACCGCATGGGATGAAGAACCGAGTAGGCCCTCGTCAGGAATGCAGCGATCGACGCCACCCTGACCTCCTGGTTGTAGGCGCCATCGAATTTCGCTGTGGAAACGTCTCCGCCGAACGGAAACGACACATAGTCGAACTGGATCTCGTCGAATCCGAGCAGGCACGCCTCCTCGGCAAGCGCTATCGAGTACTCATAGGACGACGGGTCCGTGGGATCGAGCCATGCAAATCCGTTGGTAGAACGCCACAGCGACCCATCCTCGGACAGAACGGCGCTGTCAGGCTCGGCGGCAGCGTAGAAGTCGTCCTGGAACACACCAATGCGCCCGATGGTGTAGAGGTCATGGGCATCTGCGTCGGCGAGTACGACGTTGACGTCGAAGTGCGGACTCACCGCTCCAATCGCGTTGGCCGTCTCCACCTCGGTCGAGTACACCACGGTTCCGTCCTCGGTCTTGAGGTCGATCACGATGCCGTCGATCGCCGTGACGTCCGCAAGCGACAGGATTGATTGCCACCGTCCCGATTCGAGGATGTCGGCAGCCGAAGCCCTGAGCGCTCTGACGACCGTGGGAGACATCGTCATGTCGTATTGGGCGACAGCGCCATCCCATGGGTACTCCGCAGGCTCCCATGCCGGCCGGGAGAGCTCGATCGTCCCAGGGACCGCTCGCTCGAGCGCGTACCGTCCCTCGTTGTCGGTCGTGTCCTGGGTATCGCCGAGCTTGACGGTCGCACCTGGCAACGGACGACCATCTGCCGTGGTGACGATGCCTTCGAGCAGGATCGGTTCCAGCCGGAACTCGATGCGACCATTGTCGGGGTACTCGTCAACCGTGAATGTCCACGGGACGAATCCCGGTGCAGCAACGTCGAGCGTGACCGGTTCACCTTGCCACGCGATCGCAGGAACACCGCCAGCATTGGCGACGACGACGGCACCATCCGCCATGACCGTTGCGTCGAGGGGAACGAGATCATCCGCGGCGAGAACCACCACGGAGATCTCAGGTTCCCCCCGATCGGGGGAGATGACGGCGTCGCCAGGAGCTACCCCGATCGCGCCGGAGCATCCTCCAAGGAGGAGGGCTACTGCGATCAGGGCGATCTGGGGATGAAGGCGCATTGCGATCCAGACACGTCATGCAGACGGACACGGGGATTGGTGCGGAAGGCTACAACTCCCTTGCCGAAGTCGGCCTGCAGTGATACGGTCGAAGCGCTGGTGCAATGGTCCGATGAAGGCATCACGGGCGGACCGAACGACGGGGGGTTGGATGGCTGAGGCCGCACGAGATACGGCTATTGCCGACGCGATCGGCCTCTACCTGGAGTCTGTTTCCACCCATGACCTCCTGACTGCCGAGGACGAAGTGCGCCTTGCGCGGACCATCGAACGCGGCAGATCGGCAGAACAGGAACTCGCCTCCTCCGGCGACATCCCGACCGAGCGTCGCGTCGAGCTCGTTCGGTACGTGCGGCAAGCCGATCATGCGAAGCAACAGTTCATCGGATCCAACCTCCGACTCGTGATTTCGATCGCCAAGCGGTACACGGGAAGGGGTCTCGACCTCCTCGATCTCATCCAGGAGGGGAACCTCGGATTGATCCGTGCCGTGGAGAAGTTCGACTGGCGCAAGGGATTCAAGTTCTCGACGTATGCGACGTGGTGGATCCGCCAGGCGATCACCCGCGGTCTGGGCAACCACGGAAGGACCATCCGCCTGCCGGTCCATATGGTCGATGTCGTGCGCACAGTCCAGGAGGCGGAACTATCACTGCACGAGCAGCTGAGGCGGATGCCGACCATTGCTGAGATCTCCGAAGTGAGTGGGCTCGACGAGGACAAGATCCTGATCGCTCTCAATGCTCCGGGAGACACGGTGTCCCTGGACCGCCCGGTCGGCGATGACGGTGATGCCCAGCTCGGAGACTTCGTGCCCGATGAAGGTTCCACGGATCCGTTCACCGAAGTCGCAGAGGGCGCCCGAAGGGACGAACTCGTGCGAGCACTCGGCACCCTCGACTCCCGCGAACAGACCGTTCTCGTTCTCAGATATGGCCTCGATGCCCAGCCGCCCCGAACCCTCTCGGATGTTGGCTCCCGACTCGGCATCACACGGGAGCGGGTGCGCCAGATCGAAACTCGGGCCCTCGGCAAGTTGCGCCACCCATCGACCTACTACGACCTCGAGAGCCTGCTCTAGGGCGTTCTTCAGACCCCGTACGTGGTACGTGGTACCCCGCTGAGTTCTCGGACCTCATGACTCGAGGCTCGAGACCCACTCACAACTCA
>JAQAZV010000304.1:0-4737 GCA_032127155.1 Acidimicrobiia bacterium
CTCCTCCATGACGGCGCAACCGTGGGAACCCTCGCCAAGGGAGCCTTGATCCTGTGGCTCCTGTGGTGGACGTGGGGAACCTATACATGGACGACCAACTGGACCGGAACGGACGGGAACGCCATCCGCCTCTTCCTTCTCACGACGATGGGCGTCACCCTGCTCATGTCGCTGACGATCCCCGACGCATTCGGGGAAGGATCGCAGTGGTTCGGCGTCACCTACTTCACGGTCCGCATGCTGGCGGCGGCTCTGTATTGGTACTCATCGGGAACCCACCCGCAACAGCGTGCCGCATTCATGAGCTTCTTCCCATTCTCATCCGTGGCTGCGGGCCTCATCCTCGTTGGCGGGTTCCTCGACTCGCCGTGGCTGGTCATCTTCTGGGTGGGCGGCGGCGTCCTCGATCTGATCGCAGCAGCGAGCGCTGGCCGAGAGACCTGGTCTCTCGACGCCCATCACTTCGCAGAACGCAACGGACTCTTCATCATCGTGGCCCTCGGTGAGACCGTCGTCGGCATCGGACTCAGCGCCGCAGGGGTCGATCGGGATGCGGTCCACATAGCGGCGATCATCGTGGGGTTCGCCATCGCCTGCTCGCTCTGGTGGGCGTACTTCCATCGCGCTGCACCCCTCATCGAGGAGGCTCTCGCCGCTGCGGTCGGTCAGGTGCGCAGTCGCATTGCCCGTGACGCCTACTCGCTTCTCCACTATCCGCTCGTGGTCGGGATTGTCTTCTACGCGGTTGCCGTCGAAGAGATCGTCGCCCACCCGGACGAGCCGCTGGACACTTTCGGTCGACTGGCCCTGTCGCTCGGCGTGTCCCTCGCCCTCCTCGCAATCGCTGCCTCCGTGTATCGGGTGACCAGGCGCATCCCTTCGATCCGCATCGGAACGGCTGTGCTGATCATGGCGATCGGGGCAGTCGCAGGCTCGTGGAACGCTGTGATCTTCGCCTCCGCAATCGCTGCAGTCACGGTCGCATCCCTTGTATGGACCCAGTTGCGACCATGGCAGGATCCGATTCCGGACGTTCAGACGCCGACACCGAGCTAGGTCGAACCGCCATCGAGGTGGTTCCACTGCAAGAATCAGCGATTCCTCGTCGAAATCGGGACGGCAGAGTCGTCGTCAGGGTAAGCCCCTTCCCCCTGGGGTGGGATGGAGAAGTGATGATGAAGTATGCGTTGCTCATCTATGAAGATGAGTCGTCACAGCCCACTGACGGGAGCCCCGAGTCTGCCGAGAGATACCAGCAGTACGGAAGCTTCACGGAGGACATCAGGTCCACGGGCATTCTCCTCGGAGGAGAGGCGTTGCACCCGGTAGACACGGCAACATCCGTGCGCGTCCGAAGGAAGGAACGATCGGTCACCGATGGACCGTTCGCCGAGACGAAGGAACAACTCGGTGGGTTCTACCTCATCGATGTCGAGGACCTCGACAGGGCGATCGACGTGGCATCGCGAATTCCTGGAGCTGCAACGGGCTGCGTCGAAGTGAGGCCGCTGATCGAGTGGAACTGAATCGCCCTGGGCCGCGCGACGCCATAGAAGCTGTCTTTCGCAACGAGCACGGGCTCGTGCTCGCTGGCCTGATCCGATACACCGGAGACATGCAGCTCGCCGAAGACGCCCTCCAGGATGCGTGCGTCGCTGCTCTCGGTGCGTGGAAGAAGGGCATCCCTGATCAGCCCGCAGCCTGGCTGACGACGGTCGCAAAGCGGAAGGCGGTTGACCGCGTACGGCGAGCGGCCGTGCTCCACGACAAATACCGAAGCATGGCCGCCGATATGGATGAGGCGGAGGAGGACGACGTGGAGCTCGAAGTCGTTGTTGACGAGCGGCTGAGGCTGATCTTCACCTGCTGCCACCCGGCGATCGCACCGGAGGCTCGCGTCGCCCTGACCCTCCGCACCGTTGGTGGGCTCACTACGCCAGAGATCGCCAGCGCGTTCCTCGTCGCTGAGCCCACCATGGCACAACGGCTGGTCAGGGCGAAGCGCAAGATCACCGATGCCGGGATCCCGTATCGCGTGCCGGAGCTGCACGAACTGCCCGAGCGAATGCCAGCCGTCCTTGCCGTGATCTACCTGATCTTCAACGAGGGATACAGCGCGTCGTCAGGGGACCAGCTCATCCGCCCATACCTCACGAGTGAAGCCATCCGACTCGCCACGATTCTCAATGACCTGCTCCCGCATCAGGCAGAGGTCATCGGCCTCCTTGCCTTGATGCATTTGCATGACGCACGGGCGACCGCGAGACGCGACGCCGTTGGCGACCCGATCCTCCTCCCCGATCAGGACCGCTCGGCATGGGACAGCGGTCAGATCGACCTCGGCATTCGCCTCCTCGACCAGGCAATCGATCTGCACCAACCGGGCCCGTATCAGATCCAGGCTGCCATCGCTGCCCTCCATGACCTTGCTCCCACTGCCGACGACACCGACTGGGCCCAGATCGTCGTGCTCTATGGATCGCTGCGTACCTACATCGACAGCCCTCCGATTCGGCTCAATGAGGCAGTCGCCATCTCCATGGCGGGAGACCCGAAGCGTGGTCTCGCGATGATGGACGCGATCGACGGTCTGGGCACGTATGCCTACCTGCACGCCGCCAGGGCATACGCCCTCGCGGAGCTGGGGGCGATCGGGGCTGCAAGGGATGCATACCGGGAAGCCATTGCGTGTTCGCCCACCGACCCGGAACGCAGGCTGCTCGAGCGGAAACTCGCTGATCTACCGGCTGATACTGGCTGATTCGCCGGTTGCGCCCGCTGCGGCGTTCTCCTCGATGAGGCGATTCGCCTCCTCGATGTACTCGCGAGCTTCCTCGACCCGTTGCTGGTAGAGCCCGAGGTTGCCCTGGGTCAACGCCGCATCGGCTTCGGTCAACGCGACCTCTGCGAGGTTCAGGAGCTGGGTGACGCGTTGTTCGAGTGTGTCGTCCGGGTTGGAAGACCCTCCGCCATCACCCGGATCGGTCGTACCGCCACCGCTGTCGGGGACACCGAACAGCGAAGCGAGAACCTCGTCGAGCGACTCACCGATCTCGATACGACTGTTGAACGACGCCACGACGCGCTTGAACTGCGGGATGCCGGCGCCACCGGTGTCGGCCGCGAGGTAGATGGGTTGGACATAGAGAAGCGATTCATCGATGGGAACCACGAGCATGTTGCCCTTGATGACCTCGGAACCCTCCTGACCAAGGAGGGTGAATTCAGCGGATGCCTTCGGGTCCTGGTCGATGAAGTCCCCGACCTGCCCTGGACCGTCGACCTGCCTGTCGCTCGGCATCGTGTATTCGATGATCGTGCCGTATTCAGCGAGTGGGCCACTCTTTGCGACCACGAAGGCCGACATGTTCGGACGGGCGAGCGGCGTGAAGGGTTGCATCAGCAGGAAGGACAATGTGTCCTCCTCTGGCAGCTCCATCAGCAGGTAGTACGGGAGCATCGGTGGCGTATCGAAGCGTGCTCGCAGGATCGGCTTCGGTGAATTCGATGGATCACGGGCGATCTGCCACGGGTCGTTGACCTGGAACAGGTCGATGGGATCTGTCATGTGATACAGCTGATACACATCCGTCTGCATGCGGAACAGATCTTCGGGATATCGGATGTGTTCAACGAGTTCGTCGGGAAGCTCCGATATCGGTTTGAACACACCGGGGAAGATCTTCTCGTTGACCTGGATCAGGGGATCGTCCTGATCGATCACGTACAGGTCGATCGTCCCCTGGTAGGCGTCGATCACGGCCTTGACCGAGTTGCGGATGTAGTTGAACCGCGCCGGCAGCGCCGATGTGATGTTCAGCCTCTGCGTTGAAGCAGGCTCCGAGTACGGGAAGCGTTCTGACACGGTGTAGAGGTCCATCATCCACACGAGCCGTCCGTCGGCGATCACCATGTACGGATCGGAGTCCGCATAGAGGAACGGTGCGACCCTGGCGATGCGATCACCGATGTTGCGTGCAATCATCACACGACTCGAGGGTTCGAGCTGGCTCGAGATCAGGGTGTTGAGGTCACCGAATCGCAGCGCCCATGCGAGCCGATTGAGCGTTCCCCCAAGTCGCACACCCCCGACACCGTCGTACGAGTTCTTCTGGACATCATTGGGATCGGTGCTCTGTGTGGGAAGGTCGACCTCGCCCTCCTTCGATCCGGCAATGAGGAAGTCTGAATCAGCGTCATCTGCGAAGTAGATGCGGGGTTGGTCGATGTCGAGCACCGAGTCCTCGGTGAGGTTGATCGGGGGGATGTCCTTCACGAGGAAGTCTGGGAGACCGTCCGAGGTGACGTTGCGGGCGGGGCTGAGGACCGTGCCGAGACCGTGGGTGTACACGAGTCGCTCGTTGACCCATCCTTGTCCGGGGATCCGCCCCTCATCGAGGCTCCGTGCCGAGGCCATCACCTGTGTGAGCTCACCATCGATGACGTATCGATCGACGTCGACATCGGAGAAGGTGTAGTACGTCTTGATGTTCTGGAGCTCCGGATAGGTCTGGGTCAGGACTCCCGGATCCCACAGGCGGATGTTGCCGATCGTTGGATCGTTGTCCTCGATCGCCGCAGCGGTGAGCACGGGAGACGCCTCGAAGCCACGAACCTCGACGTCCGTCAGGTCGAACGCGTACCTGGTGAAGTCGAGGTTGTTCTGCACATATGGCGTCTCCTTGGTGAGCTCATTCGGTTCGACGGAGAACCGCTGCACCAGGGCGGGATAGATGC
>JAQAZV010000305.1:0-6441 GCA_032127155.1 Acidimicrobiia bacterium
GATCTCTGCGTGGGTCGCCGTCGCTGCCGTCCCAACCCTGATTGCAGGGGTCTTCGGCATGAACTTCGACAAGATCCCGGGATCGGGCGCCACGTTGGGCTTCATAGCGGTTGTTGCGGTGATGGGTGCGATCGCTGGAACGCTGTATCGCATGTTCAGGAAGAGCGGGTGGCTGTAGCGGCTGCCTTTTCTCGTTGGCGTCCCGAAGTCCTTAGCATGGCTAACGATGGATCATGACGAGGACATGCACACTTCCCGGCCATCCGACGAGGAGCTCGCAGACCGCCTGAGGCTCACGATCGGGAGGCTGGCTCGTCGCTTACGACAACAGTCGCTCGGCAACATGACACCATCCCAGCGTTCGGTGCTGGCGTCGCTCGATCGGAGCGGGCCTCTCCGAAGCGGTGAGCTGGCAAAGGTCGAGAACATCAGCCCACCGAGCCTCAGCGGAATCGTCGGACGCCTCGAGGACAGGGGTCTCGTAACGAGGCGCAGCGATCCGTCCGATGCGCGGTCCACGATTGTCGAGGCGACCTCCGAAGCGACGGCTGCGCTCGAGCGGGCGCGCCAGGAGCGCACCGCGTTCCTGGTCAAGGCGATCGAACGGCTCGATGATCCGCAGCGGGCCGCACTCATGGACGCCCTTCCGGTCCTTGACCGCCTGGTGGGTGGGGAATGACGACTCCCGCAGCCACGATCCGCAGGACCTTCAGCTCCCTGTCGATCAGGAACTATCGGCTCTACTTCGTCGGCCAGGCGATTTCAGTGTCGGGAACGTGGATGCAGGCGGTCGCACAATCCTGGCTCGTTCTCCAGATCACCGGTAGTGGCACCGCCATCGGGCTGGTGACGGCATTGCAGTTTCTCCCGATGCTGTTCCTCGCTCCCCTCGGTGGCGTGATCGCCGACCGTTGGAGCAAGCGCCGCCTCCTCCTCGTGACACAATCGACCGCGGCCGTCCTGGCCGCCGTACTCGGCGTCATCGTGGTCACCGATGTGGTCGAACTCTGGATGGTCTACCTCCTTGCGTTCAGCCTCGGATTGGTCAGTGCGATCGATGTCCCTGCGCGCCAGACATTCATCATGGAAATGGTGGGCAGGGACGCTGTGACGAACGCTGTGTCGCTCAACTCCGTCCTCGTCAACGCTGCACGCATCTTCGGGCCTGCCGTCGCCGGTGCCCTCATCGTGACGGTCGGTATCGGGCTGTGCTTCCTCATCAACGCTGCGTCATACACCGGAGTTTTGGTAGCCCTCGTGTTGATGCGGCCGGATGAGCTGACGCCGGCGCCGCCCCAACCCAGAAGGGCTGGCCAGCTACGCGAGGGACTTCGCTACGTGCGCTCAAATCACGCGGTGCTGATTCCCCTGCTCATGATGGCTGTCGTCGGTACCTTCGCCTACGAATACCAGGTGGTTCTCCCGGTGTTTGCCAAGTTCAC
Organism: Acidimicrobiia bacterium; assembly: GCA_032127155.1. Classification (GTDB taxonomy): domain Bacteria; phylum Actinomycetota; class Acidimicrobiia; order Spongiisociales; family UBA5794; genus SZUA-442. The sequence goes on from JAQAZV010000305.1 coordinate 1,443, forward strand.
CTTCGACGGCGATGCCGGTGTATTCGCGGCGATGACTGCGGCCATGGGTGCAGGCGCCGTGGTTGGTGGCCTGATCACCGCGTCACGGCGGTCACGCACTGCGGCGGCACTCGCATCGACAGCCATCGTGTTCGGGAGCGTCCAGGTCGTGACGGCGATGACACCAGGCATCGGACTTGCGCTCGTCGCATTCGCAGTCCTGGGAGCTGCAAGCATCAGCTTCCTCGCACTCGGCAACGCCACCTTGCAGTTGAACGCGTCACCCGAAATGCGGGGAAGGGTCATGGGGCTGTGGGCTGTGGCGTTCCTTGGATCCACCCCCATCGGGGGCCCCATCGTCGGATGGATCGCAGAACACCTCGGTCCGCGCGTCGCTCTCGGTCTCGGGGGTGCCGTGACGATCCTCGCTGGTGTCTTTGCGTATCGGGCGCTCTCCGCGCTGGATCGAGGTGGGAAGAACGACGTCGGGTTGGCAAGTCCAGCTGCCAAGCTGGGGTCGTGACGACAGCGGTGCGTGCGAAGCGGCAGCACGCACGCATTGGCGCGAGGTCTGCCCGGATCGATGTGCCCTAGATCTCGACCTGGCTGCCGATGGCGATCACCTTGTCGGATGGAAGGCCGAAGTAGCCGGACGCATTCGCCGCGTTCCGGTGCATGAAGGAGAACAGGTGCTCACGCCACCGGGCCATTCCGGGCCGATCGGTCGAGATCACCGTTTCACTTCCCACGACGTAGACCACCTCAGTGGGATCGAACCCGAAGTCCTGGTCGACGATGTCTGCCAGGGCGCCCGGCACATCCGGTTCCTCGAAGAACCCGAACCGAAGGATGATGCTGAAGAAGCCCTCGCCCTGTGGGTGCACGGTTGCCCTCCTCGCCTTCTGGACGCGGGGACGACCAGCGGTTTCGACGGCCAGCAGCACGATCCGCTCGTGAATGACTTCGTTGTGCCGAAGGTTCGCCAAGAGGGCAGGGGGAGTCCCTCCGGGCTCGGGAAAGAGGTAGACAGCGGTTCCGCTCACGCGTTGCTGTGGGTGCTCGGTGATCGAGCCGATGAAACGCTCGATCGTCAACTCTCCGCGGCGGAGCCGAGCGGCGAGCAGTGCCCTGCCACGCTTCCACGTCGTCATCAACGTGAACACGATGGCGCCCACGACGAGCGGGAACCACCCACCGGAGGGGATCTTGACGATGTTCGCGGAGAAGAAGGTCAGATCGATCAGGAGGAACACCGCAGTGAGGGAACCTGCGACAGGAAGGGACCACTTCCATCGCTCGCGCATCACTACGAAGAGCAGTGTCGTCGTGATCACCATCGTGGTCGTCACTGCCACGCCGTAAGCGGATGCCAAGGCCGTAGACGAGCGGAAGGACAGGACCAGCCCGACGCACAGGATCATGAGTGCCCAGTTGATGGCAGGGACGTATACCTGGCCGATTTCGCGGGGGGAGGTGTGATCGATCTTCATTCGAGGCACGTATCCGAGCTGGATCGCCTGCATCGTCAATGAATAGGCCCCCGATATCAACGCCTGCGATGCAATCACGGTTGCCATCGTGGCCAGGATCACGAGCGGGAGCAGTGCCCACCCCGGTGCCATCTCGAAGAACGGGTTTTCGACCGAGGCGGGATGAGCGATGAGGAGAGCCCCTTGGCCCATGTAGTTCAGGAAGAGGGCAGGGAAGACAAGGACGAACCAGGCCATCCTGATGGGTCGCTTCCCGAAGTGGCCCATGTCCGCGTACAAGGCTTCGCTTCCGGTGACCACGAGGAACACGGCACCGAGCGCAAGGAATGCCAAGAGGGGTTCGGCCACGGCGAACGAGACAGCGTAACTCGGGAGGACGGCAGCGAGCACCCCTGGTTCCTCAATGATCTGAGCCACGCCGAGGAGCGCAAGAACCGAGAACCAGGCGATCATCACCGGACCGAAGACGAAGCCAATCGTTGCGGTGCCGCGTCGCTGTACGGCGAAGAGGCCGATGATGATGGCGATGGCAATCGGAATGACGAACGCCTCGAGCGACGGAGCGGCAACTTCGAGCCCCTCGACGGCAGCGAGGACGGAAATGGCGGGTGTGATGATCCCATCCCCGTAGAGGAGGGCCGTTCCGAACAACCCGACGGCGACCAGACCGATCCTGAGACGCGATGGGGTTACCTGACGTGACGGTGCGACGAGGGCGGTCAGGGCCAGGATCCCACCCTCACCATGGTTGTCTGCTCTCATGACGAAAGCGAGGTACTTCACGGACACGACGAGCATGATTGCCCAGAACATCAACGACAGGATGCCGAGGACGCTCTGACGATCCACCACCAACCCGTCGGCGGCGACAAAGGCCTCGCGGAAGGCGTACAAGGGACTCGTGCCGATGTCTCCGAAGACGACGCCGAGTGCGCCGAGTGACATCACCAACAGGTAGCGTGATCCGCGACCTTCAGCCACGTGAGTCTCCTGGTTCGGAGGTGCGGGCCGGTGCGTGGGGCACGACGGCACCGGCTCAAGCGAGCCGACCATGCATCGTACCGGCCGCTGCGGCATCTACGCTCCACCGGTGACTTCAGCCTCACCCCACGTCGCACCAGCAGGCGTTGACTACTCGAGGAAGTGGCTCGTCCTCACCGCTGTTGCGATGGGCATCTTCCTCGGCACCATCGACGGCAGCATCGTCAACGTTGCCCTCCCGACGTTGGCGGACGAATTCGGTACATCATTCGGTGTCGTGCAGTGGGTGTCCCTCGGCTACCTCCTCACGCAGGCGACTCTCACCCTCGCCTTCGGCCGGCTCGGTGACATGTTCGGGAAGAAGCCGATCTTCACCGCAGGTTTCGCCGTCTTCACGGTCTTCTCGGTCCTCGCTGGCCTCGCCCCGACGATTCCTTTCCTCGTCGCTGCGCGGGTCTTCCAAGCTGTGGGAGCTGCGATGATCTTTGCCGTCGGCTTCGCCATCACCACCGAGGCCTTTCCGGCCACCGAACGAGGCAAAGCGCTCGGGATCAACGGTGCCATGGTGTCGCTCGGCATCATCATCGGGCCGGTGCTCGGTGGCCTCATCATCGATCTGGCGAGTTGGCGCTGGATCTTCCTCGTGAACCTGCCGATCGGGATCGTGGGCACGATCACAGCTCTCAGGTTCGTTCCGATGACTCGCCCCAATGCACGTCAACGCTTCGACTGGCTCGGCGCAGGGCTGTTCTTCGTCGGACTCCTCTCGTTTCTTGCCGCTCTCACCTACGGTCAGGAGTCCGGGATCGCTGACCCGCTCGTTGGGCTCGGTCTCGTGGTCTCCGCTGTTTCGTTGGCCGCGTTCGTGGCTGTCGAACGAAGGGTCTCCCAACCCATGGTCGATCTCACCCTGTTCGGGAACCCCAACTTCTCTGCGAACCTCGCGACGGGATTCATACAGTTCGTCACCATTGCAGGCGTCCTGATCCTGCTCCCGTTCTACCTCGAGAACACACTCGGCTATTCGATACGTCAGGTCGGCATGCTGCTGGCAGCGATCCCGATAACGCTTGGGATCCTCGCCCCGATTTCAGGTCATCTCTCCGACCGTATGGGAACGCGTCCGGTGACCGTCGCTGGACTCACCGTCTCGACCATCGGGTTCGCGCTCGCAGCGTCGCTGTATGGCGTCGACACGGGTCCGATCCAGTTCATCGCAGCGGGACTGGTGATCGGGGCTGGCATCGGGCTCTTCCAATCGCCGAACAACAGCGCCATCCTCGGTGCTGTGCCCGCGAACCGCCTCGGTATCACGAGCGGCATGCTCACCATCAACAGGATCACCGGCCAGATCGTTGGGATCGCGGTCCTCGGGACGATCTGGGCAGCCCGAACCACCTCCTACGCCGGAGGCGGAACAGCGGAATCTGCGGCCCCCCGCTATCAGGCTGCAGGGCTCAGGGATACCTTCATATTCGCGACGTTCCTGCTCGTGGTGGCCATCGGTATCGCCGTCATGGCGTGGCGGAGGGAGGCGAGGGCAGGCTCACTGCTCGGTGGTTGACCACGGACGGGTGGTCGTTACCATTCGAAGCCCCCGAGAGGCCGGAACCATGGCGTGGACCCCCGATAGCTGGCGATCGAAGAGCGCGGCGCAGCAGCCGACCTATCCGGACGCAGAGGCACTCGCTGCCGTGGAAAAGGAGCTCGCCGCATCGCCGCCGCTCGTGTTCGCCGGTGAGGCACGCAGACTCCGACAACAGCTCCGATCGGTAGCCCGCGGCGAAGCATTCCTCCTCCAGGGCGGGGACTGCGCAGAGTCATTCGCCGAGTTCCACGTCGACACCATCCGTGACACCTTCAAGGTCATGCTGCAAATGTCGGTGGTGCTCACCTACGGCGCATCCCTCCCGGTCGTGAAGGTCGGAAGGCTCGCGGGACAGTTCGCCAAGCCCCGCTCCTCAGAGGTGGAGGCGCAGAACGGTGTCGAGCTCCCGACCTACCGGGGGGACATCATCAATGGCATCGCTTTCGACGCCGAATCACGAATCCCAGACCCTGGCCGACAGATCAGGGCCTATCACCAATCCGCGCTGACGCTGAACCTTCTCAGGGCCTTCTCGCAAGGCGGCATGGCCGATCTCGAGAAGGTGCATCGCTGGAACCTCGAGTTCATCAAGGATTCGCCCCAGAGCCTCAGGTACGAGGAGTTGGCAGACGACCTCGACGAGACGCTCGCCTTCATGCGAGCCATAGGCCTCACTTCGGACACGGTGCCACAACTTCGCGAGACGGACTTCTACACCAGCCACGAGGCGCTCCTGCCCGGATACGAACAGGCACTGACTCGTATCGACAGCCTCACCGGCGACCCGTACGCGTGTTCGGCGCACATGCTGTGGATCGGTGATCGAACCCGCCAACTCGATGGCGCACACGTGGAGCTCCTGCGCGGCGTCGGGAACCCGATAGGGCTCAAGTGCGGACCATCGCTCGACCCCGAGGACCTGCTCCGACTGATCGCAGTCCTCGACCCCGACAACGATCCA
>JAQAZV010000306.1:0-6266 GCA_032127155.1 Acidimicrobiia bacterium
CCCGAAGCCGGGAGAGGGGAGACCGTGGCCTTCGAATTGTTGACCCGCATCGTCGGTGAACTCAACGGCGGCAAGCCCGTGCCGATGTCCGGCCTCAAGGATGAGATCCGGAAGGTCGACGCTGATTTCTCCGAGAAGCAGTTCGGCTACAGCGGGTTCCTCCAATTCGCGAAAGCTGCGAAGGCCAACGGGTTCGTGGATCTCGACTACGACGAAGAGTCCGGCGCGTACACCGTCAGAGCGGTCACCACATAAGCGTTCGCCTTCCACCCCGGCATGAATTACAATATTGTCATTCATCAGGGAGGCGGAGATGGCGGTCGCAGTTGCCGAACCGAATACGAGTGTCGACTTTGTGACGGGTGCCGTCATCGCCAACTATCGGGCGCGGGTGGAACCGGCCGTCGAGCTGTCCCTTGCGGAGCTCGTCGATGCCCCACGCAGCGTTGGCGCGATCCGCGGCATCATGTCGACAACCACGCACATGGTCGAGGTCGTTCTCGATGCCGAGTCGCCGGTGCACGCCCTTGGCGAAGTTGCCTGGCGCCTCGAGCGCGACGGCCTGCATCTCAACGTCCTTGTGAGCCTCGACCGCCTCGGAGAGGCCCACGGCGAACTCCGTGGCACACCATGCACGCTGCAGGGCTGGTGGTTCGACGATGATGACGTGCACTTTGCAGGCTTCGAGACACCGTGACCACCTGACCGCGCACCAGGAGGGTTGTCGCTGACATGCCCGCGCCACTGCACACCCAGACGGTCATCGCCTTCGTGTGGGACTTCGATCGCACATTGATCCCCTCGAACATGCAGGATCCGATCTTCGACGAATACAGCGTCGACCCCTCAGTCTTCTGGGCGGAGGTCGATGGCCTGGTCGACCACTACGCACGTGAGGGGGTCATCGTCCAGAGGGACACTGTCTATCTGGGTCATCTCCTCACCTACGTTCGCGAAGGCGTCTTCAAGGACCTCTCCAACGCGAAGCTCGAGGATCTGGGAGCTCGCCTCGAGCCGAATCCCGGAATGCCAGCCTTCATGGACGGACTCAGGGAGCATGTGGCCTCGATCCCGGAGTTCGCTGCCGAAGGCATCTCCGTCGAGCACTACATCGTGTCGACAGGACTACGCGCGATGATCGAGGGGAGTGTGTTCGCCGGGGTCATCGACGGCATCTGGGCGAACACATTCATCGAGCATGTCGCCGAACCGGGGTATCTCGATCGACTTCCTGTCGTGCATCCGTCGTCGCCGATCACCCATGTCGGATACAGCATCGACAACACATCGAAGACGCGTGCACTGTTCGAGATCAACAAGGGCGTGAACAAGAACCCAGACGTCGACGTCAATGCGCGGATGTCGGGCGATCAGCGTCGGGTCCCCATGAAGAACATGGTGTACATCGCAGACGGACCATCCGACGTTCCCGCATTCTCGATCCTCAACCGTGCCGGCGGGCGGACACTCGGCGTGTACACCCTGGAGCCCGACAACAACCACAAGAAGGTGAAACAGCTCCAGGAACAAGGGCGAATCCAGGGAATGGCCGAAGCCGACTATCGGCCAGGTAAGCCGGCCTACCTCTGGCTGATGGACACGGTCGAGCAGATCGGTCACGAGATCGTGGAAGCGCGGCGTCAGGCCTTCGGTGCGATCAAGAACCCACCGGGCCACTGAACCTACTCAGCGCTTCGTTGCCCTGAGTGAATACATCAACGGCAGCCGGTGACGTTGATGGTCGGGAAGCACGAATCGGCCCTCGACTTCGATCATGTGGGGGATGGCAAGCCATTCGAGGAATCGGTGCTCCTCGAAGAGGTCGATCTGGAAACCAGCAGCGATCAGGGCGGAGAGGATCTCACCGATGCCGTGGTTCCACTCGTGGCTTGTCGTGTGTTCCAACGTTCCTGAGCCGAGATAGGTCGTGTCCTCATCCCAGGTGATTGGTGGCCCCTGCTCGAAGTACGGCTCCGTCACGACCAGCAGATCATCGTCGCGCTCATAGTCGAGCGCCCACACGAGGGGATGGGCCTCTCGCATGTAGAAGGTGCCCCCCTTCCTGGTGAACGCAGCTACGACCTCGGCCCATCGACCGATGTCAGGTAGCCAATTGATGGCGCCGACGCCCGTGTACACGATGTCGAACTCCTCGAGGAGAACCCATGGACTTCGGTAGACATCCGCCTCTACGAATCTCGCATCGATGCCGAGCGACGTGGCCATCCGCGCTGCAACCTCGAGTGCCGGTGGTGAGAAGTCGACGCCGGTCACTGATGCTCCGAGTTTCGCCCACGAGAGCGTGTCGGTGCCGATGTGGCACTGCAGATGAAGCAGGCTACGCCCCGCTACGTCACCGAGGTAGGCGCGATCGAATGCAACCACATCCGTGAGCCTGTCGGGGTCGGCCACGAATGCTTCGACGCCATAGCCGTCGGGCCCCGCGTGGATCGGTACGCGATCGTTCCAGTTGTCGAGGTTGTCGGCGAAGTACTTCTTCATCACTCGAAATCTCCATGGCTGCCGTGATGTCCGCGAACGCGTGCGGTCGTGATGGCGAACCTACCATTGCCCAAGGCTGAGAGGCCTCGCGCAAGAGAGGATTGGATCATGGAAATCGACAAGGTCGGTGTGATCGGTGGCGGCCAGATGGGCGGCGGCATAGCGGAGGTGTGTGCGAAGGCAGGCGTCGACGTCGTCGTCGTGGAGATGACGGACGAACTCGCCCAAAGGGCACGAGTCAGCATCGAAACCTCCCTCCGCAAGGCCGTTGATCGCGGCAAGTTGGACCCTGCCGGGCGGGATTCAGCGCTTGGACGACTCTCGTTCTCTTCCGACGTCGAAGTCCTCTCCGATCGGGAGCTCGTGATCGAAGCCATCGTGGAGAACCTCGTCGTCAAGCGGGAACTGTTCTCGAAGCTCGATGCGATCGTGGGCTCATCAACCGCCATCCTCGCATCCAACACTTCCTCGATACCGATCACCCAGATCGCTGGAGCCACGTCGCGCCCAGAGTCGGTCGTGGGGATGCACTTCTTCAACCCGGCGCAGATCATGCCACTCGTCGAGGTGATCTCCACGGTCGTGGTCGACCCTGCTCAGATCGATCGTGCGGCTGCCTTCGCAGCAGACACCCTCGGCAAGACGGTCGTGCGGGCGAAGGATCGCGCTGGCTTCATCGTGAACAAGCTCCTGTGTCCGTACATATTCGAGGCGATCGCCATGTACGAGGAGGGTTTCGCCACGAAGGAGGACATCGATGCGGCAATGGTGAACGGCGCCGGCTATCCGATGGGGCCGCTCACATTGTCCGATCTGATCGGCAACGACACGATGCTTGCCGTTGCCGATGCCTTCATGGCCGAATACGGCGATCCACGATACGCACCTCCACCCCTCCTGAGACGGATGGTCGAGGCTGGCCTGCTTGGCCGAAAGTCCGGCAGAGGCTTCTATGCGTACGAGACGCCCTAGGGCGTCTTGGGCCTCGCTGCGCTCGGCCGTAGCAGGTAGCAGCGGAGGTGACCGCGCTGCTAGGCGTCTTCCACTCTTCGCGCCCCGTTGGATTCGAGGTGGCGGGCGAGTTGGTCCTTGGGTACGAGGCCTGATGCACGCCAGCGTTGGGTGACTGGGCGATGGCCTCCCTTGGTACCTGTGCTGCGTTGCCGTGCCTTCTTCGACGCTTTGGGCTTCGCGGTGGCCAGGAGGACCATCGTCGGGGTCGCCCTGATTCCAAATCGGTTGATGGCATCCGGCATGCCGGCGATGTCAGCCTTCACCACATGCGCCGACCCGCTGTATTCGCGAGCGAGTTCGTTCATGATCCCGTCCATCACCTGGCACGGCGCGCACCCCACCTGATAGAAATCCACGAGCACGGGCTTCCCGCTGCGCGCCAACGCGTCGATCTCGGTGAGGGTCCGCACCCGTTCGGCTCTCTGCTTCTTCTTGAACATGTAGATCCCAGCGTGTGGCTTGTCGATGCAACGCCAGCAAGGCCGACGTTATGCCCTCAGCTTCCGCGGATGCTGCGAATGGTGACCCGGATGGGACGTGGGTAGTGCTCGGAGAACCACTCCGGTGTCCATCCGTATCGGTCGAGGAACTCGCGGTACTTGGCGATGAAGGCAGGGTGTGCGTTGGCAGGTGGTGTGTCATCTGCGATCACCGCAGTCCCGTTCACGACGACGATCGCTCCACCGCGACCGTCGCCCTCGAGGTGCAGGGTCACGGCAGGGTTGGCTCGCAGGTTCTCGACCCTCCGTGACGGGTCTTTGCTGTAGACGATGACGGAGTCATCCGGTTCGAGGAGAAACCAGACCGGAGCCGTCGACGGTGCGCCTTCACTGCTGACGGTCGTCAGCCAGGCGATGGGTTCCTCGGTCAAGCGTTGGTGGGAAATGGGTCGATTCGTCCACATCGGGCACAGCGTACCCAGCTCGACCGGGTCTACCCTCTGTGGCGCTCGAACGGGGAGGAATATGGCGAAGATCCATGGCGGCCAAGTCATCGCACGAGCCCTCAAGGCGGAGGGTGTCGAGTGTGTGTTCATGCTGACAGGCGGGCACGTTCTCCCCGTGATCGATGGCTGTGTCGCTGAGGGCATCCGCGTCGTCGACGTTCGCCATGAGCAGGCCGCAGCCCATGCTGCAGATGCGTACGCCAGGCTGACAGGCAAGCTCGGCGTCGCCATCGTGACAGCGGGGCCCGGTGTCACCGATGCCTTGACCGGTGTGGCGAACGCCTACTTCGCGAATACGCCGATGCTCCTCATCGGAGGCAGGCATCTCACGAAGGAGAACCTCAAGGGCGGACTTCAGGAGATGGATCACCCGAAACTGTTCTCGTCGATCACCGTCTGGGCCGACACGGCCTACGACGCAGGACGGTTCCCCGAGTATGTGGCCATGGCCTCGCGACACGCGTTCGCTGGTCGCGGTGGCCCTGTGTTTCTCGATATCCCTTGGGATGTCTCTGCTGACATGGTCGAGGAGGCAGGGATCACGTGGCCGCAGCATTACCGCGCCAATCGCCCGGCTGGCGTGGCAGATGACACCCTCGAGGAGATCGCTGCGCGAATCGCTGCGTCTGAGCGACCCGTGGTGTTCGGTGGGACCGGTCTTCGCTGGAGTCAGCAGCAGGATTACGTGTGCGCACTCGATGCGTTCGCGACCGCACTGCGAACACCGGTATACCTGAATTCGCTGGCGAGGGGGTCGCTTCCCTTCGGTCATGCCTACCTCGGGAACCGCTCGCGAAGCGAAGCGCTCAAGGACGCGGATCTGGTGATCTCCCTCGGTGTCGATTGGGACTTCCGAACCGGCTACGGGAAGCGTATGAATCCCGACGCGACGGTCGTCCATATCGATGCCGATCCGACAAAGATTGGATGGAATCGTGATGCAGTGATCGGTGTCGCTGCGGACCCTGGAACAGTTGTTGCCCAGCTCGCCTCCATTGCTGGTCGATTCGGTCGGTTGGAGGATCCGGTGTGGACCGAACAGATCTTCGCGGCGGAGAAGGCGAAACAACAGATCGCCGATGTTGCCGCGATGTCCGACGAGTCCCCGGTGCATCCCGAACGGTTTGGCCGAGATGTGGCCGACTTCTTTGGAGATGCCATTGTCGCCGCGGATGGTGGGGACATCGTGTCGACCACGGCCAAGTGGCTCAGGACCTCGCGCCCTGGGGGTCTGCTCGACCCCGGACCGTTCGGCTGTCTCGGTGTCGGAGCGCCGTTCGCCCTCGCTGCCAAGGCGGTAGAGCCCGATACACGGGTCGGGATCGTCTACGGCGACGGGTCCTTCGGGTTCAACGGGATGGAGTACGACAGCCTGATCCGCCATGGGATGCCGGTGGTCGGCGTGGTCGGCAACGACGGAGCATGGAACAACATCAAGGCGATCCATCGCATGCTGTACCCGGACCGGATGGTTGGGGCAGACCTCGGAATCCGTCCGTACGACAAGATGGTCGAGGGCTTGGGCGGATACGGCGAATTCGTCGATGACCCGAAAGACCTCATTCCGGCCCTCGAGCGAGCAGAAGCCTCCGGTCTCCCTTCACTCGTCAATGTGCATATCGCCGAGCAGCTGCGGATGTCCTCCGCCTACGGCATGTAGGGCACGCACGGACCGAGCAACCTAGAGTCGACGAAGAACGACCGGAACGCGTCTGGTGGCGTGTCCCGTGAACCCCCTGTGGTCGTTCGTGGGAGATATTCGGTGTGATGGGCGCGGTGAGTGCCGTAGGTGAAGCAACCACGG
>JAQAZV010000307.1:0-8139 GCA_032127155.1 Acidimicrobiia bacterium
CCGGCCTCGATGATCCTGCCGTCCTCGAGGATGATGATGTCGTCAACTCGGCTCACCGTCGCCAGTCGGTGAGCGATCAGGATGGCGGTCCGATCCCTCAGGAGGTGGTCGATCGCCTTCTCGAGGAGGCCCTCTGTCGCAGGATCGAGGCGCGACGACGCCTCGTCGAGAACGACGAGCCCAGGGTCACGGAGGAACACGCGAGTGAACGCAAGTAGCTGCGCCTGACCGGCCGAGAGTCCCGCACTTCCGGATTCCAGCATCGTGTCGAGTCCGTTCGGCAGTGTCGCCAGCCATTCATCGAGTTCGAGTCGGTGAATCACCTCGAGGAGGCGATCGTCGGAGATCGACGCGTCAAAGAACGTCAGGTTCTCCCTGACCGTCGCCCTGAAGAGCTGCACATCCTGGGTCACCATGGCTACCCGCTTGCGGAGCGACGCAAGGTCGATGTCCCACGTAGGGACACCGTCGACCTCGACGGCGCCCTCCTGGGGCTCGTACAGCCGCGTGACGAGCCGCGCGATCGTCGACTTCCCGCTTCCGGTGCGGCCGAGGAGCCCGACAACCCGCCCGGGGGCGATGTCGAAGCTGACTTCGTGGAGGACTGTCTCGTCCCCTGCTTCATCGTCATAGGTGAAGGTGACGCGATCGAATCGCAGCGCTAGTGGGCCCGGTGGGAGCTCGAGCGACTGCCGCTGGGACAATCGCGATGTGGTGGCGAACATCTCTTCGACGCGCTCGATGGAAGCCCCGGCCTTCTGGAGGTCGATGAGCTGCTCGCGAATCTCCTCGATCGGGCGATGCGCCATTTCGATGTACTGGAACACCAGGTACACAGAGCCGATCGTGAGGGTTCCGATGCCGAAGAGCCATGCTCCCAGGATGAAGGCGATCATGAGCGATGCGAAGTACAGCGCCATCGACGCCGTCCACATCATCGACCAACCCGTCCATCCCTTGACCACCTGGGGAAGCCAGCGGCGCTGGATGTCGTCGAAACGCTCCACCATGAAGGCCGATGCGCCATTGGCCTCGATGTCCTCGGTTCCATCCATCTGCTCCCCGATGAATCCGAACATCTCGGCACTGGTCGCACGAATGGCCTTGTGCCACGGCACGGTCACACCGTGCAACCGGAACAAGCCGAGGAATGTGATGACCGTGAATACGGTTATCGCAAGGCCCAGGATCCACGATTCCACCCACAGCAGGGTGAGGATTCCAGCGAGCAGTGCGCCGTTCCCAACCACCTTGATCATCATCGACGAGAAGAAGTTCGACAACGCCGTGACGTCGCCGTCGATGCGCTCGATGAGCTCACCGGGGCTCGTGCCCTTGTGGTAGCCCATGTCGAGCCTGAGAACATGATCCGTGAGGTCCGCCCTGAGGCGATTCGTCGCCGACCAGCCGATCTGCTCGGCGATGTACGTCGCCCAGACCAAGAGGAGCTGATGGACAACGGCAATGGTCATGAAGGCCACGGCGATCGGGATGAGGTCGTTCAGCGCCTTCCCCGCGGTGGCATCGTCGATGAAGATCCTGATCAGCTGGGGGTTGAGCAGCTGAAGGGCGATCGTCGAGGCGAGGAGGGTCGCGAGGAACCAGGCCCTGCGGCGGTAGGGCCGCAGATACCTGGCAAAGAGCCGGAAATATGCACGTACGGGGATCATGGTTGGTCCTTGGGAGTCAGCGAGATGGGAAACGGACGACGAAGGCCGTCACCGTGGGAGGATCTCGAGTGCGGGAGCGGTGTGCGCTCTACCGGAAACGGGCGCGCGCGAGAAACTCGGGTGTGGTGTTCGGCATCAGTAGCCACCTCATCGAGACTCCTCGGTTGCGTACCCGGTCCAAGGACCAGGACTTGAATGCTCCCAAATCGACGAGGCAATGTCAAGCCTGCGGATGTGGCTGTGGTCGCTACAGCAGGTGAACGACCACAGCGGCGGCGAGCATGGCGACGCTGTTCGTTCCGATGTGGGCGAGTACCGGAGCGACCGTGCTGTTTGCATACAGCCTCAGCCACAGGAATCCCAGCCCGGCCAGCATTGTGCCCCCAACGGCACCGATGACGGCGATGACGATGCCGATCATGCCCGTGAACAGGTCGCCTGCAGGGTTCGCATCGAGGGTGTCGAGGGTTGGCAGGATGTGCCAGAAACCGAAGAGCAGGGATGTCCACGCTGCAGCGACGAGCGGTGAGTTTCGTCGTACCAACATTCCGAACACGATGCCCCGGAACAGCACTTCCTCGTAGAGAGCCGTTCCGAGCGGGATCCTGATGAAGGCCTGGAACAGCACCCAACCGATCGAGTTCTCGATGACGCGGTCATCCATGAAGAGTTCCCTCGTGTCAGGGATGGCGACAGCGATCGCCATCCCCACAGCGATGATGAGGATGACGATCCCACCGACGATGGTGCCTCGCTGCATGCGATCGGATCGGAGTCCCATCGATGTCCATGTCGTTCCTGCGCGCCGCGAAATGAGGAGCGCTACCGCGAGGATCCCGAGGTTGAACGGTATGTGCCAATGGTCATCGAGTACCCGATTCGTGATCACATTGGCATATGACGCCAGACCGACGATCGCTATCAGGTGGAAGATGTGCGCCTTGTGCGGATCCGGCGGCTTGATCAGCCATCGGTTCGGCTTCCACATGTGGTCCCAATCCTCGAGGGGCCAGGACCACGCATGGTGCCGCCCGGTCGCGGTGAGATCTCTGGGCATGGCCAATGAGCCTAGAGCCCCTTGTTCGGCAGGCCGTCACAGAGCCGCAGGTTGAGCAGACAACCCAGCAACGCGCGAGCACTGCAGCGTCTACCCTGCATGCAATGCCGATACTGCAAACGCTCAAGCAGACCGTGCTCGACCTCGGCCGCGGTGAGGCCAAAGCGAAGGCGAAGCCGCTCACCGTCGGCGACGAGTCCCTCGATCGTTCGGCAGCCGGGCTCGACAGCCGGGTCGGTGAGCGAGCTGCCATGTTCTGGCTGCTGTCGGACCGGGCGTTGTTCCTCGTCGTCGGAGAGGATGCATTCGATCATGCCTTCCGTATTCCGTACGAGGCGATCGGGGAGATGACGCTCGACTTCGACGAATCAGCGGAGTTTCTCCCGTGGTACATGCGCATCTCGATCGATGCCGCGGGCCAAGGACAAATCACTCGGCTCGAACCGGGAAATGTGCCAGGCCAGCCCCTCGGGGTCCTTCCACCCGTGGTCGTGGAAGGTGATGCCCGTCACAGGCTCGCTCGGGGCGAGATGATCCCGCTGGCCGGGTTCGCCGCCTGCAGCGTGAAGTTTCGGGGCGCCCTCGAACGCCGCATGGAGCTCGCCGGAACCACGTTGACCATTATTGGGGCGGAGGCCGCCGAGCGGAAGGCAAGTCAGCTCCTCCGGAGGAATCAACAGGGTCGCAAGGGAGCCTGAGCGAGGGTCAGGGCAGCAACTCGATGTCGTGACCTCCGCACGTCCTGCACCTGAGCTTGCTGCCGGTCGAGCTCTTCGGGACCGCGGTCGCCTGCTGTGGAGCGGTGGAAGACGAAACGGGTGCAGCGACCACACCGTCGACGAGACTCGTCCCGCACTCCCTGCAGAACTTCGCGTTTCGATAGTGCGTGACTCCGCAGGATGGGCAGTCCGCCCAGTCGGTTGTGGCAGCATCGATGCCGGGAACGGCGTGTTCGCCGGCTGCCGGGGTCGGATCCGGGTCATCCTTGGTTATCAGGTCTGTCCAAAGGTCATCATCCTTGCCGGCTGGTGAAGGAGCAAAGGGGGGTTCCGGTTCCTCCTCTGGCGCGAAGGACCGGGCGTGGGTGGTCTCGGGGATCGCACGACCCGTCGTGTCGAGGGTGTAGAGGGCGATCCCCTGCGTCTCGGCGATCGAGAGTGCCCCCGGCGAGAACCCGGAGGGCGAGAAGATGACGAGCTTCTTCCCGGTGCCGGCGGCTCTGAGCAGGGCCAACACGCTCGACTGTTCCACGGGAGCGTCGCTGGACCGCACGCGAACGAACGCCCGCTCGGTGATCAGTTCGACCGACCCGTGCGCGGGTTCGCTGATCTCGATCGGAGGATCACCTGCGAAGTCGAGCCACAGATAGGCGGCCTGGTACGCCTGATCGAGCGTGAGCTGGGTCGTCGGTTTCTTCTTGGCGGCCATCAGTGAGTCATTCTACGGCGCTCGACTGTCTCGAATGAAGCCGGTCGAGTGGTCCCAGTCGGCGAGGAGGGTCCGAAGGGCGGCGACAAACGCCAATGGTTGGTCGAGGGTCAGGTGGTGATGCGCCTCCGGGATCGGAATCACGGGTGCGACCCTGCCCATCAGGTCATACATGTACTCGGCGGTGTCCGGTGGCACAACGACCGAAAGCTCTCCCGTGAACAGAGCGACGCGGCACCGAACCGCGACCAGCTGGTCCCTGAGCGCCTCGAGCGTCCCTATGAACAGTGCGGGATCGAATTTCCATGTCCACCCTTCAGGCGTCTCGTGGATGGAGTGGCGGGCGATCCAATCGATGATGTACTCGTTGTCACATGGTTGGGGGGGAACCAGCCGGAAGTGAGACAGCGCTTCGCTCTCGGTCGCGTAGACACCGGGTGATCGAAATGAACGTCCCGAGCGACCTTCTTCGGCCTCTGGGGACGGGCGACGGACCGGCGCATCCACGATCACAGCCCCTGCCAGGCGGTCCCCGTAGGTCGCTGCCGTCTGAATCGTGACCATGCCTCCGAGGCTGTGGCCAACGATGACGGGTGGACCGGGGAACCCGGAATCCACGGCGACGGACATGACTTCCTCAGCCCAAAGCTCCTGGCTGTACCTGTCTCGCCGGCCCGAATCTCCATGACCGGAGAGGTGGATAGCGACGGCGTTCCAGTTCCTGGAGAACATCGGGGCGATGAATGACCACCACTGTGCATGCGCGGCACCCCCGTGGACGAATACGAGACCTGGTTGCCCCTCCGTTCCCCATGACAAGTAGCGGATCGGCGTTCCTGCGACCTCGATCACCCGCTCGGTCGGGACGTGGGTGATCGCACGGTCGAACCACGCCGGAGCTGCGTCAGTCACCGAGCCGGACCTCATCGGGCATCAGGAACCAGCGGAGGTCCTCGAACGATGCCGTCACCAGAAGCGGGGGTTGTGCGGGAGCGTCATGAGGGTCGATCGATGCCAGTCGCGCACTCGCATCGGCAAGGTACCCAGCGAGTTCATCATCCGATGCCGTTCGTTCCGGCACCCTGTAGGTCATCGTGCCGTCCTGATACGAAACGTCTCCGAGAGAGAAGGGGGAATCACCGCGCCCGTCGACGTGGGACCACGTTGCCGTCTCGAGGTCGAGCCGATACCAGGGAAGCAGTTTCCACCCCTCGGATGCCACCAGGTGGACGGCGTTGAGGATGAAATCCACCACGGCGTCGGACAGGAAGTAGTTGAAGTTGACCCTGACCCATCCCGGTTTGATGCCCTCGCATCCGAGGGCGACCTCGTGGACGTACTCGTCGGATTGCTGATGATCGATACCGAGGAGGGCATGCCCATAGGGACCGGCGCACGAGCAGCCACCCCTCGACTGGATCCCGAAGAGATCATTGAGGAGGGCGACGACGAAGTTGTGATGGAGGTAGCGATTCTGGTGCCGCACGACGAATGACACAATGCTCAGGCGGTCTGCGTCCGGATTTCCGAGGATCTGGATGTCGGGATTGTCCCTCCAGGATCCGATCGCCTTGGCGATCAGGGCTTCCTCGAGCTCCTTGATTCGGTCGACCCCAACGGCCTCCTTGAGTTGGAACACGAGACCTGCCCTGATGGATTCGACGATTGCAGGGGTCCCGCCCTCTTCACGGTGTTCGATGTCGCTGAGGTACTGGTGCGTCTCTGGCTGTACGAAGGCGACGGTGCCGCCGCCAGGGATGCTTGGGACGGTGTTGGTGAAGAGATCTTTGCGGGCCACCAGGATGCCAGGGGTACCAGGTCCGCCGATGAGTTTGTGGGTCGAGATGAAGATCGCATCCTTCGATGCGAGAGGGCGGTCGGGTACGACCATGTCGATGTCGACATAGGGCGCTGCCGCCGCGAAATCCCAGAAGGAGAGTGCCCCGTACTGGTGCAGCAACTCGGCGATGCCGTACGTGTCCGAGATGATGCCGGTCACGTTGGACGCAGCTGAGAAGGAGCCGATGAGCAGAGGGCGACCCTGGTGGCGCTGCAGCTCGAGTTCGAGTTTCTCCTGGTCGATGTGGCCGTCGCTGTCCTCGCCGATCCTCACAACATCTGCGATCGATTCCCTCCACGGCAGCTCATTGGAGTGGTGCTCGAACGGTCCGATGAACACGACGGGACGCTGGTCGTCAGGTATTCGGGAGTGGAGGTCATATAGCTCATCGAGACGCTCGGGGAGCGTGAGACCGAGGACCCTGATCATGCGATCGATGGCCCCGGTGCAGCCAGAACCCACGAACAGCACGGCATGGTCGTCGGTTGCGTGCACGCAACGTCGAATGATCTCGCGTGCTTCCTCCCGGAAATGGGAGGTCTGGAGGCCGGTACCCGATGACTCCGTGTGGGTGTTGGCGTAGAGCGGCAGGACGACGTCGCGGATGTAGTCCTCGATGAATTCGAGGGACCTCCCTGACGCGGTGTAGTCGGCGTAGGTCACGCGCCGCGGTCCGAAGGGTCCAGGAACGACGTGATGCCCGCCGATCACGGCTTCTCGGATTGTCTCGATCAGGTCCATGAGTCACAAGGTAGTTCATGTCGCCCGCGGACGCCGTCAGGCAAGGATTGCTCCTTCTCGGATCAAGAGCTCGTGCTTCATGTCGGGGCCGAAGGCGTAGTTGCCCACGGCACCATCGCTTCTGACGACCCGGTGGCACGGGATGATCAGAGGAACGGGATTTCGGCCGAGTGCCGTGCCGACGGCCCTCACCGCACCAGGGCTCCCGATTTCGGATGCAATCCAGCCGTAGGGTCGAACCGTACCGACAGGGATGGTCGCGCACGTTGTCAGCACGGATCGCTGGAACGATGTCACTCCGGACAGGTCGACCGGCACCTCTGTCGTGTCGCCGCTCTCAAGCCCGGTCGTGATGGCTGATGCAAGGTCGGCTGGCAGGTGGTCCGCCCGATAGGTCCTGCGCCGGTGATGACTGGCAAACGCGTCCTCGGTGTCTGCGAACGCAAGTGGTGTCACGCCTGTGACGCCGCGCGTGCTCCACGCAACCCACAGCACGCCAAGCGGCGTATCGGTGATGGCCATCCAGTCTGCGGCCCCGACGGTGATGAGTGTGGATCGCTCCAGGTCCTCGGGTGGATGTCGATCGAGGCCCCGAAGCTGGAGCTCGAGCATGTTTGTGTTCATTACCGTACCTCACTGTCCATGATCGATCGCAGCCGAGCGAGACCGCGAGAAATGTCTGCCTTCACGGTTCCTTCTGGCCTCTCGACGACTTCAGAGATTTCACTGATGGGGAGATCGAGAACGTGGCGAAGGACCACAGCAATCCGCTGGTTGTCCGGGAGCTTGGACAACCGTTCGCTCCACGCAGCATCATCCATCGGATCCGGGTCGGCGGCACCGGTGTCGTGGCCGTCGACGAGTGGAACGCTTGGGCGGCGTTGCTTCGCCCTGGTACGGCAGAGATTGATGGCGATCGTCCACAGCCACGCCCGGATATGCAATGCTTCGATGCGGTCATCGCCATATGCCTCGAGGGCGGTGTACGCACGCAGGAACGTGTCCTGCGCAACGTCCTGGGCGTCCTCGCGCGTTCCTGTCAGCCGCATCGCTCCCGAATAGATACCCGGCTGGTATGCGCTCACGAGTTCGGCGAAGCCGGTGTCGAGCTCGGCGACGAGCGAGTCCTTGATCCTGTCCTCGCCCGGCGAGGTTCCTGTTCCCATACCCCTAAGAACCTCCGGTCGATGGAATCGGTTGCATCTGATTGTGGCGCGGCGGGAGACCGGTGGCCATCCGCCCGCACCGGTGCAGCTGCGCCCTCGGTCGTAGGCTCCCCTGATGTTCGGCAGACGGTCAGCCATCGGAGCCATCCTCGCCCTGTCGGCGGCGACCCTCTTCGGTGTGTCCGGTGCCGTGGCAGGTGGCATCTTCACGACCGTCCCTCCTGTGTACGTCGCACA
>JAQAZV010000308.1:0-3338 GCA_032127155.1 Acidimicrobiia bacterium
TCACGATCGCGATCGTCGCCGCCGCGATCTACGGCCGAGCACGAAGGGTCAACCCCTTCCGCGCGCTTGCTGGCACCACCATGTGGCTTGCAGCTGGAGTGGCGATCCTCGCGACGCTCGGGAGCCTCTACCTGTCCGAGATCGCGCATTTCATCCCGTGCAAACTCTGCTGGTTCCAGCGAATCGCCATGTATCCGCTCGCTGTCATCCTCCCGGTCGCCGCCATTCGTCGTGATGCACAGGCACGGCTGTACGTCGTCGTCCTCGCCACCATTGGTGCGGCGATTGCCCTCTATCACCGCCTCATGCAGTCCTTCCCTTCCCTCGACACCGGTTCCTGCTCGGCGGTGGGTCCGTCGTGCGCGTCCCCGCTCATCAAGATGTACGGCTTCGTCACGATCCCCTACATGGCGCTGTCTGCGTTCCTTCTGATCCTGGCCTTCATGTACGTGGACCGCATCAATAGCGCAGGATCTGTGCCAACCTTGCGGTCACCCGACGAGTCGTCCGAAGCCACGGCGACCTGATTCCATCACCGAACTGAACGCGAGGAACCATGGCGGACACGAACACTTCTAGCAGGACCGGCATCATCATCGGGGTGGCTGGCGGGCTCGTCGTGCTGCTCCTCGTCGCGGCAGTGATGTTCGGGAACAACGAAGTTGGTGCGGAATACGGCACTCCCGTGATCGAGGGCCAGGGGCTCACCCTCATGCCTCCGAACCAGACGGTCGACACCACAGCGAACGGCCTCCCCATTCCCGATGTCACCGGCGAGAACTTCAGCGGGGACACCGTCGAGATCAAGAACGATGACGGACGAGCCAAGGGCATCCTGTTCCTCGCACACTGGTGCTCCCACTGCCAGGCAGAGGTGCCGCGTGTCGTCTCGTGGCTCGATGAGACGGGCGGCGTCGAAGGCGTGGACCTCTACGCCGTGGCAACATCGATGAATTCGGCACAGGCGAACTACCCGCCAAGCGCCTGGCTCGAGCGCGAGAACTTCGATCTTCCCGTGATACGGGACGACAGCGAGAATTCCGTGCTCATCGCCTACGGGGCAGGAGGATTCCCCTACTGGGTCTTCACGAACGCTGACGGAACAGTCGCGGTCAGGACGTCAGGCGAGACGACCGTCGATCAGATCGAGACGATCCTCAACAGCCTCGAGCAGTAGTCGTCATGGGAGGTGCGCTCGTCCACCGCGGCCGAGGCTTCACCATCGAGAGCATCGTTGTCGGCGCCCTTGACAACAACGTCTTCATCGTCACCGACGCTGGGACCGGAGAGACCGTCATCATCGACGCTGCAGACGACGCGAGCGCGATCCTGACGGCGGTGGACGGTCACAAGGTCACCTCCATCATCACGACACACGGTCACTGGGACCACCACCAAGCAGCCGAACCCGTCAGCGCAGCATTGGCCGCCCCGTTTCTCCTGCATCCGGCAGACGTCGACATTGCACAGAAGGTCCCTGACCAACTTCTCGAACCAGGATCCTTCACCATCGGCGGAACAGAAGGGGCGATCCTCCACACTCCCGGTCATACGCCGGGATCTGTGTGCGTTCTCCTCGATGGTGCCGTCCTGACAGGCGACACCTTGTTCCCAGGAGGGCCGGGAGCGACCCACTTCGCACACGGCTCCTTCCCGACCATCATCGCCTCGATCGAAGGGCACCTCTTCGCTTTGCCAGATGACACCGTCGTGTTCCCAGGACATGGTGCTGCCACAACCATCGGTACCGAGCGACCACAGTTGCAGGATTGGATCGGGCGCGGCTGGTGACCACGGATCAACAACGAAGGAGAATCTCGTGGAACTAGGACTGTTCGTCGAACCACAGGTCGGCGGGACCTATCGCAGACTCGTCGAATTGGCACAATGGTCCGAGGCGAATGGCCTCGACGCGTTCGCTCGATCCGATCACTATCTCAACATGGATTCCTCAGCACCGGCCACGGACGCGCTGGTGGCATTCGGCGGTGTCGCGGTCGAGACTTCCTCCATCGAGCTGGTGACGCTCGTCTCTCCCCTGACGTTCCGCCATCCCGCCGTGATGGCGAAGTCGGCAACGACCCTCGACGAGATTTCGGGCGGTCGCTTCAGCCTCGGAGTCGGGACCGGCTGGATGGAATCGGAACATGCAGCCTTTGGCCTCGAGCTCCCAGTCCTGAAGGAGCGCTTCGACCGTTTGGAGGAAGCGCTCGCCTACCTCACAACAGCGTTCGCAGGTGGTGGGACCGTCGAAGGCCAGTACTACTCGCTCGATGCCAGTGAGGTGCTCCCAGCTGCCTCCGAGGGTCTGAGAATCGTCGTCGGAGGCGGCGGCCCCAAGAAGACGCCGACCCTCGCAGGTCGATATGCAGACGAGTACAACATGTTCGTTACGGACGCCGAGACCCTCGAAGCTCGCCTTGGCGTCATGGCCAGCGCGGCACGGGATGCAGGCAGAGAACCGTCAGACATTCTCATTTCGATGGCAGGACCCGGCATGGTGTACTCGACGGATGAGGAGCACACTGCGGTTGTCGCCGATCGTGCCCGTAAGCGCGACATGACCGTCGAGGACTACATCGCCATGCTCGATGCACGGAATGTCCCCCACGGAACTCCCGAACGGGCGCGCGATGCTCTCGACCGGATGGGTGCCCTCGGCGTCGGGCGCTACTACGTTCAGGAATACGCGGCCCTCGACGATGTCGATCTCGATCGCATGGCCCTGGTGTTCTCCTCACTATCCGGGTCCTGAGCCCCGACCGCTCATTACACTCATGACCATGTTGGAAACCACCACGCCACCACTGCTCGTCATCGAAGACCTCCATGCCTCCGTCGAAGGCACCGAAATCCTCAAAGGTGTCGACCTCACGGTCGCAGGCGGTGAAACGCACGCGATCATGGGACCCAATGGAAGCGGCAAGTCGACCCTTGCCAACGTTCTGCTCGGTCACCCATCGTATGAGGTGACGAGTGGGACGGTCCGCTACAAGGGCGAGGACATCGCCGATTGGCCGCCTGAAAAGCGGGGCCAGGCCGGAATGTTCCTCGGATTCCAGTACCCAGAGGAGATCCCTGGCGTATCCATGGTCACCTTCCTGCGCACGGCACTCTCGAATATTTCGGGGACGGACTACACCGTGCTCGAAATGCGCCTCAAGATCGCTGACGCGATGGAGGAGCTCGGGATGGACTCATCGTTCGGCAACCGGTATCTGAACGAAGGGTTCTCCGGGGGAGAGAGAAAGCGAAACGAAATCCTGCAAATGGCGGTGCTCCAGCCCGAGTTCGCCGTGCTCGACGAAACGGATTCGGGTCTGGACATCGATGCCCTC
>JAQAZV010000309.1:0-2765 GCA_032127155.1 Acidimicrobiia bacterium
CCCTCACCGAGGTTCCTCACATATCGAAGACCGAGTCGGAGTGCAACGGCAGGACGGATCGGATCGTCGATCGGTCCTCTCCCCCGCCTCCACGATCCCTTGAGATACTCCACAACGTCATCTGGATCGACCTCGATCGACTCGACCGTGCAATCAAAGGCGGATCGGTTCACATCAGGGGTCAGCACGATGACGCCATGATGCTGGGCGTCCTGAACCAGGGAGTTGGGGTTGTAGAAGCCCATCGGTTGTGCGTTGAGCAGTCCGGCGAAGAACTCGGCAGGCCAGTGATACTTCAACCACGAAGCTGCATAGACGATGTAGGCGAACGAGACGGAGTGGCTCTCCGGAAAACCGAATGACGCGAACCCCTGCAGCTTCTCCCAGATCTCGTCGGCTGGTGCGCCGACGATGCCGTTCTTCGCCATGCCGGTGAACACGTCGTCGCGCAGTCGGTCCATCGCCTCGGATGCCCGCTTGTGGGTCATCGCCTGACGGAGTCGGTCGGACTGGCCCGGTGTGAAGCCGGCGCAGATCCTGGCGAGCTCCATCAATTGCTCCTGGAACACCGGAACACCGAGCGTCTTCTTCAGGATCGGTTCCGCGGACGGATGCGGATAGCGGATCGGCTCCTCGCCGTTGCGTCGACGGAGGAACGGATGGACCGACTGCCCCTGGATGGGCCCCGGTCGAATGAGCGCAACCTCGATGGCCAGGTCGTAGAAGCTCCGTGGCTTGAGCTTGGGAAGGGTGGCCATCTGTGCCCTCGATTCCACCTGAAAGATGCCGACCGTGTCGGCGCGGGTCAGGAGGTCGTACACAATCGGTTCCTGGGGAATCGTCGCGAGGTCGAGATCGATGCCGTGCATCTCCTCGATGAGGTCAACGGTCAGATGCATGGCGTTGAGGGCGCCGAGCGCGAGCAGGTCGAACTTGACGATGCCCATCGTCGCGCAGTCGTCCTTGTCCCACTGGAGCACGGAACGATTCTCCATTCTTCCCCACTCCATCGGCACTGTCTCCCAGAGCGGCCGCCGTGCGACCACCATCCCTCCGGAGTGGATGCCGAGGTGCCGCGGGAACCCGTCGAGGCGCCGGCAGACGTCGACGATGAGGTCGCTGGTGAGGCCGTCGGGAAGATCGACGGCCTCACCAATCGAACTCGGATCACGGGTGTCGAGGTAGCGGGTGAGGCCGTTGACTTGAGCCTGCGTGAGGCCGAACGCCTTTCCGACATCCTGGAGCACGGACTTGGCGCGGTAGGTGATGACGTTCGCGACCATCGCCGCCCGCTCCCGGCCGTAGCGTCGGTAACAGTATTGAATAACCTCCTCGCGTCGCTCGGCTTCGAAGTCGATGTCGATGTCCGGCGGTCGGCCGCGCTCCTCGGAGAGGAATCGTTCGAAGGGCAATCCAAGGCGGATCGGATCGACACGAGTCAGCCCGATACAGCGGCATACTGCGGAGTCGGCCCCCGATCCGCGGATCTGGCAGTAGATGCCCTGCGATCGGGCAAACGTGACGATATCCCATGCCACCAGGAAGAACCCCGAGAAGCCGAGTTCGCTGATCACCTCGAGTTCATGGTCGAGGCGACGGAGGGCCGCGGCCTCGATCCCGTCGTCACGACTCGGATACACCTCGCGCGCCCCTTTCTCGACGAGGTGCCTCAGATACTCGTCCTCGGTCGTGAACGAGCCAGGCTTCGGGAAGTCCGGCAGTTCCGGGGCCAGGAGATCGAGATCGAACGCGAGCGACGCCCCGAGATCGGCGGAACGGTCGACCGCTCCCGGGTAGCGCCCGAACCTGGCAGCCATCTCGGCTGGCGAGCGAAGGTGACGCAGGTCGGTTGCCGGACGGAATCCGTCAGCCGTGTCGAGGTCGCGTCTCCCGGCAACGGCGGCGAGGACCTCGGCGAGATCCGCATCCCGGCGTAGGGCGTAGTGCACGTTGTTCGTTGCCAGGTATGGGATGCGGAGCCTGCGCGAGACTTCGAAGAGGAGGTCGTTCCGATCGTCGTCGTCCGGCATCCCATGGTGCGTGAGTTCGATGTAGAGACGGCCGGGGAAGATCTCCCGAAGCCCGGACGCCGCCGACATCGCTCCTGCGAGATCACCCGCCTGTGCCGCACGCGGGACGGCGCCCTCACGACACCCAGTGAGGGCGACGAGGTTGCCGTCGCGTGACGCCTCGGCGAGTTCGGCATAGTCGTAAGCCGGCCGATCCTTCTCCCCCCTGAACTGCCCCCGGGTCGCGAACCGGCTGATGGCCGCGTACCCCTGCGGATCAGGCGCGAGGAGGACGAGATGGTCGGTAGCCGGAAGGTCGACGGGCTTGCTCCCATGCATCCTCCGAATCCTCCCCCGCCTCGGCCTCATGTCCCCCCCACGAAGTGGGGTGGATGCGGAACGGATTGGAAGCCCCCCTGCGTCGTCGCTGCGCTCCTCCGCGCCCCCCCACCCTCCGGGCGGGGGCACGTGCGACTCTCGGTTCATCCCAACTTCGGTGCCGTACACGATGGGGAGGCCGATGTCGCGAGCGGCGACGTGGACCTTGGCAGCACCCCGGAACCCGTCATGGTCGGTGACAGCCAGCGCCTCGTACTCCAGCTCGGCAGCGACGGCGACGAGATCGTGCGGATGAGAGGCCCCGTCGAGGAAGCTGTAGTTCGTGTGTGAGTGAAGCTCTGCGTACCGGGCCACTTCGTCAGACTAGTCGAACATCTGTTCGATAGGCATGACGACGCGAGCTCTACGAGAATCGGG
>JAQAZV010000310.1:0-7068 GCA_032127155.1 Acidimicrobiia bacterium
CCGTCATCGTGGTTGTGTGGTCTGATCCAGAGCGGTATCTCGGTCGCTATTCGGAGGCAGACAAGGCGAGGTTCGGTCTCCAGGATCCGGAACAATGGCCCGTCAAGTTCTGGGACGTTGATGCGGCCATGGCTGCCATGCAGCTTCAGCTTGCGGCGGTGAACGAGGGGCTCGATACGTGGTTCTTCGGAATCGCCCATGGCGAACAAGCGATGCGTGATGCCTTCGGTGTTCCCGGCAATCGAAGGATCGTCGGGGTCATCGGAATCGGCTATCGAACTGACGATGAGGTCGCGTTCGGGTCGGGGTCAACGAGGAAGAGGAGACCGCTCGACGAGCAGCTCCACCGCAACGGGTGGTGATCGGTCACTGCAGCGGCGCTGCGGCGAAGGGAACGGCGAACCGCTTGCACCAGATCAGTACGAACTGGTGCAACGCGGGGTCGTAGTCATCCGGGAGTTCGTAGTTCTGTCCCCCGACGTTTCCCTTGATCTTGCCGAGATCGATGTACTCCCCCGGATCGCCGCCTTCGTAGTCCTCGGCGGCAAGGAGCCACACGAACAGGTCCGGCCCGTTCTGGATGTCCGTGTCGTCCTCGAAGCGCAGCACGTAGGCGCCACCCTGTTCGTACACCGTCGCTGTTCCGGCCGCTGTGTGGTCGATGCCGAAGAAGGCCCCAGAAGCGAGGGCGACGGGTCCCGACGGCGGTGCTTCCGTGGTCGTGGTCGTGCTCTCAGGGAGCAGTGTCGTCGACGGGGAGGAGGCGGCTGGTCCCGTCGTCGTCGTTGGTGTCGTGGCCGTCGTCGTGGTGAACGCGTCAGCCAGTGACTCATCCACGGCATCGTCGACAAACAGCTTGTCAGGGCGAAACGCCAGAAATGCTCCTGCGATCACGACCACGCCGATGGCGACGAGGACCCAACGGTATCGCTTCAACATGTCACGTCCATGGTCGTCCCCTCGGGCAGTGCGCTCGCAACTTCAACGATGAGTACTGGGAACGAGTTCCCCGGATCCTGTGGAACTCGTATACGGTTCGTCGCCGGCACTTCGCGCTTCCTGTAGACCCTTGGCTCCTTCCGGGTAGCCGGAAGAGCTGCGCTCGTGGCTCGATGCAACCGCCCACCACGCCGTCGTTCGACGATGTCGTTCATGGCGGGTCCTGATGGCGATGCGCTCAGGTGCAGAACACCACTACTTCGAGGCTCTCGCGAACAGCACCGTGGATTTCCTGGGTTTCCAGATCGACACATCGGTGAACGTCGAAGCAAGCAGATCCTCGAATGATTCCCTGGTGTACATGCACTTGACGACGTCATCGCACTTGGCGGTCGTACCCCACTCGGGGACCTGCCGCCAGTCGTCGCCGAAAGCGCAGTCGAGATCTGGGTAGTCCTTCCGATCGAGCACCGAGGTCACGAAGAGCGCATGGGGCCCCATGAGGGCGGCGAGGTGGCGCAATGAGCGATCAGGACGCCACGCCAGATGAGGGATGACCTGGGTCATGATCACGAGATCGAAGGTTCCGAGGTCGCGCCCATCTGGTGATGGCTGGTCCTCGATGTCGTTGTGGACGTAGGTGATTCGATGTTCATCGATCAGGTCCTGCGTCATGAAGGTTCCGACGGGCATCAGGTCCATGACCGTGACTTCATGCCCGCCTGCGGAAAGCCATGCGGCGGTCGTTCCCCAGCCCGGTCCAATTTCGAGGACCCGACCGGCTGCGACGCGCTTGAGATCGTCGAAGAGCGCAGGAAGGTACATGCGCTCCATTGCCCGATACTCACGCTGGTAGTAGTCATGGGGGGCGTGGAGGGCTGCCACGTCTTGTGCTTGCCGAAAGTCCATTCTGTCTCGTTGTCCCGTCGTTTCGTCGAAGTCGATCCATCGTGCCGAGTGAATATCGGAATTCCGTACGGTCGGGCTGGCCGGATTTGAACCGGCGACCCCTGGTCCCCCAGACCAGTGCGCTGCCAGACTGCGCCACAGCCCGTGCCCGAGAGGTTAGAAGCTGCCCCTCACCTATCGGTCAGGTCAGGATCGTGATCCCCAGCTCAACGAACCTGAAGATGAGGTAGAGCGCCCCAGCAACCACGAGCAGGATGAAGCTCCATGGCCACCCCGGCTCAGGCTGATGATCGGTGTCGCCCGCACGACCGTGGTGCTCGCCATCGGCGCCGGTCATACCGGAGGGACTCCGTGCCTGCGGTCAGAGAACTTGCGATCCTTGCCGGCCGCGATGGCGTACCGTCGCATCAGCTCGTTCCTCAGGTCCACCGGCTCGATGATGGCATCGATCACGCCTTCAGCCGCGAGCCTGAGGAGATCAACATCCTCTTCGTACTCGGTGCGTTTCTCGGCGATGAAGGCCGAACGCTCAGGCTCATCGAGGCTCTCGATGGCGTTGAAGTACACGGCGTTCACAGCCGCCTCGGGACCCATGACGGCGATCTCGGCGGTCGGGAGGGCGATGGTTGCTTCCGGGCGGAGCCCGGGCCCGGAGAACGCATAGAGACCCGCACCGTAGGCCTTGCGCACGATGACGCTGATGCGTGGCACGGTCGCCTCTGCCATCGCGGTGAGCATCTTTGCCCCATGTCGGATGATGCCCTGGGCCTCGACCTGCGAACCGATCATGAAACCGGGCACATCGGCGAGGAAGAGCAGGGGCAGGTTGAAGGCATCGCAGAGCCACATGAACCGGGCAGCCTTGTCAGCCGAGTCCACGAACAGAACGCCACCGAGGTGACTCGGTTGGGATGCAACGATCCCGATCGGCTGGCCGTCGAGGCGAGCGAATCCGGTGATCAACTCCCTCGCGTAGCGGTCCTTGATCGGAAAGAAGCTGTCGCGATCAACGAGTGCAGCGATGAAGTCGTGCATGTCGTAGACACCCTTCGGATCATCCGGTATCACCGTCGCGATGTCGGCATCGGCCGGAGGCTCCTCTGGTGCATAGGCGATGGGGAGAACCCGATAGTTCTCTGACATGTAGGAGAAGTACTCCTGTGCCCACGCGATCGCCTCTTCGTCGGAGGACACCATCGCGTCGCCGCAGCCGGAGACCTCGCAGTGCATCCTCGCTCCGCCCATCTCCTCGAGCGTCGTGTCCTCCCCCACCACCATCTGGGCCATGCGGGGCGAGCCGAGGTACATCGAGGCCCTCCCCTCCACCATCACGACCACATCGCAGAACGAGGGAATGTATGCGCCGCCTGCAGCCGAAGGACCGAACAGGCAGCAGATCTGGGGAACCCTCCCCGAGAGGCGGATTTGGTTGTAGAAGATCTTTCCTGCACCCCGGCGGCCTGGGAAGAGCTCCACCTGGTCGGTGATCCTCGCTCCGGCAGAATCGACGAGATAGAAGACAGGGAGGAGTTCGTCGTAGGCCGCTTCGAGCGCCCGAATCATCTTCTCGACGGTGATGCGTCCCCACGATCCGGCCTTGACCGTCGGGTCGTTGGCAATGACCATCACGGGTCTGCCATCCACCCGTGCCCTTCCGGTGACGACGCCATCAGCGGCGAGGACTTGATCGTCGTTTCGTGCGAGCAATCCGTCCTCGACGAAGGACTCGGCGTCGACGAGGAGGCCGATTCGGTCCCTGACGAAGAGCTTCCCCTGTTCGGCGAGCTTGTCGTGGTAGCGCTCCGGTCCACCTGACCTGGCCGCGTCGCTTGCGTCGCGAATACGGTCGCGCATCAGTGTCGGTTCCGCGTTCGAATGCGAATCGGGGTACCGGAGAAGTCGTATGTCTCTCGGAGACGATTCTCGATGAACCGAATGTAGTCCGGCGAGAGGTCGCCGCCGCGGACGAAGAGGACGAACGTGGGGGGTTCATTCTCTGCCTGAACCGCATAGAGGATCTTGGCCCTCCGCCCTTTGCGCACAGGTGGCGGGTGGGCTTCCTGCAGGGTTCTCACGAGGCGGTTCACCTCAGGGGCTGGAATGTGCTGTGCTCGGTTGTCCAATACGGTCTTGATGTGTTTGGGCAGTCGGTGTGTGCGCGCTCCGGTGAGTGCGGACATCCTGATGATCGGTGCCCAATCGACGAAGGCCAGTCGATCAGCAACGGAATCCTCCGTGTGGAGGCGCTCCTCCTCGGTGAGGTCGTCCCACTTGTTGAGCACCAGGATCAGCCCTGCTCCTGACCGGACGATCTCCTCTGCCAGCCGCTGTTCCTGATGCGTCGCTCCCCTGGTCCCGTCGATGACGAACAGGACCACGTCGGCCTGGCGAACGGCCTCGTGTGCCCTCAGGACCGAGTAGAAGTCGGCATCCTCGGAAATCCTCGTGCGACGCTTGATGCCTGCGGTATCGATGACTTCGAAGTACTCGCCATCGATGAGCACGATTTCGTTGATCGGGTCGCGTGTGGTGCCGGGAACTTCAGACACGAGGACACGCTCCTCGCCGGCGAGGCGGTTGAGGAGGGTGGATTTTCCGACGTTCGGCCGGCCGACGATCGCAAGGCTTGCGATCGTGTCGGGATCGGCATCGCCCTCGGTTTCGGCGGGCATGATGGACGTGAGCGTGTCGAGGAAATCGCCGGTGTTGCGACCATGGAGGGCCGAGATCGGAATCGGCTGACCGAGCCCGAGACCCCACAGATGGGCAAGGTCGGACTCGACGGCCGGGGAGTCGGCCTTGTTGGCCACGAGGAGGTGAGGCACGCCGCTTCGCTGCAGGATCCGGGCGACGCCGACGTCGTCATCCGTGACCTCGGTCGTCGCGTCGGCAACGAACACCACGACGTCTGCACCCGTAACCGCGATTTCGGCCTGTTCCCGGATGTTCGCCGTGAGTTCCTCATCCGGACGGGCCTCCCACCCACCGGTGTCGACGACGGAGAAGGCCCTTCCTGCCCACTCAGCCTCGAAACGCCTGCGGTCCCTCGTGACCCCTGGCTCCTCGTTGGTGACCGCTGCCTTGCGCCTGATGATGCGATTCACGAGGGTCGACTTCCCAACATTGGGACGGCCGAGGATCACGACGATGGGCTGCCGGCTCATCGGGCTGCTCCCACGAGGCCAGCCGCCGTTGCAGGAGCCACAACCACCGGAGCACGAGCTGCGTCGGCCACCGAGGCGAGCGGGACATCATCGATGAAGATGTCGCCAGAGAGGGCGACATCGGGGATCACATACGCTCCGACAGGTCCTGTGTCGGCCCTGAGGCCGGCAATGATGTCTTCGCCGGTCATCAGTCCAGCGACCGCGGTGTTTCCTCCGAAGAACCGGTTCTGGATCTCAAGGAGCCGGATGGGTCGGCCTGCGAGTACCGCGAGTCGCTCGAGGACGGGTTCGAGGACCTTTCGCCCATAGATTCCTGTCACGGCGACGATCGGACCCTCAGAAATGGCCGGCGCTGAGCCGTCGTGTCTGACCGCCCGGTAACCAAGCGCAGGTGCGGCAGGAACCGAACGCCACTCCCCGGTGACGATCGGCGAGGTCGACGTCGAACCCCGTTCGAGGGTCGCGACCTCCTCGTAGAAGGTCCGAACCATCCCGATGCCATTCTCGTGCTGGTCGAAGGCTCCGTAGGCGACGAGGGGTGGCACCTCGAGGTCGGCAGTCAGGTACAGCTCATCCGATGCCTGGAATATCTTCCGACCGACGGCATCAGCCGCACGATCCTGCCAGAAATGGATAGTTTCGAGGTCGGACCGTGCTTCGTCCGCCGTATGGACCCTCAGCCCCGCTTCCCGATTGAACCGGGACAGCCCCAGTGGCACGATGCCGAGGGTTGCGAGCTTCGGGAATCGTGTGATCGTCTCGGCAAGGGTTCGTTCGAGGACGGCACCATTGTTGATGTCGGGGCACAGCACCACTTGACCGTGCACGGTCACGTCGGCATCGAGGAGGGCGGCGAGCCATCGCAGGCTGGTCGCACCGCGAGGGTTGCGCAGCATGGCGCTGCGGACCGTTGGATCGGTCGCGTGGATGGAGACATAGAGGGGTCCGAGCTTGTCCTCGATGACTCGGGAGAGGTCGAGCTCCGTGAACCGAGTCAGGGTCGTGAAGTTGCCGTACAGGAATGACAGCCGGTAGTCGTCGTCCTTGAGGTACAGCGACTTGCGCATGCCGGGGGGCAGCTGATAGATGAAGCAGAACTCGCAGTGGTTGTCGCAGGTCTGCACCCTGTCGAAGATCGACGAACTGAGACGCAGGCCTATTGGTTCGCCCTCCGCCTTCGACACGATGGTCGTCATCGTCGAACCATCACGTTTGAGGGTGAACGTGGGGTCCTCGTCGTCGACCAACTGTTGGTACTCGATGACATCGTTCGGCACGATTCCGTTCACCGTCAGCAACTCGTCCCCTGGATGGAGACCTGCTGTGTCGGCTGGCGTGCCTGGAAGCACTTCGAGAATGGTGGGGAGTGACATGACGGAGGAAGCCTACCGGGACCAGCACAGCACGGTCGGTCGCTCGATAACCTGAGGCCATGGCTACCACCGTCCTCCTGGCCGAACCGCGTGGATTCTGTGCGGGAGTAGAGATGGCGATCAAGGCGCTCACGTGGATGGTGAAGGTCTTCGAGCCGCCTGTGTACTGCTACCACGAGATCGTCCACAACGCTGCTGTCGTGACCGCATTCGAGCGCGCGGGAGTCGTGTTCGTCGACCATATCGATGACGTCCCGGACGGGAGTCCCGTGATGCTTTCGGCCCATGGGTCAGCCCCGGACGTCGTCGCTGGAGCGGAGGCAAAGGCAGCGGTGATGATTGATGCCGTGTGTCCTCTCGTGACCAAGGTGCATCACGAGGTCCGTCGCGTGGCAGATCAGGGCTACGACATCATCTATGTCGGCCATGAGGGCCACGACGAGGCGATCGGAGCGATAGCCGAGGC
Organism: Acidimicrobiia bacterium; assembly: GCA_032127155.1. GTDB lineage: Bacteria > Actinomycetota > Acidimicrobiia > Spongiisociales > UBA5794 > SZUA-442. The sequence continues at coordinate 6,855 of JAQAZV010000310.1, forward strand.
ACCTGCGGCTGCCAGGCTCGTCGATCCGAGGGTGGGACTCGGCGGCTTCGCAGCGGCGGACAAGACACGAGTGGCACTCCTCGCCCAAACGACCCTCGGTCTCTATGAGTGGGAGGACGTCCTCGCTGACGCCAAGCAACGCTACCCAGACCTCTGGACAGCTCGCAAGAGCGACCTGTGCTACGCAACCACCAATCGCCAAACCGCCATCCAG
>JAQAZV010000311.1:0-4512 GCA_032127155.1 Acidimicrobiia bacterium
TGTGGTCGCTCTAGACTCGTCGGCGATGTCCGACCCGTTCCCCATCGCCGTTCTGATCTCAGGGAGTGGTACGAACCTCCAGGCGCTGATCGATAGTTCCGATCGGGGAGAGCTCGGCTGCGCCATCGTCGTCGTGATCGCGGATCGCCCCGATGCAGGTGGCCTCGACCGGGCACGCGGGGCGGGAATCGCAACGGAGGTCGTCGGTTGGGATGATCACACCGACCGGGCCAGCTTCTCCTGCGCCATCGCTGACACCATCGAGCGACATGGAGCCAGAGGTGTTGTACTGGCAGGGTTCATGCGCATCCTCGCGCCCAACGCTGTAGACAGGTTCCCGAACGCGATCATCAACGTGCATCCGGCGCTGCTGCCTGCGTTTCCGGGTGCCGATGCCGTGCCATCAGCCCTTTCGTATGGCGTGACCGTGTCGGGCGTGACTGTTCACTTCGTGGACGACATGGTCGATCACGGACCAATCATCGCCCAGGAGGCGGTTCAGGTGTTTCCACATGATGATGAGGAAGCCCTCCACCGGCGTATCCAGGCCGTCGAGCACAGACTCCTCCCCGAGGTCGTTGCCGCCTTCGGTCGTGGCGATCTCGCCGTTGACGGACGCCACGTCGTCTGGACGACCTCAGCGGACGTGTCACGATGACGAGAGTCCCCGTCGCGCGAGCGTTGATTTCGGTATCGGACAAGCGGGGCCTCACCCCGTTTGCGGCGAGCCTTGTCGACCTCGGTGTTGAGATCGTGTCCTCAGGAGGAACAGCCGATCACCTGGAAGCAGCAGGGATCAACGTCGTCAGAGTCGAGGACGTCACCGGTGCCCCTGAGATGCTGGGAGGCAGGGTCAAGACGCTGCACCCACGGATACACGGTGGCATCCTGGCCGACCTCGGAAAGGCCGATCATCGGTCGAGTCTGATGGACTTCGGTATCCAGCCCTTCCAACTGGTGGTCGTCAACCTCTACCCGTTCGAGGAAGCCGTGGCCTCGGGGAAGCCGCGAGCAGAGATCATCGAGAACATCGACATTGGGGGCCCCACCCTGATCAGGGCAGCGGCGAAGAATCACGCATGGGTTGCCGTGGTGGTGTCTCCTGACCGATACCACGAGACGGTCGACGCTCTCGCGCGGGGTGGAACCACGGCGGCAGATCGGGAGAATCTGGCACGTGAGGCCTTCTACAGGACAGCCGCCTACGACGCCGCGATCGTCAATTGGCTCGAGCGCACCACAGGTGACCGAATCGTCCTCCCCCTGATGAGGCGCGAGGTCCTCCGGTACGGTGAGAACCCGCATCAGCTCGCTGGTCTCTACGCAGCCGAGGACACCTCCGGGTGGTCGGCGAGGAGTGATCAGATCCAAGGGAAGGACATGTCCTTCAACAACTATGCGGACGCCGAGGCCGCGTGGCGTCTCGTCAACGACCTTCCCTCGGGTTCCGTGGCCATTCTCAAGCACATGAACGCTTGCGGAGTGGCCAATGCGAACTCGGTTGCCGAGTCCTTCGGGCGGGCATGGGCATGCGACCCATTGTCCGCTTTCGGGGGCGTCGTGGCCGTGGGCGGCGAGCTCGATGCTGCGACAGCGCGTGCAATCTCTCCGAACTTCGTCGAGGTGGTCATTGCCGAATCCATCACTGCAGAGGCAGCTGCCCTTCTCGGGCAGAAGCGCAACCTACGGGTTCTCATCTCTCCCCAGCCGTCAGACTTTGATCTCGATGTCCGAACGATCGACGACGCCTTCCTGATCCAGAAGCGCGACGCGGTCGTCGTCGACGCGTCCACATGGGATGCGAAGGCACGGGTACCGTCTCCGTCGGAACAAGCGGACCTCGAATTGGCATGGATCATCGCTGCCCACACGAAGTCGAATGCAGTGGTACTGGTCAAGGATGGTGCCGCGATCGGGATTGGTGCGGGCGACCAGAGCAGGGTTGGTGCGGCCGAGCGAGCCCTCGCCAAGGCCGGAGATCGGGCCCGTGGTTCGGTATGTGGTTCCGATGCCTTCTTCCCCTTCAGGGACGGCCCCGATGCACTCGCCGAAGCGGGTGTGACAGCCATCGTCGAGCCAGGCGGATCCATCAGGGACGATGACGTGGTTGCATCGGCCGTCGAACATGACATGGCCCTGATGTTCACCGGAGAAAGGCATTTCCGACATTGAGCGCACGAATCCTTTCAGGTTCAGCCGTTGCGGCTGTCGTCCGTGAGCGCGTCGCATCCGACGTCGCTGAACTCGCCGCACATGGGGTCCACGTGGGTTTGGCCACGATCCTCGTCGGCGACGACCCGGCGTCGCACGTGTACGTGTCGTACAAGCACAAGGACGCGGAGTCCGTCGGTATGACCTCCATCGACGTGAAGCTGCCATCGTCATCGACCCAGGCGGACGTCCTGGCCGCCGTCGACGATCTCAACGAACGAAGCGATGTATCGGGGATGATCGTCCAGCTACCGCTGCCGGCTGGGCTTGACGGAGAGGCCGCCGTGGAGCGGGTGCTTCCGACGAAGGATGCAGACGGTCTCCATCCCTTCAACCTCGGTCGGATGATCCTCGGTCGCCAGGGACCACTCCCGGCAACCCCTTCGGGGATCATGACGATTCTCGATCATTACGGCATCGAGACCGCTGGACGAACCGCGGTGGTCGTCGGCAGGAGCTTTCTCGTCGGACGACCGATGGCGATCCTCCTCGGATCGAAGGGGGCAGACGCCACCGTGATCCAGGCCCACTCGAGGACGCCGGATCTGGCCGCCGTCTGTCGCTCTGCCGACATCCTGGTGACCGCTATCGGGCGAGCAGGCATGTTCACGAAGGACTTCGTGAAGCCGGGGGCTGTGGTCATCGATGTGGGAACGAACCGAACCGATGAAGGACTCGTTGGCGACGTAGCATTCGACGAGGTTGCAGAGGTCGCTTCAGCGATCACTCCGGTCCCCGGCGGAGTCGGGCCCATGACCAGGGCGTCCCTCCTCGCCAACACCGTGATGCTCGCTCGACAGACCTGAAGGTGCACGAGATCGTCGCAAGAGATCGATCTGAATCAACACGAACGGAGAAGCAATGGCTACACCGATCACAAAGACCGATCACGGACTCCACGTACCGAACGATCCCATCATCCCCTTCATCGAAGGTGATGGGATCGGCCCTGACATCTGGGCCGCTGCACAGAATGTGTTCGACGCTGCGGTCGCAAAGGCGTACGGCGGCGAACGCACGATCGAGTGGACCGAGGTCCTGGCGGGGGAGAAGGCGTTCAACGAAACAGGTGACTGGTTGCCGGAAGCGACTGTCGATGCCTTCCGGACGTATCTCGTTGGGATCAAGGGGCCACTGACGACCCCGATCGGCGGCGGAATCCGTTCGCTCAACGTCGCCCTCAGGCAGATCCTCGACCTCTACGTCTGTCTCCGACCAGTGCGTTGGTACACCGGCGTTCCGTCACCGGTGAAAGCCCCGGAGGCGGTCGACATGGTGATCTTCCGAGAGAACACCGAAGATGTCTACGCCGGTAAGGAGCTCGAGGCAGGAACGGAGGGCGCGGCCAAGCTGCTTGCGTTCCTCGACGAGACCTACGGGTGGGACATCCGTCGCGACTCGGGCCTCGGGATCAAACCGATCTCCGAATCGGGGTCGAAGCGTCTGATTCGCGCTGCGATTCGCTACGCCCTCGATCAGGGTCGCTCATCGGTGACCCTCGTCCACAAGGGCAACATCATGAAGTTCACCGAAGGTGCATTCAGGGAGTGGGGATACGAAGTCGTCAGAGACGAGTTCGCAGACGTCGCCGTGAGCTGGGAGGACTGCAACGGGCAGCCGGGGGATCGACTCCTCGTGAAGGACGTCATCGCCGACGCCTTCCTCCAACAGATCCTCACGAGGCCAGCCGAATACGACGTCATTGCAACGATGAACCTCAACGGTGACTACATATCGGACGCCCTTGCCGCCCAGGTCGGTGGAATCGGTATCGCACCGGGAGGGAACATCAACTACGAGTCAGGCTTTGCGATCTTCGAAGCGACACACGGCACGGCGCCAAAGTATGCCGGCATGGACAAGGTCAACCCCGGTTCGGTCATCCTGTCGGGGGAGATGATGTTCCGATACCTCGGGTGGGGAGAAGCCGCCGACCTCATCGTCGCAGGCATGGAAGGCGCCATCGGTGACCGCATCGTGACCTACGACTTCGCACGCCTCATGGGCGATGCCACCGAAGTGTCCTGTTCCGCCTTCGGAGAGGCCGTCGTCGAGAGGATGTGAGCCACGGGCTCACATCCTCTCGAAGTAGCAGGTAGCAGTCGATCGGCCTTTGGGGCCTTGCTCGTCCCCGGTTTCGGTGCTCGCGGGCTCGCTCGCCCCCCCTGACGGTGGACAATCCCGTCCTGCCGGTGCTCGGCATTTCAACCGCTTTCTTCCCCTCCGGAGAGGGGGAAGTGGCCGAGCGGAGCGAGGTCGATGGGGGCACCGGATCCGAGTGTCGAGTATCGAGTACCGGGT
>JAQAZV010000312.1:0-8108 GCA_032127155.1 Acidimicrobiia bacterium
GACTGGTTCCTGTCCAGCAAGTACGACGTTCGCCCGGATGTCCTTGTCATGGGCAAAGCCATCGCCAATGGCCTCCCCCTCTCCGGGCTCGCCGCTTCTGCCGAACTCATGGACAAATGGCACCCCGGATCACACGGCACGACCTTCGGCGGCAACCCGGTTGCGTGCGCAGCCTCGGCGGCAACGGTCAACGGCCTGCGTGAGGTCATTCCCGGCGTCGAGGCATTGTCGAAGCACGCTTTTGCCAGGTGGAATGACCTCAAGGCACGGCATCGCACCGTCGGCGATGTCAGGGGCGAGGGGCTGATGATCGGTATCGACCTGGTGAAGGCGGACGGGTCGCCTGATCCCGATGCCTTCCCTGCGATCGAGGCTCACGCGCTCGATGCCGGGATGTTCATCCTGAACTGTGGGCCGGATGGGAACATCATCCGCTTCATCCCACCACTCAACGTCTCGATGGACGACCTCGATCGTGGGATCGACATCCTTGCCGAAGGACTCGCCAAGTACGAGGCATGACGACCAGGTTCGACCCACCCACCACGCACGAGAGCCCCGGTGTCGCACCGGGGCTCTCGTCACGTCATGACCTTCGGAGAATCACTCTTCGTCCGTGAGGACGCCACGCAACCGTGGGTATCGGACGGGACGATGGGTGTGGCAGAACTCGGCGCGGTTATAGCGCGAAAGCTGCGTCGTGCACTCCGTGAACGCACAGGTGCGCTCCTCGTCGTACGTCTTTGGTCGGCGAGAACGGCCCTTTGGTCGTGATGCCTTCAGGATGTCGGACATTGATGCTCATGCCTTTCTTGGTCCGTCGATGAAGTACCAGAAGGGGCGGAAGGACCGCGCGATACCGGCACCGGAAAATTTCGGGTCACACGATGATAACTACGAAGGTCCGGAAGGTGCAAAACCCGATGCCTTGCCGCGTTCTGACGGTTGGGTTGCGTCGCCGCCGCGCGTCCCCGGCGCAACGATCGCTATTGCAGCGGCAGCCATGGCAAGGAACGCGAACCAGTCACCGAACCGCACCCAGATCGTTGGTATGTCTGCGTTGTACTGGATCGACCCGTAGAGGACCGTTTCCTCGAGCTGCTGGGTTGTTGCCGCTACCGATCCATCGGGCATGATGAATGTCGATTTCCCGGTGATCGACGCGTACGCGGTTTCGAGGCCGACGGCTGCCGCATTCACCTTCACCATCGCAATGGCCTGGTCGGTGGCGGGTGACTTCCCATAGGACGAGGTGTTGGTCGTGACCACCATCGCCTGCGCACCAGCCCTCGCCGAGGCCCTCATCGATCTGGCGAAGGACCCTTCAAACGAGATCACCGAGCCGAGAACGCCTTCGGGGGTCGGGAAGACAACGGCGTCGGTTCCCCTGATCATGTCACGGGGCACTCGATCGAGCTGGGGTACGAAGTCGAACAGGCCCCGCAGGGGAACGAATTCCCCGAACGGCACGGGATGCTGCTTGAGGTACTCCCCGACCTTCACGCCGTCGGGCGAGTACAGCACGTTGATGTTGTAGAAGAACTCGTCACCCTCGACCCTCGTCCCGGATACGAGGATGTAGGCGTTGAGACGGCGCGCCTGCTCGATGATCTCGTTCCGGACCGTGTCGTTGCCCTCGGGCTCGTAGGGAGTGCCCGTCGAGTTCTCCGGCCAGATGACGAACTCGACTGAGCCTTCGGGAATCGATTTCGTGAGCTCGAGGTGGCGCTCGTAGATGCGCTGGTTCTCGTTCTGGCACCGTGTCTGTGGACAGGGGGATCCTCCCTGGACGATCGCCGTTCGCCATACCTGGGCGGCGGGCGAGGGAGCGAACAGTGCTCCACCGATGACGAGCAGGATGATGATGCTGCCCGCGTCGACGACCATCCGCCAGTCCTTGTGATGTTCGATGAACAACGTCAGACCTGCGGAGAAGGCAACCACTAGAACCGTCCACCCTGCGGGTCCGATCCACTGGACCGACCCGATCGCTCCTGGCATCCCGGCTGCCGGATATCCGATGTCGCCCCAGGGGAATCCCCCGAATGGGAATCGGCCACGAATGAACTCGAACGCCACCCATCCGCCGGTCGCTATGGGCCACCACCGCCACGGCGGCCACAGACGGAACACCCACACATAGAACCCGTAGGCAGCCGTGAATGCCCCCATGAGGATGGCGAGGGGGAACCACGCGACGAAGCCGAGGACCATGAGCCAATTGAGGAGCAGACCGAAGAAGATTGCCCCCCATCCGAACCCGAGGGCGATCGCAGACAGAGGTCGCTCGACAGCGCGGATGGCGAGGACGAACGGCACGGGGGCAATCAACGCCAACGGTCCGAGTCCGATCGGGGGGAAGGCTGCCCACATGAGCACGGAGCTCAGTGCGACCAGCGCTATGGGCACCATGGGTCGGGAGGATAGGAGCAGGGCCTTCTTTCGTGCTGTGCCCTGTGGCTGGCGTAGCATCGCCCTATGGATGACCTACACCTCGCGATTGAGGCAGCGAAGGCGGGCGGAGACATCATTCGTCGATTCTTCGGTGCGCCACAGGACCCGACCTACAAGGGGAAGTTCGACCCGGTGACGGCGGTCGACAGAGCCTCGGAGGAGGCGATAGTCGACATGATCCGTCTCCACCGCCCCGACGACGGGACGCTCGCCGAGGAGGCAGGCGGCGCACCGGCCGAGGGCCGCTACTGGATCATCGATCCACTCGACGGGACCGTCAACTTCGTTCACTCGATCCCCCAGGTGTCCGTGTCTGTCGCCCTCTACGACGGCGAGCGAGCCCTCGTGGGTGTCGTGTACGACCCGCTCCGTGACGAGATGTTCACCGGCGTGGCCGGTGAGGGGGCCAAGCTGAACGGCCACATGTTGGCCGTCTCGCCGGAATCGGACCTCGAAAGGTCCGTGGTCGCTACGGGATTCCCGTATGACCACGATGTTCACGCCGACGAGCTTTCGGTGGTGGTGAGGGAGGTACTCCGCAGGGTCAACGGGATCCGCCGGTTCGGCTCTGCCGCACTCGACCTCGCCTGGGTGGCGGCCGGTCGATACGAGGGCTACTGGGAACTCGGAATCGCTCCATGGGACGGCGCAGCGGGTTTGTTGCTCGTTCGGGAGGCTGGGGGTCGGGTGACCGATCCGTACGGAAGGGAATCAACGCCGTTCACCGGTCTTGTCGTGTCGTCGAACGGGTTCATCCACGACGAGCTCCGCACCATCATCGAGTCATGGATGCCGATGCGTCTCGTCAACCCGTGATGAAGCTCATCTCGGCGGAATCGGTCATCACGAGCGCGGGACGTGTCGGTGATGCGGTCCTCGTTGACGGTGGACGGATCGTTCAGGTGGGTGCGCGAGGAGAGCTTCTTCGCTCTGACATGGCCGAGGAGCACTACCCGGGCTCCTGCATCATCCCTGGACTGAGGGACGCACACATCCATGTCGTGCCGTATGCGGGATTGCTATCGGGATGCTCGTTGAAGGCAGCAACCTCGATCGACGACCTCGTCGGACGCCTCGCCGACTTCGCTCGGCGACGCTCAATGGACGAGTCCGTGGTGGCCACCAGATTCGACGATGAGTCACTCGCCGAACGACGGCTGCCGACACGGATCGATCTCGATCGGGCGGTTCCGAACCGCCCAGCTGTCATCTACCGGTACTGCGGCCACATCGCTGTCGCGAACTCCATGGCGCTAGCGGCCTCTGGGATCACCGAGCACACCGCCGATCCCGAAGGGGGGACGATCGACCGTGACGAGACCGGTCTCCCCACAGGGGTCCTCAGGGAGACGGCCGCTGGGTTGATCGGCCCAGCCCTTTCACGGGGAGGAACCCTCGACCCTGACGCTCTCGTCTCTGCCCTGGAGGGCCTCGCATCGATGGGAATCACCTCTGTGGGGGCGATGATCGGATACGGAGAGTCGCCGTCGGAGAAGCTCGAGGCAGAGATCGAACTGTGGAGGACGATTGCCAGGCGCCTGCCGATCCGCGTCCACGGCATTGTGATCACAGACAGCCCCGATCGCCTCGAATGGGCCGCGGATGTCCTGTCCACCTCCGGACCGAGGCTGCGGTGGCTCGGCGTGAAACGGTTTGCCGATGGCAGCCTTGGCGGACATACAGCGGCGATGCGGGAGTCCTTCGCAGATGTGGACGGCCTCGGGACTTACCGGTTGACAGCCGCTGACGAATCCATCGCACGACGGAGCGTCGAAATGGGTGGTGTCGCTGCAATCCATGCGATCGGTGACCGCGCCGTGTCTGGCGTCCTCGACACATTCGAGCGCCTGATCGCCGATGGAGCCGAACCAGCTGCACTGCGAATGGAACACGTCTCGATCATCGACCCTCCCCTCCTCGAGCGATTCGCCAGGCTCGGCGTCACTGCTGTCATCCAGCCTGCGTTCCTTGCGTCAGAAAACCAGTGGGTCACAGCGCGGGTCGGGCCGGAACGTGAGGCGTGGGTGTATCCGTTCCGATCGATGCAGCAGCTCGGTATCCCCATGGCTGGCTCATCGGATTGCCCTGTCGAACCGCCGCACCCGCTGTGGGGGATGGCAGCGGCGATCGATCGATACGGGATCACACCAACGGAAGCCCTCGACCCGCTCACCGCACTCGATCTGTTCACGGTCGGCGGCGCTCGCACCCTGAGGGAACCGCCACCGCTTTCCGTCGGCTCCCCTGCTGACCTCGTCATCCTCGACGTCGATCCATCGGCAGGAAGCGCCCGAACCATCCGCGATGCGGTCGTACTCGATACCTACGTCGATGGCGACGTCGTGGAGGTGGACCGCTCGCTGCCGACCTGGGTCGATTGATGGCGCGGCCCGATCAGCCATGGACCTGACGTTTCCCTTCACCACCAATCTCTGGGAGTACCAGGGAGAAGCACCGTGGTTCTTCCTCACGGTCCCCGCGGAGTACTCGGACGAGATTCGGGAAACGACACCACCACGGCGAGGCTTCGGATCCGTCAAGGTCGTTGTAACGATCGGTGACAGCACGTGGCACACATCGGTGTTCCCCGATAAGCAATCCGGGTGCTACGTCCTTCCGGTCAAGCGAGCCATCCGCGAGCGAGAGTGCCTGATTGCAGGGCAGCCGGTGATGGCGACACTCACCATTCGACCCGACTGAACCAAGGGATGACCTGCGGACGGTGAGTGCTGTGCTCGGTTCCCATCCACAATGTGGCACATGATGGGCGAGGAGGAAGCCTGCTCGCGTGGCATCCGTGCCACGTGAGGGCTACGTGGTGGACGTACCTCGGCTGCCGGAGGACTTCCCTCGGCCGACGTCCGTTGGCGTCCTCTTGCTGGCTGGGCGTTTCGCCTGTGCAGCCTTCCTTGCTGACCGCGCAACGGCCGCATAGATGATCATGGTCACACCACCAGGGAGTAGATGAAGAGGGAGGTGAGCATCGCTATGACAAAGGCCGAACGAAACGCCAGCTCCCGCATCACGGCTCGTCGCTCGGTTCGCTGAGGAGTAGTCACGGTGACCTCTCTTCATACGCTAACTATTACACGATAAGTATCGCACGCTTTCGATTTCGTGTCAAGAGGATTCCGCCACCTACCTGATTCGCGTGGGGAGGCAGCACCCAACGGAGCGCGAGCATGGCAACGGGTACAGAGGCGTTGCGGCCCTCAGCTGTTCTCGGTGACGACGCCGAGCAGCGTTCCGATCTCCACATGCCCTTCGAGTGGGTGGCGAAGATGGAGCACTCGGTTCACCTGATATCGATTGCGACGGCCGATCTTCTCATGGCTGAGGTACCCGGCCTCCTCGAGCTCGGCCACGATGCGTTGCGCGGCACGTTCGGTGATGCCGACGCGCGCTGCGACCTCGCGGATCAGAATGTCGGGATCCTCAGCGATGCATACGAGCACATGGGAGTGGTTGGAAAGGAACGTCCAGCCCTTTGATTCAGTCATGACCTGATCATATGTTCGCCGAAACACGAATCGGAGATCCGTTACCCAGTCTCGATCTGACGAGCCTGTCCGTACATGGCCATGATCCGGGTTTCGAGGGCGTTGATCTCCGCGATGACCGGAGCGGGATCATGTGCGTTGAGGACGTGGACGTACAGCAGCTGGTCGTGGAGTTCGAGCGCAACGGTTCCTGGCGTGAAGGAAATCGAATTCATGAGAAGCGTGACCTCACTCCGGGTCGTCATCGAGATGGGGTATTCGATGATCGCCGGACGCAGTAGGTGGCGATCCAGCCGCAGGGACCACACGACATCCCACGTCGATCGGACGACCTGCCAGCCGAAGAACACAAGGAACTCGGCAGTTCGAACGGGATGGGCAAGGGCAACCGGCCAATGTGGCGACAGCCTTCTGAAGGCAAACGTGACGATGGCGGCCACAACGATGCCACCAATGACGACGTTCGGGGCGACGGAACCGAAGAGTGCGATCCACACGATGAACAACCACACCCCGAGCGCATAGCTCGGTCCCCCTCGCCGAGACGAGCCCGTCACCTCAGGGATCGGGAGCTCGAAGGGTAGTTCTGCCGTGAGGGGTGACCGGGGCGTCTCGTGATCGTGGTAGGCGGCCCGCGCCAGGAGGCTCATACCGAGCGGACCCGACAGGAACAGCAGGGCGACGACGAGGAGGAGGATCAGCACACCCCTCGGTGAGCCTGCTTCGAGCGCAGCAGCCAGCGTCGTACCGACAACGCCAATCGTTGCCGCCTTCGTGGCACCGTGCATCCGCGTGAAGACATCGGGAAATCGGAGGAGCCCGATGCCGCCGAGGGCGACCAGAAGGGAACCGCCAACAACCGCCACTGCGGCAATCAGGTCAATCGGCGTCATTGGAGGTCTCCGCTTCGATGTAGCGCGCGATCACGACGGTCGAGATGAAGGCCGTCAACACGGCGATGACCAACAGCGAGATGTACGTCGTGTCTCCTGTCCGGAAGATCTGGACGCCAAGCGCAGCCACCCCTGTGAAGAGCAGTGAGTCGAGCGCGACCATCCGGTCGGCAACCGATGGACCTCGCACGACCCGGTACAGCGACGCGAGCGCCGCGACGGCGAGAAACAGCGCAGCAATGTTGGTCGCCACGATCACGCGCCGCCTCCCAACACGCTTGCGCGGTAGAGCCCTGCGCCAAGGAGATCCTCGGCTGCGCGCTGGGCGTACTGCACGAGCGGCTCCGCGCCGATGGCAATGACGATGCCGGCAACCACGAGCATCCCCGTGGATGCGGCCAACCCCGACGGAAGTCGCCGGGGAGGAGTGTCCGACGATCGACCCCAGAAGACTCCTGCCCAGATCTTCGTCATCGACAGGAGTGTCAGGACGCTCGCTACCAGGGATACGGCCACCACGAGCCACTGATCGACGGCGAAGCCTGCCTCGACGAGAGCCAACTTGCCGATGAACCCTGAGAAGGGAGGAAAGCCGGCGAGGCTCAGGGCGGCGGGAAGGAACAACAATGCGATGATCGGAGTGCGACGCGCCACGCCGTTCGCGCCGTCGATGGTGCTTGTGCCCTCCGTCTCCTCGATCATTCCGCCAGCGAGGAAGAGCGCAGCCTTGACGAAGATCTGGTGCACCACGAAGACAATCGAGGCTGCGACCCCAGCAACGGTGAAGAATCCGAGACCCATGATCATGTATCCGATCTGGCTCACGATGTGGAACGACAGGATGCGCTTCACATCCTTCTGGGCTATCGCGCCGAGGACGCCGACGATCATCGTGAAACCGGCGATCACGAGCATGAGGGTGACCGGTCCGTCGCTGGGAAACAGCAAGGTCTGCGTTCGGATGATCGCGTACACACCGATCTTCGTGAGAAGACCGGCAAACACGGCGGTAACAGGCGTTGAGGCGACGGGGTACGAGTCCGGGAGCCAGAAGAAGAGCGGGAAGAGACCCGCCTTGATCGCGAAGACGACGAGCAGCGCCAGCGCGAACGCAGCGCGTACCGACGGGTCGACCTCCGCCAGCCGGACACTGAGGTCGGCCATGTTCACGGTGCCCGTGGCGGCGTAGAGCAGCGCGAGCACCGTGATGAACAACGTCGACGCCACGAGGCTGATCACGACGTAGCTCATCCCCGATCTG
>JAQAZV010000313.1:0-2540 GCA_032127155.1 Acidimicrobiia bacterium
GACATCACCAGGAATGGCGCCGATGTCCATCGTTCGAGTGTCCTCGAAGATGGTGCCGCCGCTCCACTCGGGATCCGAATGACTCGGCCGGGCAGGGGAGGTTTCGGCGTCGGACCACCGGGTCGGTGCTTTCAAGGAGTCTGAGGTATCCACAGCCAGTTCGATCGCGGCTCTCACGCCGATCGGTTCGATGGGAAAGCGATGTGCTGCGGCGTCGTTCGTAACGATCACCTCGTGTCGGAGGGAATCGACGAGTGGACGGGCGATGTTCACCGGAAGCGGCGTGACGAGACCGATCCACAGGCTCGAGAGCCCGGGGGACAGGACGGGCACAGGGACGATCAGCCTTCTGGGGAGCCGTGCCACCGAGGCATACTCTTGCATCATCTCTTCGTACGTGATGACGTCTGGGCCACCGATCTCGTACACCGTATGGCCGGGAATTGCCGCATCGAGAGCGGAGTCCAGATAGGCGAGGACGTCCCTGATCGCGATTGGCTGGCATCGCGTGCGAACCCACCGCGGTGTGGTCATCGCTGGGAGGACCTGGGTGAGGTGGCGAAGCATTTCGAACGACACCGACCCGGAACCGATGATGACCGCCGCTCGGAACTCCGTAACGGGGACACCAGTGGACGCAAGGGCAATGCCGACGTCGTGACGGCTCGCCAGATGGGGGGACAGTGATTCGTCGTCAGATCCCAGGCCCCCGAGGTAGATGATGTGCCCGACGCCTGCATCCCGTGCGGCTTGGGCGAAGTGCTCCGCCGCGACCCTGTCGGTGTCGACGAAGTCCGATCCACCGCCCATCGAGTGGACGAGGTAGTAGGCGACTTCGCAACCCTCGATCAGTGTGGCGAGGTCCGGTGCGTCGAGCAGATCCGATCGCACGACCTCGACATCTTCGACCCACGGCCGATCCTTCAGTTTGGCGGGGCTGCGAACGAGGCATACGATCTCATGGCCCTCGGCGACGAGCCGCGGGACGAGGCGTCCACCGATGTACCCGGTTGCTCCTGTGACTGCGATCCGCATGTGGTTCCCGTCTCGAATGTTGATATGAATTCGTAGCGTGGGGGTGGGAGAGATGACCCAGGTTTCCGAGATCGAGATCGGCTCCGTGGATGCGAAGCCGATCCTCATCGGGGTGAGTTCGTGCATTCTCGGTGAGGAGGTCCGCTGGAACGGCGGCCATGCTAGGCAGCGCTACCTGACGGATGTGCTCGGAACCTTTGTCGAGTACATCCCCGTGTGTCCCGAGGTCGAGGTCGGCATGGGAGTCCCGAGGCCGACGGTTCGCCTCGAGCGACACGACGAGACCTTGCGAATGGTGGACGCAAAGAACGAGGTCGACTGGACCGCAGCGATGAACCGCCTGTCGCGGGAGCGGGCGTCTGACCTTGCAACGCATGACCTCTGTGGGTTCGTCCTCAAGAAGGACTCCCCGACGTGTGGCCTGATGCGGGTCAAGGTGTACCACGGCAATGGGTCGTCGAAGGACGGTCAGGGACTGTTTGCGACCGCCCTCGTGCAGCGCCTGCCCTACCTCCCTGTCGAGGAGGAGGGCCGACTGAACGACCCGAAGTTGCGGGAGAATTTCGTCGAGCGTGTCTTCGCATATAGGCGCCTCAAGAACCTCTTTGTCCCCCGATGGACGGTCGGCGACGTGGTGGCATTCCACACGAGGGAGAAGCTCCTCCTCCGCGCCCACGATGAGGTCCGCTATCGGGAACTCGGGCGATTGGTCGCAGCGTCATCTGCGATACCACGAGCGGCGTTTCGTGACCAATACACCGAATTGTTCATGGCGGCGATGGGTCGCCCTGCCACCGTGGCGAAACACGTGAATGTCCTCCAGCACATGGTCGGATTCCTCCGTCGGGTCGACGACGAGTCGGGGCGGAGGGAGATGCAGGAGGCGATCGAGGACTACCGGGCCGGATTGGTCCCGCTCGTGGTTCCCACGACCCTGATCAGGCACCTCGCACGGCGACACGACCAGACACTCCTGCTCGAGTCCTCCTATCTGTCGCCGCACCCCAAGGAGCTCATGTTGCGCAACCATGCGTGAGAGCGACGCCGCCGCCTCAGGCGGTGAGGGAGACGGTCGTCAGTTCCGCTGAGGATCCTCGGCGATGATGGGGTGCGATTGTTGGAGATCTCGAAGCGGAGGCTGTGCGTCACCACGATGGTCGATCTCGACGGCGACCTGATTTCGTTCGGAGGGCCTCGCGCCGACGTCGGCCCGGCCCAATCGGCGTCATCCGAATTCGGATGAACCAACGGTCATTCGCGGCAGGCCGCAACCCTTGCGTAGAAATGCATGAAACCCTCATAGATCCGGCCGGTGTTCACGACCGTCGAAGCCCCTGGGATGTAGGGAAGGTGGCCCTCGGGAGCCGATAGGTCGTACAGCACGTCATCGCTGTCGATCCACTCTCTCCCAGCCACCCACCCGACGGCTCTGCCGAACTGGCGCCACGTGTCGTTCCCCGTGAACCCCTCGTCCATCACGGAAGCCAGCTGCCGTTCCTGTGCCG
>JAQAZV010000314.1:0-3203 GCA_032127155.1 Acidimicrobiia bacterium
ACGCCCATGACGATGAGGAGAATCAAGCTCCAGTTGTCGCCTGACGACGGTGCACTGAATCCGAAATTCACATCGCCGAACAGAAACGCCACGACGAGGATCACCACTTGGACGATGAACATCGTGAAGCTGTCAAGCGCACCCTGGGTGACCGCCGCCGCCGGGCTGAGGCCGAACTTCCGCAGATACGCGACGTTGGTTGCGATGCGCCCTGCGGCGCTCGGTACGGCGACGCCGACGAACTGGATCGCCGACTGGAGGATGATCGTCGGTCGAAGTGGCAGCGGGGCGGGCACGACAGCCATGAGTGAAGTGGCATTCGGGAGCAGGATGAACTGGGCCACGATGAGTGCGGCGAGGACCCACTCCCATTCAGCTGATTGAAGCGTCTGCCACACCTCCTGCCAGTCGACGTCAACCAGCTGCTGCAGCAGGAATCCCGCAAGGAGGACGATCAGGATGGTGACGACGATGTCCTGAACGCGGATCCGACGAAGCTTCACCGCTTCGGGCTTGGCAATGCCCGTCTCGTCGATCACAGCCGCGCGGAGTTCCTTGACGAATCGTCCCGCCTTGTCGATCGACCGACGGGTTGTCGAGCGCAGCGCTGGGAGTTGCAGGTACGGAACCGCAGCAACGAGTGCATCATCGCCAAGGCCGACGCGTGCCGTGCTGATCGCTCGATCGACGCCGACCAGCGTCGCAACCGCGACGAGCAGCTCCGCAACGTCGATCGCGATCCGAGCGTCGGTGGCCGACAATGATCCCACCTGGAAGTCGGTGATCACCGCACGGTCTCCCTCGAGACCGACGTGCGAGGCGTCGAGAGCCCCATGTGACATGTCAGCACCGTGCAAGGTGGCGACCTCCCGCCAGACCGCCGCCAACTGCTGATCGGTGAGTTCGTCGGGATCGAGATCGACGAGGGGGACACCGCGCTGCTCGGTCACCAGGACTGCGTCGTCGGACTCGGACAGCGCAGCAACAACGACCTTCGGACAGTTGACTCCAGCGGTCGCGGCCAGGACCGTCACGAGTGCCTCGTGCTCGACCTGCTGGAGGCGCGACCACGGCAGGGATGGTCCGGTGTCCCGGTACCACAGGTTTCTCCACACCCGAGCCAGCATCTGGGCGTCGCGTGCGTCAGGACCGTAGACCTTCACGACCAGCTGCCGACCATCGGCATCCACACCATCGAGGGAGCGGGCACCCCAAGGCTGCACGGCTGCAGGCACGAGATCCTGGAGATCGACGTCCAATGTTGCCAGTTGCATGGTGATCTCATCAATGTCGGGGTATCCCGCCGGCGATCCGAACAGCAGCAGGACTGCTCCCGCTGCGACCATTCCGATGCCGACTCCGCCGAGGGCGTAGCTCGGCAGGCCAAGCCCCAAGCCCAGGCCGGATATCACCACGAGTCCGACGGCGAACCACCCGAGCCAGCGGATGGCCCGCGGGACATGGGGCGAAACAGCGAAGACAACAGACGCCACGATTGCCACCCGCATCACAGGGAACACTGGGGTCACCTGCCCGTTGCCCAGTTCCGGAAGGATGACCGGCCATTCACCGGAGATCGCTCGCGCCAGCACGAGGCCGAGCGCAATAGCGACAACGGCTGAGAGCACGATCGACCCAGCGATGTCCCATCGTGCCTTGACAAGCGCCATGAGGAGAACCCAGATCGCGAACAGCGCTGCGAGCGCGTAGCCGACCTCGAAGACCTCGTTCATCCAGCTCGGAAGGGCCGAGAACACGTCGCCAGCGGCCGAATCGACACTCGACTGTTGTACCGCGAACAGCGCGTCGAGACCAAGGAATACAACGCCGAAGACGAGCAGCACGACATCTCCAGCGCGGCGGGTCCTCGGTTGATCGGTTCGTGACACGAAGAGGTGGGATCTGCTCACACCATCACGTCCATCTCGACCTGCAATCTCGCGGCTGCAGGGATACACACGCGTGGCGAATGTCGATGGGCGATAGGCATCTCGCATCGAGACTAGAGCCCAGCAGCCACGTAGGACGAGTAGCGCCGTCGTCCGCCCTGGTCGTGACGCGTTAGGCACGCCGCTGCCTCGGCACGCATGCGCGAACCGTTAGCGTGGTCCGGATGCACATTGCCGACAGCCATGACCTGATCCGTGTGCAGGGTGCACGGGTGAACAACCTCAGGGACATCAGCGTCGCCATTCCGAAGCGTCGACTGACCGTGTTCACCGGTGTGTCGGGATCGGGAAAGAGCTCACTCGTCTTCGACACGATCGCTGCCGAATCCCAAAGGTTGATCAACGGGACCTACAGCACATTCGTACAGGGCTTCATGCCGACGCTGGCACGGCCGGACGTCGACGTACTCGACGGGTTGACCACGGCGATCATCGTCAATCAGGAACGCATGGGTGCCGATGTCCGCTCCACGGTCGGCACCGCGACCGACGCCAACGCAATGCTGCGCATCCTGTTCAGCCGACTCGGGCGACCGCACGTCGGCTCACCCAACGCGTTCTCCTTCAACGTCCCCTCCGTGAGCGCAAGCGGCTCGATCACCATCCAGCGTGGGGATGGCAAGACCGACGATGTGAGCTTCACTCGCACCGGCGGCATGTGTCCGAACTGTGAGGGCCGAGGGTCGGTTCCTGATATCGATCTGGCGCAGCTCTTCGATGACTCCAGGTCGTTGGCCGACGGCGCCATCACCATTCCCGGGTACAAGGCGGATGGCTGGATGGTGCGGTCATTCACCGAGTCTGGCTTCCTCGACCCTGACAAGCCCATCCGCGACTACACCGAGACCGAACGGCACGACTTCTTGTACCGCGAGCCGGTGAAGGTGAAGATGAACGGGATCAATGCCACGTATGAGGGCCTGATACCGAAGGTTCAGAAGTCCTTCTTCTCCAAGGATCGGGAGGCACTGCAACCCCACATCAGGGCCTTCGTCGACCGGGCAGCCGCATTCGCGCCATGTCCCGAATGCGGTGGCACACGCCTCAGCGAGGCAGCCAGATCGTCGCTGATCGGGGGGATCAACATCGCTGACGCCTGCGCGATGCAGATCAGTGACCTGGCCGAATGGGTAAGGGACATCGATGAGCCGGCGGTGGCTCCCCTGGTCACGGGGCTCGGGCACACCCTCGACGCGTTCGTCGACATCGGGCTCGGCTACTTGTCGCTCGACCGGACGTCGGGGACGTTGTCAG
>JAQAZV010000315.1:0-3164 GCA_032127155.1 Acidimicrobiia bacterium
GCGATTCTCGTCTCGATCGCCGCCGGTCTCGTTCTCTGGAATACCGTCGGAGGACTCGCAGGGACCGCCGAGCAACTCGCAGAAGGCATCATCGCGTTCGTGGCGGCCGGTCTTCTCACCTGGATGATCGTCTGGATGGGGCGTCAGGCTCGACACATCAGGACCCGACTCCACTCCCAGGTCGACACCGCTCTCGCCGCGGGAGGCGCGACCGCTCTTGCTGTGATCGCATTCGTGGCGGTCCTGCGAGAAGGCGTGGAAGCGTCGCCTTTCCTCATCTCGACCACGGTGGGGGCGGAATCATCGACCGGCCAACTGGTCGGTGGGCTTGTCGGCTTGGCTGCGGCCGGAGCGATAGGTGTCCTGATCTACGCCGGCAGTGCTCGCATCGACCTGCGCTCGTTCTTCCGCCTGACCGGCGTCCTCATCATTGTGTTTGCCGCCGGCCTCATCTCGAAAGGTGTCCACGAGTTCCAGGAACTTGGTTTCCTCCCGACGATCAACGAACACATCTGGAGTCTCGGCATCCTCGACCCGTCAACCGATACCGTCGGACGATTCTTGAAGAGCCTCTTCGGCTGGACACCCCGGCCGTCGCTCCTCATGGCGATCGCCTATGCCGCCTACCTGATCCCTGTTCTCATCGTCTTCTTGAGGATGACGGCGCCTGCTCCCCGTTCGCAACAAAGGGAAATGGCCGGGGTCTAGCGAGGGGCAACACGTCACTCCCCCTCCGGATCCTCCGGAACCGGAGGGCCGGTCTCGGCACCACCACGGGATTCGACCCACTCGGTGGCATCCCGATATGCCTGTTTGAGTGTCTTGCCGATCCACTCGTCCGACGTGTAGATGTTCTGTGAACCGACCACACTGGTCACGCGTGCCACTGCCAACTGTTCGTGCATGTTCTCGCTCGCCGAGACCAACATGAGCTTGCTCTCCTGATCGCGGAGCGCCTCGGCATAGCGCAGTAGCACGTCCATGAAGGTGGAACCGACGTCGCTGCGTCCACGGAGTCGAAGAATCACCACGGAGTTGTGGGCCTCGCCTGTGACGCTCGGGAGTCGCTCCTCGAACACGGGGGCCGATGCGAAGAACAGGCTGCCGTACGGTTGCAGCACCAGAACCTCGCCCATTGGCACCTCTGCCGGGGCATCGACCTCGAGAAGGCCTCCGCCTACACCGACCAGCCAGCGCTTGATCACGATCTGGTTCGATTGATTGATGATGTACAGGATCATCGAGATGCCGACTCCGACCAGCACCGCGTATTGCAGTGCGATCAGCATCGTCAACACAAAGGTGACCGCCATGACGGCGGCCTGCATCCCTCCGGTCTTCCAGACTGCCTTGATGTCGGCCGGCTTCACCGTCCGGTAACCAACGGTCATCAGCAACCCTGCAAGCGCCGGCATCGCGATGTACCCGACTGCCGAACCGAAGAGCAGGATCACAATCGCCATGATCAGACCTGCGATCAACAGAGCCAGACGGCTCTTCGCACCGGCGCTCTTGACGAGCGACGACGCCGACATCGAACCGCCCACCGGCATGCCCTGGAAGATCCCCGCGGCCACGTTCGCCGCGCCCTGACCGACGAAATCCTGCGAGGCATCGGGATACGTGCCATCGGCGTTCGGGAAGTTCGCCGAGATTCCTGCACCTTGCACCAACCCGATGAACGCGAGTGACAGGGCGGGGACGAGTAGCACCGGGACAAGCCCGAACTGGGGAAGCATGGGAAGTGGCAGAGACCTGGGGACTTCGGCGATGTCATTGACCACCGCCACATTCCACCCGAGGAGTGGAGCTATCGCCGATCCCGCGATGATGGCTGCGACCATGCCGAGCGCTCCAAGTTTGGTGCGCTCCAGGAGGAGGATCAGCCCGATCGTGGCGAAGCCAACCGTGATGGTCGGCCAGGAAGCCTGGCCCAGGCTGAAGACCGTGTCGAACGCTCGCAACACCCGATTCGCACCCTCGGACTCGTATCCGGTGAAGTTGTCCAATTGGCCGAGGATGATGTTGATACCGACTGCGTTGATGAACCCGACCATCACCGCGCTGGACACGAAACGGAGGATCGAACCGGCCTTCAAGAGACCGGCGGCGAGCATCACCACGCCGGTCAGGACCGAAAGCGTGAACAGCGCTCGGGCCGGGTCCTCAGCCCCATGAACGGCGCCAACATCCGCGACGACGATCGCCATCGCGCCGGTCGCCTGGACCGCCATGAACGACGAACTCGTGAACAGGCCTCCTGTGAACGTTCCCATCATGTACGCATAGAGCCCGAATACCGGGTTCACTCCGGCGAGCAGACCACCGGCGAGCCCGTCCGGGACGCTCTCGACACCGAGCACGAGACCCGCTACCGCGTCGTCCTTGAGTGTCTCCCTGCTGAAGAGGGCACGAAGCCTCAGCACGTCGCGGACACTCCCGCTCGTACGAGGGAGAGAGGTTCGGAAGTACCGGTCATCACCGCCGCCAGTCTAGAGGGAGTCGCCAGAGCGCCGTTGACGAGGATGCACAACTAGCCATCTGCAGGCACGGAATCGCCGCCGCCCCCTGCCTCCCCACATGAGGCCACCTGGCGCATCGAGAAGTAAGCTCGCCGCCATGGACCTGGCTCGGTTGCTGCGTGAGCGTTCGGAACGCGATCAGTTCCTGGTTGAACACTACGGCTCTCCCCTGCCGGAGGAGCATCGACCCGGCTTCAGCGGTCTGGATTACTTCCCGCCCGACGCCAACTGGGAGTTGGCCGGCAACTATGCGCCGGCCTCACCCCGCAAGGTCCCGGTGCCGTCTTCCGTTGGCATCGACAGTCACTACACCATGCTCGGTGTGGTCACCCTCTCGATCGGAGCGTCGACGTATCGACTGACGGTGCTCGACGATGGAGATGGCAGCGCGTTCATCCCGTTTCGAGACGGCACATCCGGAGCCGAGACGTACAGCGGTGGTCGATACGTCGGCGTGGGCGCCGATGCCGCCGGAGCGGTGACCGTCGACTTCAACACGGCACAGAACCCCTGGTGCGTCTACGACGAAGAGTTCACGTGCCCTTTGCCTCCGACGGAGAACTGGATCGTCGAGCGGATCCCCGCCGGAGTGAAAGCGTACGAACCACCAGACCAGACGATGGTCGGTTAGGAACCTCCGGC
>JAQAZV010000316.1:0-2558 GCA_032127155.1 Acidimicrobiia bacterium
AGCTGCGGCGAACGCGACCGAGGCGACCTACCGAGAAGCAGAAGCCGATTCGGTCTCGTGGTGGATGCAACAGGCCACCGACCGCGTGGACTGGTACACGCCACCCACCGTCGCCCTCGATGATGCAGCGCCGCCCTTCTACCGCTGGTTCACCGACGGCGAGCTCAACATGTCGTACAACTGCCTCGATCGACATCTCGCGACCGGCGGTGACAAGGTTGCCTATCACTGGATCGGTGAACCGGGGGATACCCGTGACATCACCTACGCCGAACTGGCCGCAGAGGTCAACCGGTTCGCAAACGGCCTCACGTCGCTGGGAGTAGAACGCGGTGACCGCGTCGCGATCTACATGGGCATGGTTCCGGAACTCGCTGTTGCCATGCTCGCGTGTGCTCGTATCGGTGCACCGCACTCGGTGATCTTCGGCGGGTTCAGTGCCGAGGCGATCGTCGACAGGGTGGACGACGCCGCCGCAAAGCTGCTGATCACCTGCGACGGCGCGTGGCGGCGCGGCTCCGTCGTCCCGCTCAAGGAGAACTGTGATGCCGCCATGGAGCGGGCGACCACGATCGAGCATTGCGTCGTCGTGAAGCGCACCGGGACTGACGTTGCCATGCAGGATGGCAGAGATGTGTGGTGGCACGATCTCGTCGCAGACATGTCGACCGAGTGCGAACCAGCGGTGATGAACGCCGAGGACCTCCTCTACATCCTCTACACGTCTGGCACCACAGCAAAGCCCAAGGGAATCATGCATACGACGGGCGGCTACCTCACCGGCGCGGTCACCACCCATTCGCTGGTGTTCGACCTCAAGCCGGAAACCGACGTGTACTGGTGTGCAGCCGACATCGGTTGGGTAACCGGTCACACCTACATCGTGTATGGCCCCCTCGCCAACCACACCACGAGCGTCATGTATGAGGGAACGCCCGACTATCCGGACAAGGACCGCCTCTGGTCGATCATCGCTGCGTACGGCGTCACCATCCTGTACACGGCACCCACCGCCATCCGGGCCTTCATGAAGTGGGGTGCCGAGTATCCGGAACGCCACGACCTCAGCAGCCTCCGTGTCCTGGGAACCGTCGGGGAACCCATCAATCCCGAGGCGTGGATGTGGTACCACGCCAACATTGGGGGGGAGCGGTGTCCGATCGTCGACACCTGGTGGCAAACAGAAACCGGTGGCATCATGATCTCTCCGCTCCCAGGGGTCACCGCCACGAAACCGGGCTCGGCCACCCACGCCCTTCCTGGAATCCACGCCGAGGTCGTCGATGCCGACGGCAACGCCGTCCCCCTCGGCTCAGGCGGCTTCCTGACCATCACCAAGCCCTGGCCGTCGATGCTGCGATCCATCTACGGCGACGATGACCGATACGTCAGCACCTATTGGACACGATTCCCTGGTCGGTACTTCCCCGGTGACGGTGCCAAGATCGACGAGGAGGGCTACCTGTGGGTCCTCGGACGAGTCGACGATGTCATGAACGTGTCGGGACACCGCATCTCGACCATGGAGGTCGAGTCTGCGCTTGTGAGCCATCCCGCCGTTGCCGAAGCTGCGGTCGTCGGAGCGACGGATGACCTCACCGGTCAGGCCATCGCAGCCTTCGTCACCCTCCGCGGTGGTTTCGAACCCTCGGATGCCCTCCACGACGAGATTCGTGACCACGTTGGCATCAAGATCGGTGCGATCGCAAAGCCCAAAACCCTCATCTTCACCCCGGACCTCCCCAAGACACGGTCCGGCAAGATCATGCGGCGTCTGCTCAGGGACATCTCGGACCATCGCACCCTCGGGGACGTCACGACCCTCGCAAATGCCGAGATCGTCCAAGCCATCGCCGACCAGGCCGACGCACAGCACGAAGAAGACTGACAGGAGCACATACGTGAGCGACAAAGAGGACAAGGACGACAAGAAGGCAACTGACGCAGAGGCAAAGGACGACACCACCAAGAAGCCGCCCGCACATCACGAGGAGGCGTTCTCCGAGACGCACCACACCCTCACGGTTGGCGGTGAGGAGATTTCTTACACGGCCACGGCCGGGCGCATCGTCCTGAAGGAAGAGGACGACACCAAGAAGGCCTCCTTCTTCTTCACGGCCTATACGAAGGATGGGGTCGCCGACCCCGCAACGCGCCCCATCGTGTTCGCATTCAACGGCGGTCCCGGCTCGTCGTCGGTGTGGCTCCACCTCGGGATCCTGGGCCCCAAGCGGGTTCTGCTGGACGACAAGGGCAACCTCGAGCGACTTCCCGGCGAGCTGGTCGACAACGACCAGACCCTGCTCACCGATGCGGACCTCGTCTTCATCGACCCCGTCTCGACCGGCTACACCAGGGCGCTCGAAAAGGACGAGGAGCGTTCGTACCACCACTTCGAGAAGGACATCGAGTCGGTCGGCGCCTTCGTGCGCATGTATCTCACCCGGTATGGGCGATGGGCCTCGCCGAAGTTCCTCGCCGGTGAGAGCTATGGGACCACACGATCGGCGGGCCTCGCAGGCCACCTCATGAATCGCTATGGGATCTACCTCAACGGC
>JAQAZV010000317.1:0-2665 GCA_032127155.1 Acidimicrobiia bacterium
TCGTAGCTGCTCATGTCGTCCGTTCGAGGAGGAATTTGCCGTCAGTGATGGGAATGTCGGTCGGGTAGTCACCCGAGAGACAGGCGGTACAGAAGGCATCGGCTCCTGCACCGGTCGCCTGGATGAGGTTATCCAGGTCGAGGTACACAAGGGAGTCGACGTCGAGCATGCCCGCGATCTCGTCCACGGTGTGATCTGCCGCCAGAAGCGTTGAACGATCCCCGGTGTCCATCCCATAGAAGCAGGGCCATCGATACGGGGGCGACGAGATCCTGAGGTGGACCTCCGAGGCTCCGGCCTCCCTGACGAGGGCTACGAGTTGTTTCGTGGTCGATCCGCGAACGATGGAGTCGTCAACGAGGACGACGCGTTTGCCGCGGATCACGCCAGGCATGGCGTTGAGCTTCATGCGTACCCCTCGGTCGCGCATCGCCTGGGCAGGCTCGATGAAGGTCCGTCCGACATATCGGTTCTTCACGAGTCCGTCGGTGTATGGCACTCCGGAAACCTGGGCGAATCCCTGGGCCGCGGGGATGCCCGATTCAGGCACCGGGACCGTGATGTCTGCGTCAATGGGGGACTGGCGCGCCAGCATCCGACCCATCTCCTGCCGGGTTGCATGCACCGTCTGTCCGAGCAGGTTCGAATCAGGCCGGGCGAAGTACACAAACTCGAACAGACACAGGTGGGGTGTTGCCTCGGCGAACGGAAACCGACTCCGTGGCCCGTTGCGGTCGATGATCACCATCTCCCCCGGAGCGACCTGGCGAACGAACTCGGCACCCATGATGTCAAGGGCGGCACTTTCGGATGCGATCACCCAACCATCGTCGAGCGCGCCGAGGCACAAGGGTCGGAAGCCATGGGGATCCCTGACGCCAACCAAGGTCGCGGTGTCCATCACGGCCAGCGTGAATGCACCTTCGAACGTCGGGAGGACTTCAGCGAGGGCATCCTCGAGGTTCAGCCCGGACTGTGTCATCCCGTGTGCGATGGCTTCCGTCATCAACTCAGAATCAGTGGTTGCAGCGATTGGCCCGACGCGGCCAGCCAGCGCGGCCGTATTGGTCAGATTCCCGTTGTGCGCGAGTGCGATGCCATTGGCCCCGAGGTGTCGGAACACGGGCTGGCTGTTCTCCCATCGGTTGGAACCGGTCGTCGAGTACCGCGTGTGGCCGATCGCAAGGTCGCCGGGCAGCCCTGCGAGAACCCGTTCGTTGAAGACCTGTGCGACAAGGCCGAGGTCCTTGTAGACCGTGATGTTCTCGGAGTCGCTCACCGCGATTCCGGCGCTCTCCTGTCCGCGGTGTTGAAGGGCGAATAGTCCGAAGTAGGTGTGGCGTGCAGCATCGATCCCAGGCCCGATGATGCCGAATACTCCGCATGCCTCACCGGGACGGTCGAGCGAAGGATCGCTGACGGGTTGCTCGCTCACGGCGGGGAGTGTACCTGCAGACTGCCCGGCGGGAGCCTCCATCACACAGCGATCGTGATCGCAATGCATCCAACGAGGACGGCGACAGCGATGACGGTTCGGATCGTCCTGACGTTCGGCCGCCCGACGGCGAAGAGCGACCACAACCATGCGATCAGGATGCCGGCGCCGAAACCGCCGAGGTGCGCCCTCCAGTCAATCCCGCCGACGATGAACGGGAGGGCCATGTTGACGAGGAGCAGGGCTCCCAACTGGTTGAACATCGAACGGCCGCCGGGTGTGCCCCGCATCTTCCATGCAACGAACATCCAGGCACCGAAGAGCCCGAAGATGGCGCCTGATGCCCCGATCGACACCTGTGCAGGAGCTCCAAAGATGTACGAAACCATGCCGCCTGCCGCAGCCGTTGCCACATAGAGGGCAGCGAATGCAGGGCTGCCAACCTGTTGCTCGAGCCGCGGCCCGAACAGGTACAGGGCGTACATGTTGAACGCGAGGTGCATGATACTGCCGTGGAGCAGGGCCGCCGAGATGATTCGGTACCACTCGCCGTTTGCGACGAGGAAGTTCGCCATCGCGAGGTTCTGGAAGAGCCACCGGTCCATCTCGGGGGACAACATGCCGAGTACGAAGATGGCCGCTGTGATGCCGATGATCGAAAAGGACACCGGCGCGGTTTGGAATGATGGCCGTCCGACGGTGGCGCGAGCATTGATCACCTTGGCCCGACCCTGCAAGCGGGAACACTCCGGGCACTTCTGCCCGACGGCCGCATCGTGGGAACACTCGACGCAGATCGGCCGATCGCAAGAAGTGCAGGACAGGCCGGTTATCCGATCCGGATGTCGGTAGCAGGTGGTGACGGTCGATTCGCTCATGTACAGAAACGGTAACGACTACGCAGCCGAAGCATTCCGGTCTTCGTTGGGGTGGGGCGAGCGTCCCCTTGGAGATCGCGGGCGAATCCCAGGACTAGGCGGTGGGGATCAGGGCCAAGGACCGGCGGTGGGCCAGGAGTTCCGGGGTACCGTGTCAGGACACAGGTGGACGCCGCTTCCACAGCATGGTTGCCTGCTGGAAGGCGAAGGCCGCGCGGAGGACATCGAGATCGGCGTGGTGGCGTCCAACGATCTGGAGGCCGATGGGTAGACCGTCCGAGGTGAACCCAGCCGGCACCGAGATGGAGGGCAGTTCCACGGCGGAGATGTAGTAGCACGAGGCAAACCAGGA
>JAQAZV010000318.1:0-3596 GCA_032127155.1 Acidimicrobiia bacterium
GAGCGAACGGCCGTCGAGATCGGTTGGGGAGCGGTCGAACGTGAGCCTGCTCCTCACCTCCGCCGGGGTAAGGGAATCGCCACGATGATCAAACCCACGATGACCCCTTCGAGTTCGAATTGTCTGATCAACCTTGCTCACGATGGCCGTGTGGCCGTCATCTGCGCCGCTCCAGAAATCGGATCAGGGCAGGACACCGTCCTCGCCCAGATGGCTGCCGACGCAATCGGTGTCCCTCTCGACGATGTTTCGGTCCCGGCCACCGATACCGCGCTGACCCCATACAACGGGCCGGTCGCGTCGAGCCGAACGACCTATCACATGGGGAATGCGATCCTCATGGCCGGAGCGGAGATTCGCGATGAGGTCCTCGATCTTGCCGGCGATACCTTGAGCGTCGACCCGGATGCCCTCGAGCTGCGCAACGGGGCCATCTACGACGTGGAGGGCGAACTGCGGATCACGCTGAAAGATCTGTTGGCGGAGTACTCCGGAGAGGGGTACTCGATCACCGCCGGTTCTCGTTTCTCGAGCCAGGGTTCGCCGCTCCTCAAGGCCGATCCGGGGGAGGAGTGGATGAGCAGCATCTTCTGGATGCTGTGCACCCAGGCCGCCGAGATCGAGGTCGACATCGAGACGGGAGTGATCCGCGTGCTGAAGATCGCCGCCGCTGCAGATGTTGGGAAAGCGATCAACCCGATGACGGTCGAACAGCAGATCGAAGGTGGTGCCGTCATGGGTCTCTCCAACGCACTCTTTGAGAGCTTCTCGTACTGCGATGGTCGGATCGAGAACGGAAGTCTTGCCGACTACAAAGTCGCGACGATCCAGGACTCCCCCGAGATCGTCCCCATCATCGTGGAATCGGTACACAACGAAGCCCCGTACGGGGCCAAGGGAGTCGGCGAACCGGCGGCGGCCGCAACCCCGCCGGCGATTGCCAACGCTTTGTTCGACGCGATCGGGGTCCGCATCAGGGATCTTCCGATCACCCCGGAGAAGGTTCTGCAGGGGCTTGCGGAGTTGGAGAACGGCGGGAGTACGGTCGGCTGAAGCTCAGTCGAGCGTTCTGAGCTACCAGCTTCCAGCTCGCAGCTGAGTGAGTGGCGCGCAGATCCTGCCGGCATCTGGAGCCGGTGGCACGACCCCGCCGCGACGCCCCTTGGATGGGATTCCCGGCCGCCCACCACGCCGATTCTCGTTGATTCCCGAGTTGACGGACCCTTGCCCGTGTCCGTAGACTGCAAGTAATCGATTATCGAGGATGATGCGTGAAGATGTCGAAGGATGACATTGCCCGGGTGACGGCTCTCGCCTCGAGAACACCATCCGCCCCGACCACCGTTCGGGGGATTCTCGTTGCTACGACTGGATCTCTTGTGGTTTCGGGGGTGTGAGTATCGCTGCATTCACGCTGCGCGGAGTCCACCGTGCCGGAGATGATGGACCCCCGATGCGACGCTCCCGCCGGGCGTCACACTTGGGTCGGATTCGACTGACGTAGGGAGAGGAGCACGAAGACACGAGTCGGCTATTTCTGAGAAGACGCAGGGCGCCGGACTGAGGTCGTGCCGAGGTGCGATCCCGGCGTAGGTCGATTGAGGAAGGAGATGTTCCAGATGGTAGATACCAGCAAGGTCGTTGCGGAGTTCTTCGGAGACGAGAGCTTCCCCGTCGAATGGGAGTCGGAGCAAGAGAAGAAGCTGTTCTGGGTCTACGACGATCTGCACTGCCCCCGCCCCGTGTCGCCGATGTATGACGACATCGCCAACTGGGTGAACACCTGCGATCACATGTTCCGCAGGTTCGGCACGCCGTTCGCGTCGGACTGGATCAAGAAGGTCGTCAACGGGTACCTCTACACCGCTGCGGTTCCTTGCGACCCGGACATGGCCGTACCGGCAACGGAGTTCGGCAACGTCTACTTTCCGCGTGTTCCGAAGGACGACCCCGAGTACGCTTCCAAGATCGGCGCCTATCTTGGCGCCGTCCTGCCGACATACGGTGCGAACTTCCCAGATTGGTGGAGGAATCGCCTCGTCCCCGAGATGGCCGCCAATCTGGCCTATCTCGAAGAGAAGATCGACGACTACGAGAACATCTCACTCATGGATTGGGCCGTGATCCTCGAGGACGCCATCGACATCGTCGATCGTCACTGGAAGATCCACTGGATGCTCAACTTCTCGCAGCTGTCATCGACACTGGCACTCCGCGGCACTCTTGGCGCAGCCCTCGGCGGCGAGGACAAGATCACGCAGACGCACGAGCAGATCCTTGGACGCCTGCAGAACTCGTCCGACGACCGCAACTGGGACGCGATCGCGGTCCTCGTCGGCCTGAAGGACGAGATCAAGGCAGACGACGACCTCGCCGCGGCATTCTCCAACGAGAAGGGTGCCGACATCCTTGCAGCTCTCGAATCGACCGAGAGGGGCCGCGAGTTCATCGCTGGGGGTCTGAAGGCCTATCAGCGCGAGTTCGGCTGGCACGCGGTGTGGAGCCACGAGTTCATCTACCCGTCACGGTTTGAGACACCGGAACCGGTGCTCGACATGCTCAAGGGCTATCTGGACTCCGACTACGACCACCGTCCGATCGTTGCCCATCTCGAGGTAGACATCAAGGCTGCGGCCGAGGAACTGCTCGAGGGAATCGAGGAAGGAGACGAACTCGAGGCACTCAAGGCAGCCAACGAGATCAATCTCCTGATGGCTCCGCTCACCCCGGACCACCACTTCTACATCGATCAGGGCACGCACCAGCACACTCGTGTGGTACTGATCTGCATCGGCCGGAAGCTGGTCGAGATGGGTCTCCTCGATGAGCCGGATGACGTCATCTATCTCAAGTACAACGAGCTTCGCTACTTGATGGGCGACCCGAGTCTGCTCGATGCGAGGGCGATCGTCGCCGAACGGCGTGCGACTCGTGCCGAGCAAGAGAAGATCCGTCCGCCGGACTTCATCGGAACGGCCACGGAGTCGCAACTCCAGTTCCCATACTTGAACCTGTGGGGTTTCCCTGAGAAGCTGCACTTCGATACGGAAACCAAAGGCAGGATCGAGGGTCTGGGTGTTTCTCCTGGCGTCATCCAGGGCATCGCCAAGGTCGTTTCCTCACCGGCAGAGTTCGACGAGGTGCAGCCGGGCGACATTCTCGTCTGCCAGATGACCAACCCGGCATGGACCACGCTGTTCGCCATCATCGGCGGCATCGTGTGCGACGCCGGCGGTATGGTCGCGCACCCGGCCGTCATGGCTCGTGAGTTCGGCATTCCCGGTGTCACCGGCACCGGTGTTGCCACCCGCGAAATCAAGACCGGCGATCGCCTGCGGGTCGATGGCACCAACGGCGTCGTCGAGATCCTCTAGGGAGAGGAGAGGGCTACTCGAGAGCCTGACAGCAAACATGACGAATCTACAAGAGAAGGAACCGACCCATGTGACGAGAGAGATTCTCTCCGAGGGGGTCAAGGACCGCATTCTCACGTGGATTCTCGAAGGAGAGCTGGCGCCCGGGTCTCGCATCGTCGAGACCCGGGTAGCCCGCGACCTGGGCGTGAGCCAGGCTCCCGTCAGGGAAGCGCTCCGCGA
>JAQAZV010000319.1:0-3252 GCA_032127155.1 Acidimicrobiia bacterium
ACGAGGACATCTCGCTGGGCCTGGAGTTGATGGTGCCGGTAGACGACACCCTTTGCGGGTCCCGTTGCTCCCGATGTGAAGCCAACCGCTGCCACGTCGAGCGGTCCCGGCGCGGGTGGGGCCGGCCGTCCTTCGCCGCGGGGGCGCATGTCGGGAAGCGTTGATCGCACGGCGAGTACGCGTTTCCTCGCCTGATCCAGGGTGACGCTTGCGATGCGGATACCGGGCCATCGCATGGTGCGTGCCACCGCCAGGGCTTGCGGATTCCCGATCAGGTAGGCGGGGTTCGCACTCGCCAGCGCCCGCCCCATCCCTCTGACTCCCAGCCCTGCGTCGACGACCACAACCACAGCACCAATCCGCCAGCAGGCGTAGAGGCACACGGCAAGATCGATGCCGGGTGGTAGGAGCAGCGCGACCCGGGTCCCTTCGGTGACACCGAGATCGGCGAGTCCTGAGGCGACCCGTCTGACGTCCGCGTCGAGCCCGGCGAATGAGATCGATGCCTCTTCCCCATCGGCGCCCATCTCGACGATGGCGACGGTGTCGTCGCCCGCCTTCCGGTCGAGTCCTGCCCAGAGCGGTTCCCGTTCCTTGCCCACCGAAGTATGCGGCGCCGGGTGTTCGAGTTGGTCCACCCATGCGTAGACCGCCGATGCGACGTCGGCATCTTCAGGTGTGAGGTGCCCTGCACCGATGAAACGGTGGATCTTGGCGCTTGGTAGGCGTGCAGCGAGGTCCCACAGATACAAGTCGGAGAACACCGGATCGGATGGTCCCCACAGCAGCAGCGCCGGTAGATCGGCGAGTTGCTCGAGATCGGCGGCAACGCGATCGAGGACATGTTGGCTGGGATGATCCTCGTCGAGCGGGATGTCTTCAACGAACGCGGCAATGGCAGCGCGCCGGTCGGCGCTTCGATAGGGAGCCTTGTACGCCTCTCGGATGGGTCGGGCCGCTCGAGGCCTGGTCAGCGCCATGGTCCCGCGAATGAAGGTTGGTGTCGTTGTGCAGATCCGCTCCAGAACCCCCGGGGTCCGGACCATCCGAATCAACTTCGGGGCAGGCGATCCGGATGGCTGATGAACCGCCGTATTCATCAGCACGATCCCCCCCAACTGGTCCCGATGGCGTTCGGCCCAACCGAGGGAGATCGGACCACCCCAATCATGTGCAACCGTCACGACCGGCCCCGTCAGATCGAGTTCGTCGGTGAGCGCACACAGGTCATCGATGCGCTGCTGGAGACGGCGTGTGGTACCGGTGCGCTCCGAATACCCCATGTCAAGGTGGTCGATCGCAATCACCCGCATACTGGAGGGAGCGCGTGCGATCAGATCACGCCAGAGATATGACCATGTCGGGTTGCCATGCACACAGAGCAGCGTCACCGTGGGATTCACAACCTGATTGTCGAGCACGTGCCAGGTTCGGCCAATGCCATCGAGTTCGGGTGTCGTAACGAGTCGCGACCATCGCGGGTCGAGGCCGTCGAGACCGGATGGGGGCAGACCTGCGGGCGACGTCGATCCGGTGGTCACCAGATCAGTTCGATGGCCGATGCGTTGATGCCGGATCCAATACCGAGGAGCAGCACCATGTCGCCCGCTTCGAGCGAGTCGACTTCGCGGGACAACGTGATCGGGATCGACGCGGGACCGACGTTGCCGAGGAAGGGGAACGTGAGCGGCGCCTTGGCCACATCGATTCCGAGGTATTCGCACAGCATGCGTGTATGAACTTGCGAGACCTGGTGAATGATGTAGCGGTCGGCATCAAGCCACCCCAACTCATCTGAGTCGATCCAGGCCAGCTTCGATACCTGCAAACCGGCATCGAGAAGGGACTTTGTGTCCGTCCGCATCTGATCGAGACTCCCGACGCAGAGACCGTGATGGCTCGTATCCGCACGAGCGATCCCACCGACGACCCTGTGACTCCCCGGGTTCTCCGAGTGCCGTCCGACCACCGCGGCAGCGCCTCCTGAGCCCAGTGTGAGCGACGCGAACTCGGCGAAGAGGTCAGCCATCGTTGCATCGGGGCCGGCGAGCCGCGCGAGGGTCGTCTCCTGGAGAAGGCGACTCCCCTCCCCGTCGACGATCAACGCATAGTTGATCTGGCCGGCGTCGATCATGTTTCCCGCCACCTGGAGGGCGTTGACGAATCCAAGACATGCGTTGGAGAGATCGAAATTCAAACACCAACTCGGGAGATCGAGGGCATTGTGAACCGTGACCGCAGATGACGGTTCCAGGCGATCACGACAGACCGACGTGTCGATGAGCAGACCGATCTCGTCGACGCGCAATCCGCTCGCTTCGATGGCCTTGGCTCCTGCCGCGGCGGCGGCATCGGTGAAGAGATACCCGTCCGGCCACCATCGGCGCTCCCGAATCCCGGCGAGATTCTCGAGCAGCCCGGGCTGGGCCCCGACGCGTTCGTACGTCGCGGCCAGCACCTCATCGAACT
Organism: Acidimicrobiia bacterium; assembly: GCA_032127155.1. GTDB lineage: Bacteria > Actinomycetota > Acidimicrobiia > Spongiisociales > UBA5794 > SZUA-442. Next base: position 2,470 of record JAQAZV010000319.1, read on the forward strand.
GTGCGGATGTAACGACCTCCGGCGCGTCCACATGGGCGATGGAAACGATGGCGGTATCGGTCATGTTGAACGCGGCGTTGCCGGACATCAAGGATCTTTCGTAGCGAACGGGCATGATTCTCGCAGATGGGAGAATATACGGCCGATCCCCGCCAAGGACTCCTAATCATTGGCCGTAGGTGCTATCGACTATCGTCACGCATTGAACAAGGACGGTCGATGCGTCCACCAAACGAATGAGGAGTGCCCATGGGCAAGAGCAAGGGAATGGGGATAGCGATTCTTGTACTGGGAGTCGTGATTATGTTGGCAGGGGTGGGGGTCAAGTTTGTCGTGCTTCCCTCTCAGGCGAAGTTCCCCGCCGACGTCGACTCGACACGCAACTACGAGGGCGAATTGGCTGTCATGCTCAATGCCGCGGCCTTGGAGACCGGCGACATGGCGAACCTGTTTATGAGGGACGTCCCCGTCACCATCGCGAGGTCTGTGAAGACCCTCGAGGTCGGCGGCGACGACGGTGCCGTGGTCTCCGACCAGGCCGTGATGAGTTCTCCCGCCGGACCGGTGGCGGAATCGCTGGACATCTACGCGATCAACCGCACGACGATGAATGCGATCGCAGACTTCTCCGGTGACGCACGAATCCTTCCGCGAGAAGGCCTCGTGATTGGCTGGCCGATTGGGAGTGAGCCCGTCGACTACATCGGCTGGAACGGTGACACGCAGCAGACCACGGTCCTCTCCTACGTCGGTGAGGAAGAGCGTGGCGGACTGAACACATAC
>JAQAZV010000320.1:0-5670 GCA_032127155.1 Acidimicrobiia bacterium
GAACGGTGTGAGGCCGGTATGCCTGCGCTCGGAACCTGCGCAGGGATGATCTTCCTCGCAACGACCACGGTCGATCACGACCAGCCACAGGTTGGCGTGCTCGACGCAACCGTGCGAAGGAACGCGTTCGGGCGCCAGGTCGATTCCTTCGAGGCCGATCTCGAGGTCACCGGCTTCACGGATCCGATGCACGCTGTGTTCATTCGAGCACCGTGGATCGACAAGGTCGGCTCTGACGTGGAGATACTCGCCGAGGTGGAGGGCCCCGATGGCGAAGTCCACCCGGTGTTGGTTCGTCAGGGGAATATCCTCGCAACCTCGTTCCACCCCGAACTCACACGGGACGCACGCCTGCATGCCATGCTGGTTGGCCTCGTGGAGGACCGCTGAGGAGGCTTCGTGGCCGGACATTCGAAATGGGCGAACATCAAGCATCGCAAAGGTCGTCAGGACGCTGCGCGGGGCAAGCTGTTCGCCAAGTTGATCAAAGCAATCGAATCTGCAGCACGGCAGGGCGGCGGGGACATCGCGGCGAACGCAACACTCGCGACCGCGGTCCAGAAGGCCAAGGATGCGTCCGTCCCCAAGGACAACATCGACAGGGCCATCGCACGGGGCACCGGCGAAGTCGAAGGCGTTGCCTATGTGGAATCGTTCTACGAGGGATATGCCCCAGGAGGCGTCGCCCTCTACGTGCAGATTCTCACGGACAACCGCAACCGGGCGGCATCCGATGTGAGGGCAGCGTTCAACAAGCACGGTGGAAACCTCGGCGAACCGGGATCCGTCGGATACCTCTTCGACCAGAAGGGCTACATCCTCGCCGACGGTGACGAGGAAGCCGTCTTGATGGCGGCGCTCGAAGGTGGCGCCGAGGACGTCAAAGCGGACGGTGAACAATGGGAGATCGTCTCCGGACCCTCGGATCTCCAAGCCGTGAGGGCCGCATTGGAGGGAGCAGGTGCCGTCATCGAGACGGCAGATATCACGTGGCTTCCCTCGACCTCCATACCCGTCGACGAGGCAACGGCGCCGAAGGTGCTCAGGCTCGTCGACGCCCTCGAGGATCTCGACGACGTCCAGGCCGTGTTCGCCAACTTCGACATCTCGGACGAGGTGTTCGCGACCATGGAATGACAGCGCAGGCGCTGGTTCGGCCGTCGCTGTCGGAGCCGTCGAGGCCCCACACCTTCACCAGGACGATGTCAGGGGTGATACTCGATGCTGCCGGTCGCCCGTTCGGTCGCGTCCGAGGTGCGCCAAGAAGCCGTCGGGCTTCGCACGTCCTTGGTTTGGTCATCCACCTGGGTTACCATTCGAACATATGTTCGTTCTTGGTATCGATCCCGGTCTGACCCGCACCGGGTATGGCATCGTCGAAGTGGCTGGTGCTTCGGAGCGTGCAATCGCCGCCGGTGTCATCAGGACGGACCCTGCGTTGCCCGCAGCTCTGAGGCTGTGCGAACTGCAGAGGGACATTCTCGGCGTGCTGACCGACCACACCATTGGTGTGGCAGCCATCGAGCAAGTGTTCATCAACCGGAATCGCGCGACGGCGATGTCGGTCGCTCGGGCCTCTGGCGTGATCATGGCAGCGATCGCCGGGATGGGTATCGAGATCGCCGAGTACACGCCCTCCCAAATGAAGATGGCAATCACCGGTTCAGGTTCAGCCGACAAGGCGCAGGTTGCTGCTGTCGTCGCCATGCGACTCGGCCTGACCGATATCAACGGACCGGCGGATGTCGCAGACGCCCTTGGTATCGCCCTGTGCCACACGCAGCATCGTTTTCGCGTCGGGGCGACGTCATGATCGGACGGGTACGGGGTCTGATGGCGAGCCGGGGACTCGAAGATGTGGTCATCGACGTCAACGGCATCGGATACATCGTGACGGTGACTCCCCGCACGCTCGCCGGGCTGCCAGCCGTGGGGGAAGAAGTCGTCCTCCACACACATCTGCACGTCCGAGAAGATCAGATGGCGCTCTTTGGCTTCGACGCGATCGCAGACAAGGAGGTCTTCGGCCTCCTCATCGGTGTTTCGGGCGTCGGGCCGCGCCTCGCCATGGCGATTCTTGCCACCCTGACCTACGAGCAGCTCAGGATGGCCGTCGCCTCTGATGACCTTGCTGCTCTCACCGAAGTCCCCGGAATCGGCAAGCGGAGCGCACAGAAGCTCCTCCTCGACCTGAAGCCTCGATTTGACGTCGCTGACGCTCGCGTCGAGGTACAGGGACCACTCGCCGAGGTTCGAGAGGCTCTCATGGGCCTCGGCTACGCACCGGACGAGATCAGGGGTACGCTCGCCGACATGCCGCCGGACCTGCCTGTCGCCGAGATGCTCCGCCTGAGCCTCCGCGAACTCGGCAAAGCGCGGGGATGATGCGCGAAGAAGGGCTCCTCGCGACTTCGAGAACTCCCGAGGATGTCGACCTCGATACCGGTCTGCGACCGCGGAGGATCGATGAGTTCGTGGGTCAGGACGACCTGAAGGAACGACTTTCGATCCTCATCGAAGCCGCGTCCGTCAGGGGCGAGTCCGTTGACCACCTCCTCTTCTCGGGGCCGCCGGGTCTGGGGAAGACCAGTCTCGCCGGGATCGTTGCAGCTGAGATGGGTGCAGCGTTCCGCTCGACGTCCGGACCTGCCCTTGACAGGCCCGGTGATCTCGCTGCTGTCATTACGAACCTCGAGCAGGGTGACGTCCTGTTCATCGACGAGATCCATCGCCTTCCGAGACAGGTCGAGGAAGTGCTCTATCCGGCAATGGAGGACGGCCAGCTGGACATCGTCGTCGGAAAGGGCCCTGCTGCTCGATCGATCAAGATCGACCTTCCGGACTTCACGCTGATCGGTGCGACGACTCGGGTCGGCCGCGTCGCACCACCACTTCGCGACCGTTTCGGTTACGTCGCGCGTCTCGACTACTACGGGGCTGTCGACCTCGGTTCCATCGTGATGCGATCGGCACGATTACTCGACACCACGATCACCGAGGAAGGCTGCCAGGCCATCGCTCGGCGTTCACGCGGTACGCCCCGCATCGCCAACCGGCTGCTGCGACGCGTGAGGGACTATTCGGCTGTCCGATCCGACGGAGCGATCGACGAGGCTACGGCTGATGCGGCGCTCGAGGTCTTCGAAGTCGACCACTACGGACTCGACAAGGTCGATCGGTCGATCCTCGATGCGGTGATCACGAAATTCGGTGGGGGGCCCGTCGGCCTGTCGACCCTTGCGATCGCCGTCGGCGAGGACCCGGAGACCGTCGAGGACGCCTATGAGCCGTTTCTCATCCTCGAAGGCTTCATCCAGCGAACACCGAGGGGTCGCATCGCAACCGAGCGTGGCTATCGCCACCTCGGGCTCGAGATGGGACGTCCGGACGAACAGGGCACGCTGCTCTGACCGTAGCCTTTCGTCCGATGGAGACCGCAGCCTTCGACTACGTCCTTCCCCTCGATCGCATCGCCCAGACGGCGATCGACCCGAGGGATTCGTCGCGCATGCTCCTTGCGAGCGACCTCACTGAGATCGTATTCCGCGACCTGGCGACTCTCTTCGATCCGGGTGACCTCCTCGTTGTGAACAGGACACGTGTGCGCGCGGCACGACTTCCTGCGGTTCGACAGGACACCGGGGGCAACGTCGAGGTGCTCCTCACACAGTCGAACAGCGATGGGACGTGGGAGGCACTCCTGCGCCCTGCGCGTCGGCTCCGTGCCGGGGTGCGACTCGGGGTGGGCGGCCGAACGATCGATGTGCTCGAGGACCCGGTCGATGGTGTCTCCACGGTCGTGATCCGCCCCGATGACGACATCGAGGCCTTCATCGAGATCGTGGGGTCGGTGCCGCTGCCCCCGTATTTCAAGGGAGAGCTTCCTGACGTTACGCGGTACCAGACGATGTTCGCGGACGAAGTGGGGTCCTCTGCTGCCCCGACCGCAGCGCTTCACTTCACCGACAGGGTTGTCGGGTCGCTCGCTGCCAGGGGCGTCTCGATCGCTGAGGTCGAACTTCAGATTGGTCTCGATACGTTCCGCCCCATGGCGTCCGAGACGATCGAGGGCCATGCGATCCACACCGAACGCGCCATTGTGAACCGCGATGCTGTCGATGCTGTGGCAGCGGCACGGGTGGCAGGGGGGAGGGTCGTAGCCGTTGGGACGACGGTCGCCAGGACCCTCGAATCTGCAGCGACCGGAGATGGCCTCGTGCGTGAAATGGACGTACCCACCGATCTGTTCATCCGTCCGGGATACGAGCCTCGTGTCATAGATGGACTCATCACCAACTTCCACGCACCACGGACCACCCTGATCGTCCTCGTGGCGACCCTGTTGGGGGATCGATGGCGCACGGTCTACGACCACGCCTTGGCGAACGGATACCGCTTCCTCAGCTTTGGAGACTCCATGTACATCGAGGTGACGCGATGACCGAGCCCGTCAGCTGGCACGCGGAATCGAGGTCGGGCACTGCCAGGGTCGGCGTCATGTCGACACCCCATGGTGATGTCCCCACGCCCAATTTCATGGCTGTCGGGACGAGGGCAACCGTGCGGACGCTCGATACCGAGGACCTCACGCGGCTCGGGGCAGACATCGTCCTCGCCAACACGTACCACCTGATGCTCCGACCCGGCGATGACGTTGTCGCCTCCCTCGGCGGGCTGCACGAATTCATGGCGTGGGATGGGCCGATCCTCACCGATTCGGGCGGCTATCAGGTGCTCAGCCTGAACCCGACAATCACCGAGGATCACCTCGTGTTCCGTTCGACCTACGACGGATCGAGGGTCGAGATGTCGCCTGAACGATCCGTCGAAGTGCAAGAGGCTCTTGGGTCGGACATCGCCATGGCCCTCGACGTTCCCGTCCCATTGCCCTCCGGCCACCGCGAGACGCGGGACGCCATGCTCCAGACCCTTCGGTGGGCAGAACGATGCAAGGCCGCTCGACGGCGCACGGATCGTGCGCTCTTCGGGATCGTCCAGGGAGGTGCAGACCCGGAGTTGAGGAAGGAATCCGCGCGTGCAACTGCAGACATCGGTTTCCCCGGATTCGGTATCGGTGGCCTCGCGGTGGGGGAGACCGCCGCAGAGCGGGCTGCGGCCATCGATGCCGTCGTTCCCGAGCTGCCAGATTCATCAGTGCGATACGTGATGGGTCTCGGGGACACCGAGGGCATGCTGGATGCGATTGAACGCGGCGTCGACCTGTTCGACTGCGTCCTCCCGACCCGCCTTGCCAGGCACGGGAAGGCGCTGACGAGGTCGGGCGATCTCTCGATCAAGCGGGCCGAGTGGACCAAGGATGCGAGGCCGATCGAGGAAGGTTGCCCCTGCATCACCTGCACGCGGTACACCCGCGCGTATGTCCGACACCTGCATCGAACGAAGGAGCTCCTCGGTCAACGGCTGATCACACTCCACAACCTGACATACACCTATCGGCTCCTTGCCGACGCACGGGTAGCGATCCGCGATGGGTCGTTCGATGCATGGCGAGAAGCGGTCGTGGCAGAACGCAGACAAGGCGCGGCAGGGGTTTGATCGGATGCCTGACTAGCATTCCGTCGGTTTCGGGGACCGCCACATCACCAACGGAGGGCATCCCTTGCTCGTGAGCACCATCATCGTTGCCCAAGAGGCGACCCAGGGCGGGTC
>JAQAZV010000321.1:0-6276 GCA_032127155.1 Acidimicrobiia bacterium
CGAGCCGATCGTTCGAGCCACGTCCTTTTTCAGGGACGACCTCCTGCGATTCAGGCTCATCAGGCGACGAACCAGAACATGACAGCAATCGACGAACACACGAGGAGTATCTGATGCAGACCCACCTGCATGGTCGCGACATGATCACAACCCAGGAATGGACGAAGGACGAACTGGATACCGTCATTGACGTAGCCCTCGACCTGAAGCGACGCCGTGCCCTCGGCGAGCCTCACGCACTTCTCGAGGACAAGGTGCTCGCCATGCTCTTCTTCTTCTCGAGCACCCGTACCAGGGCAAGCTTCGAAGCAGGCATGGCGCAGCTCGGGGGTCACGCCATGTTCCTCGATTCGACAAGCACGCAGATCGGCCATGGCGACACCTGGAAGGAGATCGGCGAGATCCTCGGCAGATACGACGACGGAATCGCCATCCGGAATGTCGACTGGGGCATCGGGAACCAGTACATCCGCGCAGTGGCCGAGGCGAGCAGGGTTCCTGTCCTCAACATGCAGTGCGACTGGTATCACCCGCATCAGGCATTGGCTGACCTGTTGACCATCATCGAGCAGAAGGGTGACCCCCGCAAGCTGACGATCAACATGAGCTACGCCTACGCGTCCAGCTACCAGAAGCCGATCAGCGTCCCCCAGAGCCTCATCCTCCTGATGACCCGGTACGGAGCGAACGTGCGACTCACCCGTCCGCCGGAGTTCAAGCTCATGCCGGAGATCGTCGCCCAGGCCGAGGAGAACGCAAAGAAGGCCCATGGATCCTTCGAGATCGTCGAGGATTTCGAGGAGGGTATGCGGGGTGCCGACGTCGTGTACGCAAAGGCGTGGGGCTCGATGCTCACCACGAGCGATCTCGAGGAGTCCGCGAAGATCTCGGCAAACTACACCGACTGGATCGTGGATGCCAGGCGCATGGAGATGGCAGACGAGGACGCCATCTACATGCATCCCCTCCCGGCCGACCGCAACATCGAGGTCGCTGATGAGGTGATCGACGGCCAATGGAGCCGAGTCTTCGACCAGGCAGAGAACCGGCTCCACGCCCAGAAAGCGGTCATGGCACTGACGATGTAGAAGAGCCTCGCCGTCGGCTCGGCGTAGCAAGTAGCAGGTGGCAGGTAGCAGGTAGCAGAAGGAATGGGTGAGCGAAGCGAACTCCTTCCTGTCTCTCCCAGAGGTCTCGGGCACCCAGTCGTCCATCTCCGACTCCCACGGTGCCCGCCAGCTATCGGCAGAGATCTGCGGCCGCGCAGTGGCCGACTCGAGTTCGGGAGGGACGCGGAGCGAAGCGACGCAGAGAAGGGCGCACATCCCGAGACATCCGTAGCCAACCGCTCCCCCCTCTGCCCTTCTTCATCTCCCCCAAAGGCGAGAAGAAGAAGGGGTGAACGAAGGGAACGCCTTTGTTGGTTCTCCCTCGCCGAAGGCAGGGGAGATGTCGAGGAGCCTGCGAAGAGACAGAGGGGGCTGTTCGACTCTGGAATTGACGCTGTGGCCCGTCGGGCAGACAATGAGAACCAGCAACGGCGGGAGAGGGAGATGACCGACGGGAAGAGAACACCTGAGGAACGGGCTCGGAAGCGGGCTCACGACCTTGTGGGCCTCTATTGGCACATCGCGACGTACCTGATCGTCAACGCCTTCCTGTGGGGCCTCGACTGGGTGACGGGAGGGGGCGTGCAGTGGGCCTTCTGGGTCACGATCATGTGGGGCATCGGCTTGCTGTTCCACATCGTCGCGTACGTCATCGATGACAGCAGGTTCGAGGACCGCGCCTACGAGAAGTTCCTTGCGGAGGAGCGAGAACGCGAGACCTCCATCGTGGACGATCAACCCATCGACACCTGAGGATTCACCATCAACGGTTGAGGGCCTCGTAGTCCGCCGGGGTGTTGACATCGAGCGGTGCCTTCCCGCCTCGGGCGACTCGCATCACACGGTCGTCCGTCGCGTCCACGAGCAGGCGCCACAACACCTTCGACCCTGCGACCCCAGCGACCTCATCGATGCACGGTCGCGACAACAGGAAGGGATGGGCGATTCGATCCTCATATTCGGTGAGGGTTGCCCAGGGTTGCTTTGCCACCCACACGGCGACCAGGGCATCGATGGCAGCCACCGCAATCGTTGGGAGGTCGCCAGCCGCTAGGACGAAGGCCCCTGCCTCCGGATCGGAGTCGGTAGCGCAGAGCATTGACGACAGGTTCCCGCGAGACGGTTGTGGGTTCTCCACGACGGTGACCTCACGTCCCTCGAGCTCCGCGTCGAGCGCATCGATCTCGGAGCCGATGACAACGATGACCTGATCGACGGTGCTCGCCGCGAACGCGTCGAGGGTCGATCCCAGGATCGTCGTACCACGGAAGGGAAGCAGGAGCTTTGGCTGTCCCATGCGCTCGGATGCTCCAGCAGCAAGGACGATGCCGGTGATCGATGACACGGTCAGATACCGATGATGTCTTCAGGAAGTACGGGAACCTTGGTCAGATCCCGCCCCGTAGCGGCCCTGATCGCGGACACGATCGCAGGAGTCGAGCTGATCGTCGGTGACTCGCCGATGCCCTTCGCACCGAACGGGCCCCAGTGGTCGCCCTCCTCGATGATCCTTGTCTGCACGGTTGGCGCATCCATGAAGGTCGGGATCAGGTAGTCGGTGAAGGTCGGATTGAGGATCACGCCATCCCTGATCACGAGCTGCTCCATCACGGCGAAACCCGTGCCCATCATGATGCCGCCCTCCAGCTGACCGGTTATCGCCTGCGGATTGAGGGCCTTCCCCACATCCTGTGCCGTATCGACACTGACGACACGGACGAGTCCGAGCTCGGTATCGACATCGACGACGGCTCTGTGGGCAGCAACCACGAATCCAGCGTGGACATCTCCCTGACCGTTCTCATCCGGTTTGGACGTCGAAGGGTGACGGAACCTCGCATGCTCCTCGACAGGTCCGTCGCGACAGATCTCATCGAGTGAAGCCACCTTCAGGCCCCCTCGGTAGATGCCGTCGTCGCGAAGCTCATCGCCTCCGTGCTCGGTGATCAGGCGATCCCTGAGGGCAACGCACGCGGCATGGACCGCACCGCCGGTCATCTGTGTCTGACGGGACGCAGACGTCGACCCTGCGGAACCGATCTGGGATGTATCGGCCCAGGCGACCGCCACCCGCTCCGTACCGAGGATGGTTCTGGCGATCTGCTGGCATACCGTGATGAGCCCCTGACCGACCTCGATCGCAGCCGTTTGGACCTCGACTCCTTCAGGAGTCATGACGACTCGCGCTTCCGTGAAGTCGTCGAAGCTCTCGGAGAAGGCAAGGTTCTTCAGACCGACGGCATACCCAACACCACGCACCACCGCAGACGGCGGTGTCGTGAGACCGGTGCCGCCAGGAAGCGCCCTCGGATCGGTTCCATCCGCTGGCTCCGGGAGGGGAATCGCCTCGACGGCATCTATGACCGCCCTCGTGGGGAGCGAACCCTCGAAGATCTGACCGGATGTGGCCATCGCATCACCGGGCGCAACGGCGTTGACGCGACGCACGTCGAGCGGATCCATGTCGAGGGCTTCTGCCAACCTGTCCATCTGCATCTCATACCCGAAACACATCTGTACGGCCCCGAAGCCCCTCATCGCACCTGCTGGCGGGTTGTTGGTCCTCGCCACGGCCGCATCGACAAAGACGTTGTCGCATCGATAGGGGCCAACGGCGAAGAATGCGCCATTGGCGAGCACGGCCCGACTCGTGTGCGCGTATGCCCCTCCGTCGAAGATGAGGCGGGTCGTCACCTTGACGAGGGTTCCATCCCGATTCGCCTCATGCCGGTACCACAGCCGTGACGGATGGCGTTTGACGTGGCCGACGAAGGACTCCGACCGGTCGTAGACCATCTTCACCGGTCGCCCCGTGGCGAGGGCGAGCATTGCAACATGGATGTGGAGGGAGATGTCTTCGCGTGCACCGAACGCTCCGCCGATCCCGGTGGGATGGCAGCGGATCTGATCCGCCTCCATCGCCAGGCATGCCACGATCTGGCTGTGATCGATGTGGATCCATTGGCTTGTCGCGTACAGGTCCAGACCGCCTGCGCCATCGGGTATCGCAAACCCTGCTTCCGGCCCCAACGGCGCCTGATCCTGTGTCGCTGTCTCGTAGTAGCCCTCGACGACGACGAGCCCTGTTGCCTCCGTGTCGCCGCGTCGGATGGTCATGTCCCTGAAGATGGATCCCGACTCGACCGCTCGTTCCGGATCGGTCAAGGGTTCCAACGGTTCCCATTCAACGATGATCGCTTCGGCGGCGAGGCGAGCGGTCTCCTCGTCCTCGGCAGCGACCACCGCAACCGGCTCTCCCCAGTACCGAGCTGTTCCGTCGCAGAAGACCGGTTGGTCCTGCTCTTCCTGTCCGAAGAGGGTGTGGCCAGGCACATCGCCCTGGGCAAGCACGGCCCGAACGCCGTCAAACGCCCATGCAGGATCGAGATCGAGGCGGACGAGGCGTGCATGGGCATGTGGGCTGCGAAGCGTCGCCCCCCACAACATGTCAGGTGACGAGAGGTCAGATGCATAGGCAAAGTTCCCGATGACCTTCGGTTCACCATCAGGCCTGCGGACGTTCTCCCCGATGCCTCCCCTGACACTCGGGGCACGTACCTCGGTCTCGCTCGTCGTCATGAGGGCTCCTCGGCGAGCGATTCGAATGCCCTGAGGATTCCTCCGTAGCCGGTGCACCGACAGATGTTTCCCGACAGGGCTTCCTTGATCTCGTTCGGCGTCGGGTGGGGGTTCGACTCCAGCAGGTGGACGCCCGCGATCACGAAACCCGGTGTGCAGAACCCGCACTGGACGGCACCCGCCTCGAGCATCGCCTCCTGCACACGGTGGAGATGGCCGTCGGTGGCGAGGCCCTCGACCGTTGTCACCTCCGTGCCTTCAGCATCGGCAGCCATCATGAGGCATGAGCACACGAGGTCGCCATCCACGGTGACCGTGCACGAGCCGCACTCTCCCTGTTCACAGGCATCTTTGGTACCCAGGAGGTCCAGGTCATTGCGGAGCACGGTCAGGAGGCTTTCGGGGCCAACGACGTCGAAGTCCCTCTCCTCACCATTGACCGTGAATCGAACGTTCATCCCATGCTCCGTTCCACGAGGCGCCTGGCCAGGACGCCGGCGGCATGGCGTCGGTACGCCGCCGTCGATCGGTGGTCGGTGATCGGCGTGACCTCCTCGGAGACCAGTCTCGCAAGCTCGACGAGTGTTGACTCTGATATGTCCTTTTCGGCGTTGATCATCGCCTCTGCTCGCGTTGCCCGAATGGGAGTAGGGGCAACCGAACCGAGGGCAATGCGGAAACCGTCGTCGCCCCGCATCACCATGCAGCTCACGGTTGCAATCACCATGGCATTCCGAACGCCTACCTTGGCAAACTCCTGCACCGAGGGGAGGTCTGCGGGCAGAGCGACTCCCGTGACGAGTTCGTCGTCCATCAGGGAGGTTCGCTTCACGCCGACGAAGAACTCGCTCCACGGGATCGTCCGCACCCCCCGTTTCCTGGACGAAACCACGATGCCGGCGTCTGCGGCGGCGATCCACGGCAGCCCGTCACCAGCAGGACTCGCCGTCGCGACGTTGCCACCGATCGTTCCGACCGCTCGGATCTGGGGTGATCCGACTGTCCTTGCGGCCTGGGCCAGCCCCCGATGTGCAGAATCCTCGAGGGTCGCCCAGGTCGTGCCTGCACCGATATGGACCGCGTCAACACATCGGAGCTCCTCGACACGTCTGAGGGACACGACGTGCGAGGGCCGGTGGTGCGCCAGGTTCACGTCAACCATCAGGTCGGTGCCACCGGAGAGGAGTTGCGCGTCGGGTCGCTGGGCCTTTGCGTCGATCGCTTCATCGAGGTCTCGTGCCGCAAAGAACTCCATGCCGCGACGCTAGTCGGTGGCTGGCACTTGGTCGTCCGTCGTCGCGCCCGGTTCACGCAATGAGGCGCGTGGCCGCCTGGTTGTGTCGACGCACGAGGTCGGGGACATCGACCCCGACAACATCACCATTGCGGACAACGGCGCGCCCATGGACGAAGCTGTGATCGACGCCAACCGGCGCCGCGAACACCACAGCGGCGACAGGATCGTGGAGCGCTCCGGAGAATCCGATACGGTCGAGGGAGATCGCGATGAAATCAGCTGCCATTCCGGCTTCGAGGGAGCCGACATCGTCCCTCCCGAGAACGGATGCTGAACCGCGGGTCGCCATCC
>JAQAZV010000322.1:0-8600 GCA_032127155.1 Acidimicrobiia bacterium
GGTGTTGCGAGCGTTGCGACGATGGTGACTCACATGTCGCTGCTCCTCATCACCGTGCTCATGCTCGGCAAGAACGCGGGAGATTTCATCAAGCTTCCATCCGGAAGCGCCGTCCTGGTCGGCATGGTCGCGGTGTTCGCCCTGTCGGGCCTCCTCTTCTTCCTCCCGTTCTCGCGAAAGATCTTCAAGACGAAGGTCTGGCCTTCGATCAAGGCGTCGGGTGAGGGCCTCGTCGCGGTCGCCTCCACGCCCGGGAAGGCCCTCATGCTGTTCGGCGGTGCCCTGCTGTTGATCGTCTCGTATATCACGGCGCTGTGGTTCAGCCTCGAGGCTTTCGGGGGCGGACTCGCCGTTCCCGCTGTGGCACTCGTCTTCCTCGGAGGTCAGGCGCTGGGAAACCTGGCGCCAACACCCGGTGGAATCGGCGCCACGGAAGCTGCGATCATCGCCGCGATGACGGCCCTCGGCCTCGACGCGACGACGGCCGTTTCTGCCACGTTCCTCTACAGGATCGCAACCTTCTGGCTCCCGATTGTTCCTGGTGTATTCAGCTTCCGCAAGCTGGAACGCGACGGCATGCTGTGAGCCCCGAGCCGCTGCGTCGGCTCGACGAAAGGCCACTCCTCAAGGACCACCCGCTTGCACTTCGCTTGTCCTTGGCATTGTGGATTCTCGGGGGGTTCCTCTTCGTTGCCCTTGCAATCCCGATACTCGCTGAGCGAGTCCAACTGGTCGACGACTGGGTGTATCGATTGGCCATCGCCCTGGAGACCCCGTTCGCGGTGTCCCTTGCCAAGGTGCTCGATTTCATCGGGAGCTCCTGGGTCACCGCGCCAGCCATCTTCCTCGTTGCTGGTTACCTCGCGTGGCGGCGACGCTGGGAGGCCTTTGGATTCTGGGTGCTCGCCATGGTGATGTCCCAGCTACTCGTCGGACCGGTCAAGGCGATCTACGAGCGCGCACGACCACCATTCCCCTTGGTCGAGACAACGGGCTACTCGTTCCCATCGGGTCACTCCGTTGCAGGGGCTGCGGTCGCCATTTCCCTTGTCATCGTGCTCATCCCAGCCGGTTCGCGCCGCCGCAACTGGGAAATGCTTGCGGCCCTCTTCGCCGTGTGCATGGCCCTGAGCCGTGTCTACCTGAGGGCACATTGGCTCTCGGACGTCACGGCGGGAGCGGCACTCGGAGCGGCAGTTGCGATTGCGTCGGCTGCCTTCATCCACTGGTTCGACGCCAGACGCAACGGCTGAGTCGCTACGATCCCGATCACCCGACAGGTGGGCCTCGTGGTTTCAGAGATCGATGAACTCCTCACGACGATCAGTGCATTGAGTGACCGCATCGACGCCCTCGGCGGCGATGACCCCGACCGACTCGACCTGGAGCAGCGGCGAGATGGACTTCGCCTCCGGGCAAGGGCCCTCGCCGACGCAGGACGGCATCCGGCGTCGATCGCGGCCGAGATCGAGATGCTGGAGAACCGCCTCCTCGAAATCGATCAACTCTTCATCACCAAGGGCTATTCGGAGAAGCACCTCCACCACACCATCCAGGATCCCGGTGCCTACAGCCACACGATCAATCGGCTCCTCGAGGCCGAACATCAGAACGAGATCACCGAGATTCGCGAGCGGCTCGATCATCTCCGGTCGATCGAGCCAACCACAGGCGCATGAAGAAGACACCCTTCATCCACACCCGCTCTGGTGACGCCGACTTCGTTGACCTCGATTGGTCGAGGAAGATATCCAAGTGGGAGACCACGAGGCTTGTCGACATGCCGGCAGGACTCCATCGCCACGAAGTGGTGTTTGTCGCATACCGGGAAGGGATCTACGCGATCAAGGAACTCCCTCTTCGCCTCGCGAAACACGAGTTCGCCACCCTTCGGGCAATGGAGGACGTGACGCGACACACGGCACGAGCCGTTGGATATGTCGAACGCCCGTGGGTTGCTGCCGGTGAGGAGCACGCAGGTGCCGTGATCACGCGGTATGTGTCCCACGCATTCCCGTATCGAGATCTCCTCTCAGGGATCGGTTTCGGCCACAGGCGCACGGCGCTGCTCGACGCCTTCGCGGGACTCCTCGTCGAGCTCCACCTCGCTGGCCTCTACTGGGGCGACTGCTCACTGTCGAACATCCTGTATCGATGGGACGCATCGTCAATCGAAGCCGTGATGATCGATGCCGAAACCTCCCGGATCTTCGACGTCCTATCCCGCGGTCAGAGGTTGGAGGATCTCGCGATCATGGAGCTGAATGTCGCAGGCGAGATGGCGGACATCGCGGCCGAGCGAGGGAGCGATATCGACGAAGCCGACCTCTTCCTCGGTGCGGACATCACTGCCCGCTATCACAGCCTCTGGCAGGAGCTGACAACCTCCCTGATCGTGACGGCAGGGGATCACTATCGCATTCGGCAACGGATAGAGCGCCTCAACAACCTCGGATTCGCCGTGGAGGACATCGACCTCATCCCTGTCGACAACGGAACGAACGTGAAGATGCGGGTGAAGGTCGGAGGACGGCAGTACCACTCGGAGCGACTCCGTCAGATGACCGGTATCGACATCTCGGAGAACCAGGCCAGAGTCATCCTCAGCGACCTCACCTATCACGAAGCGAAGTTCGGTCACGCGTCCTCGACCGGAAAGGCAGTCGCGGCCATGCGTTGGCGGGCGTCGGTGTTCGAACCGCTGATCCTGAGGATCAGCGACCTCCACCCACACCACGATCCGTATCAGGGGTACTGCGACTACCTCTCATTCCGCCTTGAAATGGCGACGAACCTCGATCGCGACGTCACCAATGACGAAGCATTCACCGCATGGGAGGAGCTCGGCTTCCCTCACCTCAAACCCGTCGTCGAGGAGAGCCAACCCGACTGACGAAGACACCACGCAGACATCGATCCTATGCTCACATCGATGCACGTCCTCGTTGCCACCGCTGGTGCCCTGAACCCCGAGCCGGTCGTCGAATTCGCCCGCCATCTCGTCGGCGGCACCGGATACGTCACGGTCCTCACGGTCATCGAAGTCCCCCACTCGTTCCTCGAGGACCTGAACTCAGACGACTGGCATCCGCTCCACGACGATCGGCAACCCGAGGCGAACGTCGCAGCGAAGTACCTCGAAGAGCGCGGCAAACGGCTCACCGAACCCCTGCGACAAGCCCTCCAAACTGCCCGAATCCCCTGCGAGGTCGTGATCCTCGAAGGAACGGATGCCGCAGTCTCGATTTCTACGGCTGCCGACGAGCTCAGGGCTGACGTCGTCCTGCTCGGGGCAACGAAGCAGATCTTCAATCAGGACGCTTGGGAGAGCATCTCGGCGAGGGTCATGCTCGAATCAGGTCGACCGGTCCTGGTGCTTCCCGAGGCGCGCAAGACGATCGACAATCTGGATCATCTCGATACGGTCGCGGAGCCGGTCGAACCCAGCCACGCGACATAGGCCCGGAGCGCGGCGAGGGTCGATGGGATGAACCCTTCCGGGTCGCTTTCCATGTGGGTCACGACATCGACGAGTGGCCACCAACGCCCATCGGCTGTCTCTCCTGGCTCGGGACGAGGCGAACCCTCCCCGTCTGCAACCAGGATGACGTGGATCGCCGGATAGGAAGCCTCCAGGCCGGCTGCGACCATCAACGGGCTGATGGAGGCGATGGATCGATGGGAGTCGAGGCGCTCGATGTCGACCCCATGGACCGCCACGACGGCGATCCCGGATTCCTCGGCGACCTCGCGGACGATTGCGTCGATCGGTGACTCCCCCGAACGCCAACGGCCACCCGGAATCTCCAGGGCACCCCTCACCGACTCCGAGGGATCATCCCGCCGTTGGAGCAGGATTCGACTCACATCCCCGACGGGCCTGACGATCGCCCTGATGACCGGAACCATCACGTTTTCACCTCCGTGGACGGGGACGTCCACCGAGGACTGCTCCTCCTGCCCGACGTCGCGAATCGTGTGGCGGCCGGTCATGGCTGACGGTCCTGCCGGGTGCACCGGAGATCAAGGCCGGTCCCCTGGTCGCGAACAGCCTGCTCGAGGGCGCTACACGTGATCGTCCAACGCGCCTGGCCGTCAGCGAACCCGGAAGACGTGAGCGCAAGCTGGATTCCAGCGATGTCCCCCGCAGACTCCACGGCATCCCGCGTCGCAGGGATGGCGGAAAGCACAGCCTCGACGGCGGAAACGTGGGCGTCGTGGGCGTCCGCCAGAGCACCTGGCGCGTCGAGATCGTCGAGGTCGTCGGCATACCGCCTCATGGCATCACTGAGGACGGCGAGATAGGCGATCGTTTCACGGCTGACGAGATTCGTTGCCTCTTCGATGGCCCCCTCTCCACCCTCCTCGGCGATACGGCGCACGTCATCCTCGAGTGTGCTTTGGTAGTCGTATGACAGGTTCTGCGATTCGGTGACGTACGCGTCTGCGGCGCGGGAAGCCTCGGCGACGTACGCGTCCACGGTCAGGGGCTGGGAACAACCCGATAGGACGCCCAACGCAATGACGGCCACAGCCGCGGCACGGATCACGACGTCACAGAAGGAGCATCGCGGAACTGGGTCTCGAAGAGGTGCGAATAGAGACCGCCAGCCTCGAGGAGCTCCTGATGGGTTCCCGCCTCCACAACCCTGCCGCCATCGACCACGACGATCATGCTGGCCGTGAGGACCGTTGAGAGGCGGTGCGCGATCACGAGGCTCGTCCGATTCGCCATGATCCCCTCCAGGGCGTCCTGGACGAGTCGCTCCGATCGTGCATCGAGGTGCGATGTCGCTTCGTCCAGGATGAGGATGGATGGGTTCTTGAGGATGACCCGCGCAATCGCGATTCGCTGCTTCTCTCCCCCTGACAGACGATATCCGCGCTCACCCACCCTCGTCGCCATCCCGTCTGGGAGGGACTCGATGAAGTCCAGGATGTTGGCTGCCCTCGCCGCTTCGATCAGATCATCCATCGAAGCGCCGGGATGCGCATAGCGGAGGTTCGCTTCGATCGTGTCATGGAACAGATATGTCTCCTGGGTCACGACCCCGACGGCCTCAGCGATCGTCTCTGGCGAAAGGTCCTTCACGTCGACGCCGTCGATCCTCACCGAACCCCTCGTGGCGTCATAGAGCCGCGGAACCAGGTAGGTCATCGTCGTCTTGCCAGCACCCGACGGGCCAACGAGGGCAACGGTGCTGCCCGGCTCTATGGTGAACGAGACATCATCGAGCACCCAGCCAGCCGGTGCCCTCTGGACGGAATCGTCCACCGTTCCGCTGTCGCCCCAACCGAAACGTTTCACCGACTCGAGGCCAGAGTCGATGGCGTCGTAGGTGAATGACACATGATCGAACTCCACCGAGCCACGGATTGCGGGAAGTTCGCGCGGCTCGGCAGGTGCAGGTACGTCGACAGGAAGATCGAGCACCTCGAATACGCGCTCGAACGATACGAGCGAGGTCGTGAACTCGACGCGTGCATTGGACAATGCCGAGAGCGGTCCGTACAGCGCAGCGAGGTACGCACTCAGCGCGACGACCGTCCCAACGCTGATCGTTCCGTTGATGACCATCACAGCGCCGAGCCAGAAAGTGATTGCCGTTCCCAGGGCAGACACCAGGCCGAGCGCCATGAAGAACCAGCGACCAATCACGGCCTGGGTGACGCCGAGGTCCCGCACAGTTGCCGCGCGTACGCCGAACTGGGTTGACTCGAAGGCTGAGCGTCCGAAGAGCTTCACGAGCAGGGCTCCGGACACCGAGAGCGTTTCCTGCATCATTCCGGTCATCTCGGCATTGGCCTCCATCTGCTGGCGTCTGACGACCCTGAGGCGCTTGCCCACTTGTCGCGAGGCAAAGATGAACAGCGGAAGGATCGACACGGCCAGCAACGTCAGTCTCCACTCCAACTGCACCATCACGATCACCGTGGCGATCACCGCAAAGACGTTCGAAACCAAGGTGACGAAGGTGCTACTGACTGCCTGCTGTGCTCCCACCACGTCCGAGTTCAGTCGGGACATGAGTTCGCCGGTCTTCGTGTTGGTGAAGAACCCGAGCGACATCGACTGCAGATGATCGAACAGCTCCCTGCGAAGGTCGAAGATGATTCCCTCGCCCATCAGCGCGGTCGCATTCCTCTGCCCGACACCGATGATCCCGGTGAACAGCGGAACGGCCACCATTCCGAGCCCGAGAAGGGTCACGAGCGTGAGATCTCCCTCTGGGATGGCCGTGTCGATCAGTGTCCGCATGAACAGCGGCGGGAGAAGCGACAACAGCGTGATGAACACGATCGTGACCAGGATGACGGCCAGAAGCCTTCCGTACGGCTTTGCGTAAGCGACGACGCGTCGCAACAGGGCCCGATCGATGTCGGGCACCTGGCTCTCGTCGTGACGCATGAACGCGCCGAACCCTCCGTGCATCAGTCAGGAACCATAGGACGTGGACGCAATGTCAGGGGGCGAGTCCCGAAAGGGGCACCGATGACTCGGCGACCTCGAGGCAGAGCTCTTCGGAGACCTCCGAACGACAGAACAGCTCATATCGGTGGCCAGACTCGGTCCATCCGAGGCTCACACCGTCAGGCACGGCGATCACGGAGATCTCTGAGCGCTCAGCGAGGTCATCTGGCAAACCGCGCCCAACCCTGAGGACTCCGAGCCTTGCGGTGTCCGATCGGTACGGTTCGGCCGTCCAGAGTCCGAATGCTGCGGAAGTGTCGGGATCCAGGGCTCCGCTCGTCTCGTTGTAGACGAGTTGGCTCGTCACCCACCGCACCTGCTGGGGCACGAGCGAAGGGAAGCTCAACGCGGGCATGGCTGCGGCTATCTCCCTTCGGGAGGCCTGGACGAATCTGCTGCCGAGCTGACGTTTCCACACGGCATCGATGACCTCTGGGGAGGAACCAGTGAACTGCGGATCGATGTCGTCGTTGAACCACAGGATGTCGCCTCCGGGTATGAGTCCTTCGTCCGCGGTCCCTGCCGCAACTGCGATCGGGGCGACGGTGGTGGTTGTCGCTCCGTGCACCACCGACCTCGTCCGATCACCTGCGCCGTCGAGCAGACCTGCCTCGCCGCAGCCAGAGGCAAGGATGGCCCCCATGGCCGCAAGGACGACGACTCGGTTGATCTTCACGGTTGAAGGATGGCATGGATGCCCGGGTACCGACATGACCTAGCCTCAACGCGTGCCCACGATCCCTCTCACCGTATACCGCGACCACTTCACCGGGGACGGCCCCCTGGATACAGCCGTTTCACGTGCCGTGCTCGCCGGGGTGACTGCTGGGGACCTCGGCGAGGTCTTCGAGGTTGGAACACCCCACCGTGTTCTCGCCTTTGGCAAGCACGACACGCTCACCGAGGGATATCCGGACGCCGTCGCGATCGCCAGCAGCCAGGGGTACGACCCAACCGTGCGCATCGCCGGTGGCCGCGCCGTCGTGTTCTCCCCAACGATCGTGAGGTTCGCATGGACCATCCCGGCTCCTGACGCTGCCGCCACGATGCATGCGAGATTCCGGACGCTGGCTGATGCTGTCGTCAAGACCCTGGCAGCCCTTGGTGTCGATGCCACCGTCGGCGAGATCCCTGGGGAGTACTGTGCCGGGCAGTACAGCGTCCATGTCCTCGGCTCCAGAAAGGTCAGGGGTGTCGGGCAGCGACTGACCCGAGCAGCGGCCCAGGTCGGGGGCATGATCGTCGTTTCGGATCCTGACGACATCAACGCTGTTCTCGTTCCGGTATACGAGGCGCTTGGTGTGTCCATGGACCCCGATGCGACAGGAAGCATCGCCGATGTTGCCGACGTCAGCGCAGCTGACGTCATGGACGCTTTCATCGACCAGGTCGCTGCCGAACGTTCGGTCACGATCACGACACCGAACGAGCACACGATGGGCCTCGCCCGCGACTTCAGGCCAGACCATGTTCCCCTGCGGCTTGCGTGACGGCGCGGAAGCATCAAGACTCGACCCATGCGACTCCTCGTCATCAACGGCCCGAACCTGAATCTCCTTGGCACCAGGGAACCAGACATCTATGGATCGGACACGCTCCAGGACCTCGAAGGGAGCTGGCGTCGCCATGGTTCTCGCATCCAGGTGGGGATCACGGCGTTCCAGTCGAACCACGAGGGCGCCATCATCGATGTGATCCACGCAGAGTCTTCGCGCTGCGACGGCATCGTCATCAACCCAGGTGCACTCAGCCATACGTCATATGCGATCTACGACGCCCTTGTGGCCGTAGGTGTGCCGACCGTTGAGGTCCACATCTCGAACATCGCAGAGCGCGAGGAGTGGCGCCAGACATCGGTGACGGCATCTGCTGCGTTGAGGGTGATCTCGGGAAGGGGCACGAGCGGCTACCTCGATGCGATCAACCTCCTCTCCTCATCGCTCCGGTCGCCCGCCACGACATACGACTATGGCCAGCACCCGGATCAGATACTCGACGTCAGGGTTCCCCAAGGGGAGGTCAAGGGTGTGGTGTGCCTGATCCATGGCGGATTCTGGCGACCTGTGTGGGGACGCGACATCATGGATCCAATGGCGGCTGCCCTCACGGATCTCGGCTGGGCGACCGT
>JAQAZV010000323.1:0-7625 GCA_032127155.1 Acidimicrobiia bacterium
CGTTCCGCTCGGCGCCTGAACGTCGAGCCTTCCCGAACCAATGTCTAGGGCTGCGCGCCCTCCGCCGGAGCGGCACCGGGCACGCGGAGAAGGAGCAAGTGCCCCTCCTCGTAGCCACCGTTGTGGAAGCCGTAGATCTCGCCCTTGTCGATGTGGAGAACGTCCCCACGACCGAGCCGCATCGACTCGTCGCCCACCGTGAACTCGATCTCACCCGCGAAACAGATGTAGATGCGGTGATCCTTGCAGTTCTCCCTGGCGGGCCGCTCGATCCCGATGGGGAGGATGACCTCGGCAAACGACGCCATCGTGAATGCCTCAGGCGTGAGCTCGCGCAGCTCGATGTCGCCGAAGGCGAATGGGGGCTGATCGGCATATCGCTTCAGTTCCATACGGTGATGCTACGCATCTGGTTCCGCACATCGGACATCGCGGGGAACCGGAGGTCCGTTGGTGACTAGTTACCTAGTCACCCTGACGAACCATTCTCGTGTCGATCGCGTGACGTGCCGATACCGATGACATGGGACACACACTCACACATGAACGACCCAGGGCGATCCCTGGCTCAGCTCCGCGAGCGAACTCACCGGACCAGATGTTCCTCCCGAAGCTCGGTGTCGTCCTCGGCGCCGTGTCGTCGGCGACCGTGGCCATCCTGCTCCTCGTCGCTCCCGACCTCTTGTGGTTCCTCCCGATGTGGCTTGGATGGACCACCGCCATGGTCGCCGTTGTCGCTGCCTACATCGCGGGTCACCGGCTCCAGGGCCCGGTACGGCAATCGCGGCGAATGCGACGATGGATCGCCGAGCGTCGCAACGATTGAGCCGATATCCCAACAATCTGTCACACCCGTGCGATACGTTGTGGGTATGGAAACGATGCAACTGATCACCGCCCACCCAGAGGGCGCCAGCCAAGGGTCTGGGCATGGGGAAGACCTGACAACGCTCGATGACCGTGCGATTGTGGAATTCTTTGCCGAGGCCGGCCTCGATGTCGACATCATCGATCACTGCGGTGAGGTGTCGTGTCCCGAGTGCTTCGGGCGGCGGGCGACGCGAGCGGCTTGACGACCTCATCAGAGCGGGCCCCCACCGACACCACACCGTCCTCCATCCCGAGCTAGCGCGGGAGCGGTGTGCCCGGATGCTCGGCAGTCACGACGAGCCGAGGAGAGTCCGGAGTTCCGAGATCTGCCTGCCCACCGACACCATGGAACCGCCTCCGGCAGATCGACGGGCACCGATCGAATTCGCTGTGTCGAGCCGCTCGAGGTCCTGGGGTTCGAATCGATCATCGAACGCACACAGCTCGACGGCGGTCACGTCCGGGAAGGTTCTGCCCTCTGACACGAGCGTCGACACGAGGCGACCCACGACGTGATGCGCCTCCCGAAAGGGAACCCCCCTTGCTACCAGGGCCTCGGCAAGATCCAGCGAGGTCACCCACACGTCCGGTTCCTCGGGATGGAACTCCGCCGTAGCGACCAAGCCGGTCAGGGCATCCAGCGAACCCGCCAGCACATCGTCGACATGGAAGACGGCACGTTTGTCCTCCTGGAAATCCCTGTTGTATGTGAGAGGGAGGCCCTTCTGCATCGTGAGGATGGCCGTCAGGTCACCGATCGCGACCGCGGATCGACCCCTGACCAATTCGGCGATGTCGGGATTCTTCTTCTGGGGCATCGCAGACGAACCCGTCGTGAACGCATCTGCGTACGTAGCCCAGCTGAACTCGCTCGAGCACCAGAGAATCAGCTCCTCAGAAAGGCGCGAGAGGTGCACCATCGTCTGCGTCGCGCACCACGCGAACTCCGCCACGAGGTCCCTGGAGCCGACGGCATCCATCGAGTTGGTGAAGGCGCCGTTCATCCCGAGGAGCTCCGCGGATCGGGAGGTGTCGAGCGGGAGCGACGAGCCCCCAGAGGCTCCGGCACCGAGCGGCGAAACAGCCATCCGTGAGCGAAGACCTTCGAATCGGTCCCTGTCACGAACGAGCATCCATGCATAGGCGAGGAGATGATGGGCGAACGGAACGGCTTGGGCCTGCTGCACATGGGTATAACTCGGCACGATCGCGTCACCGACCGCGACGCCCTGTTCGATGAGCGTTTCGATGAAGCGTTCGATCTGTTCGACACGGTCACCAATCGAGGCCATCAGGTACAGCCGAAGGTCCAACGCGACCTGATCGTTGCGTGATCGCCCGGTGTGGAGTTTGCCTGCGACCTTGCCCACGAGCTCACCGAGTCGACGCTCGACAGCGCTGTGCACATCCTCGTCACCGTCCTCCCACGGGAAGTCTCCATCCCTTGCCTCGGCGAGGATGCGATGGAGGCCGCCCAGAAGGGAATCGACGTCATCCCCTGACACGAGATCGACCTCCCCGAGCATCGTCACATGGGCAATCGAGCCAAGGACGTCCACCTCGAGGAGCCGTCGATCCGACCCATCCACCGTGAACCGCCACAACGCATCCGCAGGCCCGTCATCAAACCGCCCGCCGCTCCACAAGCTCATGGCAGGACTCCTTCCAGGAGAGTGATGCTTTGCATCACTCTCCTGCCCCCAGTCGCTTTTCGGCGAAGGTGCGGAGGCGGAGGGACTGGAGCCGGATGAAGCCTTCGGCGTCCGCCTGTCGGTAGACGTCATCAGCCTCGAAGGTCACGGTCGCCTCGTCGTACAGGCCGTGCGTGTCGGACCTTCGACCATCGACGACGGCCTGGCCCTTGTAGAGCTTGAGCCTGGCTTCACCGGTCACCGGCTTCTGGAGATCGTCCATGAAGTGCTGGAGGGCCTCGCGTTCGGGTGCGAACCAGAAACCGTTGTACACCATCTCGGCATAGCGATTCGACAACTCGTCCCTGAGGTGCGCGACCTCGCGATCGAGGGTGAGTGACTCGACGGCTCGGTGGGCGTGATAGAGGATCGTCCCGCCGGGCGTTTCGTAGACACCGCGGCTCTTCATGCCGACAAAGCGGTTCTCAACGATGTCGATCCGGCCGACACCGTGCCGTCCGCCGATCTCGTTCAACAGGGTGAGCAGGG
Source organism: Acidimicrobiia bacterium (assembly GCA_032127155.1). Classification (GTDB taxonomy): domain Bacteria; phylum Actinomycetota; class Acidimicrobiia; order Spongiisociales; family UBA5794; genus SZUA-442. The sequence continues at coordinate 3,051 of JAQAZV010000323.1, forward strand.
CCACAGGTCCCAGGCGTTCACCATTGACCGACACCGGGTCTCCTGACTCGAACCCGACCGTGACCCACTCTGGCTCGGCGGGCGCATCCTCAGGATCGGTCGTCATGCGGAACATACCCTTCGGTGGGGCCGTCCACGGATCCTCGAGAACACCGCCTTCGTAGGAGATGTGCAGGAGATTGGCATCCATCGAATAGGGCTTGTCAGGTGTGACCGGCACGGAGATGCCGTGCTCCTGTGCGTAGGCGACACAGTCGGCCCTGCCCTTCAGGTCCCACTCCCTCCACGGGGCGATGACCTTGATATCCGGCTTGAGGGCATAGGCAGACAGCTCGAATCGCACCTGGTCGTTGCCCTTCCCTGTCGCACCATGGGCAATGGCATCGGCTCCAGTGGCTATGGCTGCCCTGACAAGGCCCTTCGAGATCACGGGGCGGGCGAGTGAGGTGCCGAGCAGGTAGTACCCCTCGTACAAGGTGGATGCCCTGAAGGCTGGGAAGACGTACTCGGTGACGAACTCGTCCTTGAGGTCCTCACAGATGGCCTCTGACGCACCCGTCGCGAGCGCTTTCAGCCTGGCTTCCTCGACCTCCTCACCCTGGCCGACGTCGGCCGTGTACGCCACGACTTCAGCTCCGTACTCCTCGCGGATCCACTGCAGGATCACCGAGGTGTCAAGCCCGCCGCTGTACGCCAACACGACCTTCTTGATGTTGCGACCCCTGTCTGCCATCCCTACTCCGTTCCTTCGAGTCTCTGTGTGATCCTTCGTGGGTCCATGCCTTCCTCGGCGATGACGAGAATGGTGTCATCGCCTGCGATCGAGCCGAGCACCCCGTCGATGGACGCGCTGTCGATCCGGCTCGCCACGAACTGTGCGGCACCAGGGGGCACCTTGAGCACGATCAGGTTTCCGCTGACGACCATGGCGGTGACGAACTCATCCATCGCTTCGTGCAACGCCGCACGATCCTCGTCGGTTGCGTCGGCCGTCAGGAGTCGGTACACGGTCCTCCCATCGGACTTGACCCTCGTGGCTCCAATGGCGTCGAGATCTCTCGAGATCGTGGCCTGTGTGACATCGAAACCCTCCTCGGCGAGGGTGCCGCGGATCTCGGCCTGGCTCGTCACGTCGACGGCAACCAGCAGGTTCCTGATATGTCGCCGTCGCGTCTCTGTGTCCGACCTCAAGGAACCGGCTCCTTCGTGATCATGGTTCCGACACCTTCGGGCGTGAAGATCTCGAGCAAGAGGGCGTGCTGGACTCTTCCGTCGAGGATGTGTGCCCGTTCGACACCACCCTCGATCGCCTCGACACACGATCTCAGCTTCGGCAACATCCCTGCTGAAGCCGATCCGCTGTCGAGCAGGGTGCTCAACTCAGCGCTCGTGATCCGCGATATCAGGCTGTTGTGGTCGCCGAGATCTCGATACAGGCCCTCGACGTCGGTGAGGTACACGAGCTTCGAGGCACCGAGTGCCGCTGCGAGGGCTCCGGCGGCCGTGTCAGCGTTGAGGTTGTAGGTCTTCCCATCCTCACCCCTCGCGATCGGAGCGATCACCGGCACATACCCCTGCTGCTGAAGCACCTCGACAACGCCCACGTTCACCTCGGTCACCTTCCCGACATATCCGAGGCGATCGTCCTGGGGAACTGCGACGAAGAGATTGGCATCGAGTCCCGAGAGTCCCGTAGCGACCGAGCCGTGGTTGTTCACGAGACGAACGATGTCAGGATTGATCTCGCCGACCAGGGTCGATTGGACCACCCGTATGGTGTCCTCGTCCGTAACCCTGAGCCCCTCCAACCATTGGGGTTCGATGCCTCGTTGCCCCATCGCTGCCGAGATGTGGGGACCGCCGCCGTGGACGATGACAGGCTTGATGCCGACGTAGTGGAGCATCGCAACGTCGTCTGCAAACGTCTCCCTGAGGTCTTCATCGACCATCGCCGATCCCCCATACTTGATCACGACCGTGGTCCCCCTGAACCGGCGGATGAACGGGAGCGCCGCGGAGAAGATGCCTGCCTTCCCCATCGTCGATGCGATTCGCGGCTTCGATGCTGATGGCGTGGTGTGACCGGTCATGAGCGCTCCCCATTGAAGATGACGTACTCCGGCGTGAGGTCGGTTGTCACCACGTGACCGACACCGCTTCCTGAACCAACAACGATGGTGATCGGTAGGTCCCCCGATGCGCAGGCACGAAGGAGGGGCGACTCGTCGTACTCCGCTCCGACACCCCCACTGAAGACGGTCACGCCGTGATAGCCGATGGCAACCGTGGTGAAGTCGAGAGCGACGTCAGCGGTCCCGAGGGCGCCCACGATCCGACCCCAATTGACATCACCTCCGAAGAATGAGGAACGAACGAGAGCAGAATCAGCAACAAGCCGTCCGAGATAGCGAGCCTCGGCATCGTCCCGTGCCCCAACGACATCGATCGTCACGACCCGACTCGCTCCCTCGGCGTCCCTCGCCATCTGCTCGGCGAGGTCACGGCAGACGGCTGCGAGGACCTTCGCGAAATCCTCTGAAGGCGGCGTCACACCTGAGGCGCCGTTGGCGAGCACCAGGACCGAATCGTTCGTGGACTCACACCCATCGACATTCAGGGAGTTGAAGGATCCGTCGACGGCCACTCGCAGGGCAGCACCAAGCGTTTCTGAATCCACATCGGCGTCGGTGGTGATGACCGACAGCATGGTTGCCATGTCGGGTCGAAGCATTCCCGCCCCCTTGGCCATACCACCGACGGTCCAGCCTTCGCCGCGCGCGACGGCCTCCTTCGGTACCGAGTCCGTCGTCATGATCGCTGTTGCCGCAGCCGTGCCATGCGCAGTGGTGGTGCCGGAACACCCCAGCGCCGCGGACATGCCCTCGATAAGGGTGTCGATGGGAAGCTGCGGTCCAATCGTTCCCGTTGAACAAACAAGGACTTCGGTCTCGTCGATGCCGAGGGCATCGGCCATCTCCTGCGCGGTCCTGTGCGCGGCCTCCGTGCCTGCCATTCCGGTGGCTGCATTTGCGCAGCCCGAGTTGAGAACGACCGCCCTGGTTGCTGATGACGCAGCGAGGTGGGCCCGACTCAGGCGAACGGGTGCCGCTGCTGCCTGATTCGTTGTGAAGACGCCTGCACCGATCGCCGAGCGATCCGACAGGACGATCGCGACATCCAAACCCTCTGCCTTGATGCCACTCGCAACGCCAGCGGCAGAGAACCCTTCTGCCGCAACGACACTCATGGCATCCAACCAGTCATCGGCAGGCCGGCTTCCTCGTCGAGCCCGAACATCACATTCGCACATTGGACTGCCTGGCCTGCAGCCCCCTTGACGAGATTGTCGATGGCCGAGATCACGATGGTTCTCCCTGATCGCTGATCGAGGTGAACCGAGACCAGGGCGTTGTTCGAACCGACGACCCAGCGGGTCTCCGGGGACCGGTTGATACGCCGGACGAATGTCGACGACGCATATGCCCCATCGATGGCGTCCTCGAGGTCGGCGCGGTGAACGCCGGGACGGGTCTGCAGGTGGGCCGTCGAGAGGATCCCGCGTTGCATCGGGACGAGGTGGGGAGTGAAGAGGACTCGGCATGGATCGCCGCCGGCGGCGTCGATTCCCCGTTCGATCTCCGGTTGGTGCCGGTGTTCGAGCACTTTGTAGGCCTTGACGGATTCGTCGACCGCACCGAACTGCAGTGCCTCGGCGACGCCGCGGCCAGCGCCAGAAACCCCTGACATGGCATCAACGATGATGTCACTCGGATCGACGAGCCCACCGGCCACCAGGGGAACGATCCCCAGGAGAGCCGCAGTCGGATAGCAGCCAGGGGCGGCCACGTTCGACGCGCCTTCGATGGTCGAGCGGAAGAGCTCAGGGATCCCATACGCCCACGTGCCGAGCTGGTCCGGAAACGGATGGGGCTTCGCATAGGCAGCGAGATACCGAGCAGGCGTGTCAAGCCTGAAGTCACTCCCGAGGTCGACGACCTTCGTCCCCGTGGCGACAAGTTCCATCGCTGGTGCGGCCGATGCACCATGTGGGAGCGCCAAGAACACGACATCCGCGGCAGAGGCACGCTCAGATGAGAGGGTCCCGAGCGTGCGGTCAGCACCACCAAGATGTGGGTGCACCTCACCGAGGGTATGGCCAGCCTTCGAGTTGGCGCCGAGGTAGATCAGCTCCATCGATGGATGCCCGTCGAGGAACCGAATGAGTTCGCCCCCGGCATAGCCGGAGGCGCCAAGCACAGCTGCTGCGATCATGGCGCGAGCCTACACGGGTATACGCATATACATCTATTCGTGCATGCCGCCGAGCCGTCGGTGTCGAGTCGTCAGCGCGCGTTCTCTGCCTTCCACTGGTCGAGCAGCGCGAACGCCTCCTCTGGTGAGTACGGCCCGTCCTCGAGCCGCCGTTCGAGGAGCATGTCCATGATCTCCCCAACCTCGCGCGACGGCGAGAGACCGAGGTGGGCCATGACGTCGTTCCCATCGATCGGGGGCCTGATGCGGTCGAGCTCCTCGAGCTCGGCGAGGACAGCTATCCGTTCCTCGAGTTCGTCGATC